>JBOFCU010000084.1:0-2376 GCA_051646285.1 Beijerinckiaceae bacterium
TGGTGGGCATGGGATGCTCCTCTGCACCCTCCCCTTGCGGGGGAGGGCCGGCGCAGCAGCGCCGGGGTGGGGTAAAAAATAGGTGTGATTGTTTTGGCGGGGCGGCGAGGAAAAGTGAGCGTCCGGTCAGACAGTCTCACCCCACCCCGCCGCGTATGAAGCGCGGCGCCGCTCCCCCGCAAGGGGAGGGTGAAGGCGCGTTAAATCAAGCGGCCTTGGCGAGCTTGGCTTTTTCCTGTGCAAGCGCCCAGTCGAGCCACGCGGTCAGGGCTTTAACGTCGGATGTTTCCACCGTTGCGCCGCACCAGATGCGCAGGCCTGCCGGTGCATCGCGGTATGCGCCGATGTCATAGGCGACATTTTCCTTTTCCAGCGCCGACACAATGCCTTTGGCAGCGGCCGCCACGGCATCAGTGCCTTTTGCCAGCACATCCTTGTCTGAAATTGTCAGACAGACCGAGGTGTTGGAACGGATTTTTTCATCCACCGCGAGAAAATCAAATGTGCCGGAGGCCTTGATCCAGTCGGCAATCGCTTTGGTGTTGGCGTCGGCTCGCGCGATCAGCGCATGCAGGCCGCCGAGCGATTTCGCCCATTCCAGCGCGTCGATGTAATCCTCAACGCAGAGCATCGAGGGCGTGTTGATGGTTTCGCCCTCAAAAATGCCGGCGATCAATTTGCCGCCGGAGGTGAGGCGGAAAATTTTCGGCAGCGGCCAGGCCGGCTTGTAGGTTTCGAGCCGCTCAACGGCGCGGGGCGAGAGAATAAGCACACCATGGGCCGCTTCGCCGCCGAGCGCCTTTTGCCAGGAGAAGGTCACGGCATCGAGTTTTTTCCAGTCGAGGTCCTGCGCAAAGGCCGCAGACGTTGCGTCGCAGATGGTTAAACCCTCGCGGTCATCCGCGATCCAGTCGGCGTTCGGCACGCGCACGCCTGATGTGGTGCCGTTCCATGTGAATACCACGTCGCGATTCTTGGAATCGACGGTGGTGAGATCGGGCAATGCGCCATAGCCGGATTTGATGGTGCGGACATCCGAAAGCTTGAGCTGCTTCACCACATCGGTGACCCAGCCATCGCCAAACGATTCCCATGTCACCATGTCAACGCCGCGCGCGCCGAGCAGCGACCACATCGCCATTTCAACCGCGCCAGTGTCAGAGGCCGGGACGATGCCGATTTTATAATCGGCGGGCACGCCGAGAACCTCACGGGTGAGGTCGATCGCCAATTTCAGGCGCGCCTTGCCAATTTTCGCGCGGTGCGAACGGCCAAGCGTAACGGTGTCGAGATTTTGCAGGGAGTAGCCGGGGCGCTTGGCGCAAGGGCCCGACGAAAAATGCGCGCGCTGAGGGCGCGTGGCGGGGGTATTCATCACAATGTCTCCATCCTCACAGATGGGCGCTCCCCGGTGGGGGGGAGTGTCCCGCCGCTGCTGTTACGCGGGTGCAGGGCGCGCGTCAATTGCCGTTCTCTGGAACAATTGCCGCAGATGAAAAAGGGGCCCGATGGGCCCCTTCTGGTGCAGCATGTGCGAATGGATCAGCGGAACATGTAGCGCAGGCCGAAGCGGAATTCGTGCGCGTTGAGATCCTTGGTGCCGATAGTGATGGTGGTTGGCGGCACGCCAGCCAGCGCGACGGCGTCGGCGCCGGAGCGGGTTTTTCCGTAATGCATGAAGCGGTAGCCCAGGTCGATTTTCAGAGCCGGGGAAATCTCGATCGCCGTGCCGGCCATCAGGGCATAGGCCAGCTCGGTGCGTGTGCCATTGCCGATCTGGCTGGGCGACGGGCAGGTTTCCACCGCAGGCGCGACCCATGGGCCGCCGGCGCAGACCGTGCCATAGGCCGGATGGGCCGGGCCGATATAATAGGTGCCAGCGTAATTGCTGAACTTGTTGCGCGAGACGCCGATGCCGGCACCGATATAGGGCGTGAAGCCGGACCATGTGCCGAGATCCGCATACACATTGAACAGCGCCGCCAGATTCGACACTTTGGCGCTGGTTTCCTCGCGGCCGACATTCGGGTCACGGCCAGCCACAGCGCTGGAATAAATCCCGCGCAGCGCGGCATTGTCACGGTAGGACAAGGTCACGTCCGCCCGCAGCCAGTTGTTGAAATAGCCGCCAACACCGGCGGTCATGACGGGCCGCTTGGCCAGTTTTGCCGACAGATAATCATCCGGCACGCCAGCGCGGGTGACCTGCATTTTCACAGCATTGGTGTCGGAATAGCCGACATCGCCGCGCAGATACCAGCCTTGCATGCCAAGAGTGTCGGCAACGCCCTGCATAACATCGGCGGCAACCATCACGCTGGCCGGATCAGCCGCCTGTGCGCTGAAACTCGATGTGCCAAGCAGCAGGGCCGCAGT
>JBOFCU010000099.1:0-26391 GCA_051646285.1 Beijerinckiaceae bacterium
TTCTTCGGCAAACCGGTGGCCAGCCGTCAGCCGCAATTCATGGCGCTGCTTGCGGAATGCCGGCAGAAAATCAAAAAACAACCGGAAACTGTCCGGCACAATATGCGCCTCGGTCGCGCCGCGATGGGCAATGGTGTAACCGCCATCCGCCCGTTTGCGGAACGCATAATCCGAAGCCCCGACGGCGTGGGTGGGCGGCCCGTCCATGGGCGCTGTGCGCATGACTGAGCCGAGCACTTTCAGCTGCGGAAAATCAATGCCCATATTGCCGAGAAAAAGCCGCGACCATGCCCCGCCCGCCAGCACAACCTTCTGGCACGCAATCACACCATGCTCGGTGATCACACCGCTGACCCGGCCTGCCGCTGTTTCCAGCCCGCGCACTGCGCAGCGTGTCAGCACATGCCCGCCAAGGGCCCGCACCTTGCGGGCGATGGCCGGCACAGCCTTCTGCGGTTCGGCCCGCGCATCCAGCGGGGTAAACAGCCCGCCTGCATAGGGCCGCGCCGATCCCGGCAGCACCGCCGGAATTTCCGCCGGCGTCAGCAGGCGCGAACCGACCTGATAGGTTTTGGCGTGCTCGAGCCACGCCTCATGCTTGGCAAGATCAGCCTTGGTGTCTGCCACATAAACAACGCCGCTGCGGGTAAAACCGACATCGGCGTCCACCAGCCTGTCCATGCCTTCCCACAATCGCTGCGATTCCAGCGCCATGGGAATTTCGCCGGGATCACGGCCCATGACGCGCACCCAGCCCCAGTTGCGCCCGGATTGCTCGTGCCCGACCTCACCTTTTTCGCACACCGCAACGGAAATGCCGCGCAGGGCGAGAAACAGCGCCGTCGTGATACCGATAATGCCGCCGCCAATAATCACGATGTCAGCCTGCTTGGGCAGCGTGACATGCGGCTCTATTGCGTCCATCGTGATTGCCAAAATAATCTCCTGCCGCGCGGGCGACTCAAACCCTGTCCGGCCCCAAGTCTAGGCATCATTGGCCGGGAACAGCATGGCGGATTTCGGAGCCCAGCTATGACAATGCGTGGACTTCTGTGCACAACGATCATCGCGCATGGTGCAGAACCTGCGCAATATGAAAAAGCGCGTGGCATGACAGCATGTCCATCACGCCACCGCCGCCACCGCCTCAAAATGGATTGCGCAGCCTCCATTGTCCCATTTTATGGAAATAATGCTTTGCACCCGTACCAGCCTTTTATGAGAACAGATCGTTCATGAGCCGCTCGCCTCTCCCGCATTATGCTGAACCGTGCGGCTGGAATGCCATGCTGCCGCCCCGCACGCCGCGCGCTGCGGCGGCAGGCAACATCACCGCAACCTACGCCATTGTTGGCGCGGGCTACACAGGGCTGGCCGCCGCCCGGCGGCTGCATGAGCATGATCCGGGTGCCAGCATTGTTGTGCTGGAAGGATCCTCAATTGGCGAAGGGTCGTCAGCGCGCAATTCCGGTTTTGCCAACCCGCGCGACCCGGCGTTCGGCCTGTCGCCAGCCGATATGCAGCGTGCGGAAATTCTCAACGGCTATGCGGCCGAAGGGTTTGAATCGCTGCGCCAGATCATGGCGGCCAGCAATCTGGATTGCGATTTGCGCCTGACCGGCCGCATCACCGGCGCAGCAACGCCGCGCGGTGAAATCAAGGTGCGTACCCAGCTTGATGGTGCACGCAAGCAAGGCGTGGCCCATGCCTTTCTTGATGCAAAAGAAATGCAGGAGCGGATCGGCAGCCCCTATTATCGCTGCGGCTTTTATTCACATGAGGGATATTTGCTTCAACCGGCCGCACTGGTCCGCGGCATTGCCGATACGCTGCCAGGCCCTGTCACGCTGCATGAGCAATCCCCCGTCATGACGCTTGAAAAAAACAACGGCTGGCTGCTGCGCACGCCTCACGCCCGCATCAAGGCGCAGACCGTTATTCTCGCCACCAATGCAGCGGTGAAACATTTCGGGTATCTGCGCGACCGGCTGGTGACGATTTTTACCTATGCCGGCATCACCGAGGACATGACTCCGGCTGATGCAGCCCATCTGGGTGCCATGCCCGCCTGGGGTTTGCTGCCGGCGCACCGGCTCGGCACCACCGTGCGCCGCGTTGGGGCCAGCCGCCTGATGGTGCGCTCGCTCTATGCCTATGAACATCCGCTGCCATCGCAAACAGTGCGCGATGCGCTGAGCGATTGTTTCCACCGCCGTTATCCAGCCCTGTCACATATCAAGCTCGAATATGTCTGGGGCGGCACAACCGCGTTGACGATGAATGGCTCGCCTTTCTGGGGACGGCTCGATACCGGCCTGTATGCGTCCGCCGGCTGCAACGGCTCCGGCATCGTCAAGGGCACCGTACTGGGGCGGCGCCTGGCCGACCTGATCGCAGGCACAGCCGATGAGGCCACCCTTCAGGCGCATTACGGCCAGGCCAACTGGGTTGCGCCGGAACCGTTCCGCACCATCGGTTTCCACATTGTGTCAGCGCTCGAGCGGCGCAAGGCGAGCCTTGAAATGTAGGCGCAACAGCGGTTTCTTTTGCCAGCCGCCCTGTGCCTGCCTGAATTTTTGCAACACCCGGAGTTCCCCATGACCGAGTTCATGACCGATTTCGACTGCGCCATTCGCGGCGGCACCGTCATCACGGCGTCTGACACGACGCGCTGCGATATCGGCATCCGCGATGGCAGGATTGTGCAGCTTGCCGAAGCGATCCCGTACGCGCGGCGCATCATTGATGCAACCGGCCTGCTTGTCTTGCCCGGCGGCATCGACAGCCATGTGCATCTGGATCAGCCATCAGGCGAAGCCATCACAATGGCGGACGGATTTGAATCCGGCACCCGCGCGGCAGCGGCAGGCGGCACCACCACCGTCATTCCCTTTGCCCTGCAGATCAAGGGCACATCGCTGCGCGCCTGCGTCTCCGATTATCACCAGAAGGCCCAGGGCAATGCCCATGTCGATTATGGTTTTCATCTGATCGTGTCTGATCCCACGCCCACCGTGCTCAATCAGGAATTGCCCGCGCTATTTGCCGATGGCTGCACATCGTTCAAGGTTTTCATGACCTATGACGATCTTGTTTTATCGGACCGGCAGCTGCTCGAAGTCTTTGCCGTTGCCAAGCGCGAAAAGGCGTTGGTGATGGTTCATGCCGAAGGCTATGACAATATCCGCTTTCTGACCGAGCAACTGGAGCGCGCCGGCAACACAGCGCCCTATTTCCATGCTGTATCGCGCCCGGAAGTGGTTGAGCGCGAGGCGACGCACCGCGCCATCAGCCATGCTGAATTAATCGATGTGCCGCTGATGGTCGTGCATGTGTCAGGCCGTGAGGCGATGGAACAAATTCGCTGGGCGCGTCAGCGCGGGCTGAAGATTTATGCTGAAACCTGCCCGCAATATATCACGCTGACAGCCGATGATCTCAAGGGCCTGAATATGGACATCACCGGCAGCAAATATGTCTGCTCGCCGCCGCCGCGTGACACGCAAAGCCAGTCCGCCATATGGGAAGGGCTGCGCGACGGCATTTTCCAGACATTCTCATCCGACCATTGCCCGTTCCGCTATGATGATGTGCAGGGAAAATTGAATCCGAAGGGTCGTACATCATTCCGCTGGGTGCCGAACGGCATTCCCGGCATTGAAACACGGATGCCCATTTTGTGGTCGGAAGGAGTGGCGAAGGGACGCATCAGCGCCAACGAATTTGTTGCGCTCACCGCCACCAACCACGCAAAGCTCTACGGGTTATATCCACGCAAGGGCACAATTGCGGTGGGGGCCGATGCCGATATTGTCTTGTGGGATGCCAATCGCAAGGAAACGATCCGCCAGTCCAATCTCCATCACGGCAGCGATTATACGCCGTGGGAGGGATTTTCTGTCACTGGCTGGCCGGTCATGACCATGCTGCGCGGCAAGGTGATTGTCGAGAATGGCACCATCACCGGCACGCGCGGCGACGGGCAATTCTTGAAGCGCGACGTCTCGCCTTATGCGTGAACGCGCAAAGTCAAATCATGGGAAAATCAAAATGAAGCGATGCGGCTGTTGAGCACATCTGTCACCAGCATGCAGCCCGGCGCATGCGTAATGGCGAACGCTGGCTTTGCCGCCGCAATCACCGCTTGCGGCGTGACCCCGCAGGCCCAGAACACCGGCAATTCACCGGCATGGACAGGCACGGCATCGCCGTAATCCGGTTTTGCAAGATCGTGAATGCCGATCTGTTCAGGAAATCCGATATGCACCGGCGCGCCATGCACGGCGGGAAAGCGTGATGTAATCTGCACGGCCCGAATGGCATCAGCCGGCTTGAAAGGCCGCATGGTTACAACCAGCGGCCCGGCAAATGGCCCTGCCGGCGCGCACATCACGGATGTGCGGTACATCGAAACATTCACGCCGGCGCTGACATTGCGCACATCAAGACCGTCCGCCAGCAACGCCTCTTCAAATGAAAAACTGCACCCCAGCACAAAGCCAACGAGATCATCACGCCAGACCGCAGAAATATCCGTAGGCTCATCCACCAGCACACCGTCGCGCCAGACCCGGTAGCGCGGAATATCCGTCCTCAGGTCAAGATCCGCGCCCAGCGCGCTCAGGCGCGCCTCGCCCGGCTCCCCCACCGCCAGCAGCGGACATGGCTTGGGATTTCGCTGGCAAAAGCGCAAGAAATCATCCGCCAGCGCTTTTGGCAGAATGGCCAGATTGGCCTGCACGAAACCTGGCGCCAGCGATGAGGTTTGCCCGGTAAATCCGCCGCTGCGTGCCGCCAGCCGCACATCCTGTCCCGTTTTCATAGTCCCGTCCCTTGCCCCATGCCGCCATGAAAAATCATGCTGGATAATGATGTTCAGAACAACGCGCCAAACATCACCTTGCCGCAGTCATGCCTCAAAAATTTGGCCCCAGCCTGTGATGCGTGATGGATCAGCCCCGGCGCGGCGCATGCAGGCCCACAAGGTCACGGCAACAGAATCATAAACCGGGATCTGGAGTGCTTTTTCCAGCCGCGCCGCTTCACTGGCCCCGTTCATGTTGGTGCAGACAATCCAGATCGCGTCAGGCTTTGCCTGCGCTGTATCGGAAATCATGTCTCCAATGTGCGTTTCACCTACTGTGCCAAACGTGAAATTGTCGCGGATATCAAGATGCTGCTCGGCAACAACATCAACCCCCTCGGTTTTATAATTGGCCATGATGCGCTCTTGCACATCGCGCGTGTAGGGCGTCACAAGGCCGATGCGGCTGTGATTTTTGGCGCGCGCCAGTTCAAAGAAACCGAGCATGCAGGTGGCAGCCCTGATGCCCGTCGCAGACTCGATGCGCGCCACCAGATCACGGTCCCGCCCCAGCCCCAACCAGCTTGCCGACGTGCCATTCCACGCAATCACGTCCACCTTGGCATGGGCCAGCAATTCAGCCGCGCGCAAAATGGGCGCATCATCGAACTGATGCAGCGCCGCCTGATCCAGTGCAATCTCAGTCACTGTGAACCGTGAAAAATGCACACTGATGCCGGGCGCATCGGCAATGATGCGATAGGTCACCGGCTCCAGCACCGTGTTGGAAGAAGGCGTCAGCATGCCAATGCGCAACATCGGATTATTCCATTCACATCTCAGGAAACAACCGCCAGCGGCACAATATCGTAACCGTGGCGGATGGTGCGGTTCAAAACCGGATCATGAATTTCCATCTCGAAACGCCCCGCCGGGCGGATGCCGCCAATGGCACTGAGCGTGCCGCCAAATATCAGCGTGCCCGGTTGCAGTGAGTGTCCGGCCGGCAGCCAGCGGGCGATCAAATCAGCCGGCGTGCGCAATGTCGCCAGCGTGCCATCCTGATAGGCGACGCGCTGCCCATCAATGGTCGCGTAGGCGCGCATCTGCAACTGGTCCCAATGGCCGGCCACTTCTGCCAGCGGCCAGAAATCATGGCCGACAACCTTGCCGCACAACTGTTTGGACAAGGCAATGCCATGGGTTTCCGCCTTGCGGTCGGTGTGGTCCGACCCGACGCCGACCCAAAGCCCGTCGGCAAGCGCAACAATCACCGGCTCGATTTCGCCCGATGAATCCGGGCCAAGCACGCATAAGGATTCTGTCTGCGTCAGCGTCGATGAAGACACACGATAAAAAATCGGAAAGGACGAGGGCGGCGGCACACCCAATGCCGCCAGCTCCTCGATATGATGGCGCACTGCTGCTTCATCACGCGCCGCCCATCCCGCAATGACAGTTGCATGGATTGGAACATGGATTGTGTCACGGCCTGTCCGGGTCACGCGGTTCATCACGAGCATTAACAGCTTCCCTTTTGTTGCGTGCATGGATGATGCGTTGGCATCATGATGTGGCAGGTCTGCAAAAATTCTGACTGACAGCTTTAGGCAAGCCGGGGCATCGCGCGCAAGCCCGGCTGCAGCATGACCAGCCCTGCCGGACGCAAGGCATGTTGCGCGCTGAAGACAGGGTATTTCATGATGACGGGCGGGACAGCGCCGAGATTGCCCTTGCTCTCTGGCACTGGATTTGCATTGTTTCACACCGCGTGCAGGCATCACACAGCCTGACCAGACGACGCCTGACAAGAATGAGCTGCGCGAAGCAGCATCACAAGGAGAACACAGAATGCGCGCCATCGTTACCGCAACCGCCTTCACGGCCGTGCTGGCTGCCGGCCTTGCCGCAACCCCTGCCACGGCACAGGCACCGGCCCCGCTCAAGCTGCGGATCATGGGCATGCCTTTGGCGACAGGCGCAATCCAGAAAAATCGCGAACAGCCCTTCTTTGAAAAATTGTCGGAAAAGGCCGGCTTTCCAATCGAGGCGGATTACAAGACACTCGATGCGACAGGCATCAAGGAATTCGAGCAGTTGCGTGTCGCCCGCTCTGGCCTGTTTGATATCATCGGCCTGCGCCTGGCGCAGGTATCGCGCGATGAGCCAACCATTCTCGGCCTTGATCTGGTTGGCCTGAATAGTGATTACGACACCGCCAAGAAAGTCGTTGCCGCATTTCAGCCCGTGGTGGCGGACCGGCTGGAAAAACAATTCAACACCAAGCTGCTTGGTGTCTGGCCGTTTGGCCCGCAATTGGTGTTCTGCAAACCGGCGATTAAAAGCCTTGCCGATCTGAAGGGCCTCAAGGTTCGTATTCTTGACGGCGTGATGGCGAAATTCATGGAAAAAATTGGTGCGACGCCGGTCACCATGGCCTTTGGCGAAGTCGCGCAAGGCCTGTCACTGGGCACCATTGATTGCGCTGTGACCGGGCCAAGCTCCGCCAATTCCGCCGGCTGGCCGGAAACCGTCACACATGTCTATCCGCTGGCCTTGCAGGTGGCCGTGCAAGGCTATGGCATGAGCACAGCAAGCTGGAACAAGCTCAATGCCGAGCAGCAGACAAAGCTGAAGGGGGCGATTGAGGGTCTGACCACCGACATCTGGTCCTACTCGAAAGAATTGTGGGATGACGCGATGCGCTGCAACGCTGGCGAAGACCCCTGCACCACCGGCAAGAAATACAAGCTCACCACGGTGAAGGTGCAGCCGCAGGATATTGAGCTGGTGAAAACCGCCGTGCGCGATATTTCCCTGCCGGCCTGGGCTGATGCCTGCGACAAGGTCAATCCCGGCTGCTCGGAAGCGTGGAAGAAAAGCGTCGGGCCGATCATTGGCGTGAAGTAACGCTGAACCATTTCTTTCATTATTGATGACAGGCCGCGCGCATCGCAGCGTGCGGTCTTCCTGCTCCTGAAGGGATTTGCCGGCGTGCACAGGCTCGAAAATATCGCAGCGGCCATTTTCGGCACGGCTTTTACATTTCTGGCCTTTGCGGTGGCCGTTGAAACCGCGATGCGGAAAATATTCAATAAGTCACTGCAAGGTGTCGATGAGCTTGGCGGCTATATTCTCGCCGTGGGTGCCGCACTGGCGATGGCGGCTGCGCTGGTGTCCCGCGCCCATATCCGCATCGACCTGCTGCATGATTATGCGCCGCGCTTTCTGCGCAATGCGCTGAACCTGATCGCGGTCGTGGCGTTGGCCGTCAGCGCAATATTTCTGGCCCGCATGGCCTGGATCGCGCTGGATGAATCGCGCCTGTTCAATGCCACGGCGCAAACGCCATGGGCCACACCGCTGCGGTATCCGCAAACCATATGGGTGATTGCGCTGCTGCTGTTTGTCAGCGTCGCGCTGATCCAGTGCGCCCGCGCATTCTGGATGGCGTGGCGGCGCGACTGGAACGCGCTGGACCGCACCTACGGCCCGCGCGGTGCCAAGGACGAACTGGATGAAGAGCTGGAAGATTTGAAAAAGCGTAGCGGCGACACGCTGCCACAGGTGCAGCCATGAGCATGGTTGCTGTTGGAATCACCGGCTTTCTCGTCATGCTGGCGCTGATGCTGGTTGGCATGCCGATCGGTGCGGTGATGCTGCTGGTCGGGCTGACCGGCGGCATGATGGCCTTTGGCGATGCCTTTCTGATTTCATCCGCCTCCGTGATCTGGGGCGTGATGAGCGAAAACACCCTGACCGCGATCCCGCTGTTTGTGCTGCTCGGCGAATTGCTGCTGCGCAGCGGGATGGCTGACCGCATGTATGTGGCCTTCGCCGCATGGATGGGAAAACTGCCCGGCGGCCTGCTGCACACCAATATCGGCTGCTGCGCCCTGTTTGCCGCGACATCCGGCTCGTCGGTCGCCACCGCCGCCACCATCGGCACGGTCGCGCTGCCCTCGCTGAAACGGCAGGGCTACCCGATGCCCGATGCGCTGGGTTCGCTGGCGGCAGGCGGCACGCTGGGCATCATGATCCCGCCCAGCATCAATTTCATCATCTACGGCTCGATGACCAACACATCAGTGGGAAAATTATTTCTCGCCGGCGTCATCCCCGGCCTTGGGCTTGCATCCCTTTTTATGGTGTACATTTATCTCTCGCACACATTGCGCACTGAGAAAGTGCCGGTGATTGATGTGCCATGGGCGCAGCGTGTCCGCCTGCTGCGCAATCTCGTCGAACCCGTGACGGTGTTTGGTGTTGTTATGGGCTCGCTGTATCTCGGCATCGCCACCGCAACGGAATCGGCGGCTCTTGGCCTTGTCACGGTGCTGACCTTCATTGTTGGGCAGAAAAAACTCAGCGTCGAGCTGTTGCAGACCTGCTTTTTATCGAGCGCCCGCACCACAGGCATGATTTTACTGATTGTGGCCGGTGCCTTTGTGCTGAACCTTGCGCTGAGCCTGACCGGCATTGGCGAGGCGCTGACCCATTGGGTCACGAGTTTTGGCCTGTCGCGCGTGCAGACCCTGCTCTGCCTGATCATTTTTTATCTCATCCTCGGCATGTTCATGGATACATTGTCGATGATGGTGGCGACCATTCCCCTCGTCTTTCCCGTGATCACCTCGGTCGGCGTCGACCCCATCTGGTTTGGCGTTTTTATCGTGCTGATGTGCGAACTGGGCCTGATCACACCGCCGGTAGGGATGAATTTGTTTGTTGTTCAGGGCATCAGACCCGACAATGGGCCGGTCGCCGATGTCATCCGTGGCGCCATTCCCTATGCGGTCATCATGATCCTCTTTGCATTGATGCTGATCGCATTTCCGGCCATTGCCACATGGCTGCCCGAGTTGATGCGCGGCTAGCCGTCATCAGCTTTCGTGCGCCAAAGGCCGGTATGCGTCAGCCTCTCCGGCACACAGGCCGCGGGCCATGCTGGCTTGACGGTTTGCAAGCGATATGGACATTCAATTCAACGATAATCACACGCACAGCATTCGGGCGGAATGACGGGCAAAGACACCAAAGGCAATGGCAGCGGGCTGCACATCCGGCTTGTAGGTGCGTTCCGCGTGATGTGGAACGGGCAGGAGATTCGATTCAACACCCGCAAATCCTGCGCGATTCTTGCCGGACTGGCGCTCAGTGACAATTATGAAATGACGCGCGAGCGGCTGGTCGGGCTGCTCTGGAGCGAGGCAGAAAGTGACCGTGCCCGCGCCTCTTTGCGCCAGGCGCTGCATGAATTGCGCGAGGGGTTTCATGCTGCCGGCTTTGATGGATTTCTGGCGGATAAATTGCGGATCGCCATCACCGCACCTGTTTTTTCAACGGATATTGGCGATATCGTTATTGCCGCCACGCAGGGGCAGGCCCATAGCCTGATTGATGGCCAGTCCAATATTATTGATGATCTGCTGGCCCCGCTGGAATCCATTGATGCTGCGTTTGAGGCGTGGACAGCCGGCAAGCGCCGTTACTTTGAAGACCTTCTCACCAAGCGCTACGAAGCCGCCCTGTCAGATAGCAAGGCGCAGTGTGACCGGGAAGCGTTGGCACGGGCACTGAGTGCCATTGATCCCAGCAATGAAATTGCCACCCGCCATTTGATGAAGGCACGGTTTGACAAGGGGGATGTGTCAGGCGCTCTCGGTGCCTACAAGGCATTGTGGGATTTGCTGGATGAAGATTATGACACCGAGCCGTCGCGACCCACCAAGGAATTGTTTGCCCATATCAAGTTGGCTGAAGAAAATCAGTCAGCCAACCAGCCGCCACCCCTTCTGCCAACCGCCGCGCAAAGCATAAAGGCACCCTCATCGGCAGCAGCACGCCCGCGCATTGTTATATCCGTTGCACCCTTTGAGGTGCAGGCGGTTCCCGATACACAGCATTATCTCGTGCACGGTTTCCGGCGCGATCTCGTCTCTTCGTTGGTGCGGTTTCGGGAATGGCTGGTGCGCGAGACCAGTGCCAATGGCAAAACAGCCGATGGCCACTTTGACGAATATACCATTGAAGCCAGCGCCTTTGCCGAAACGAAGGGTATCCGGCTGGCCTTGATGCTGCGGGAAAATGACACAGGCATTTATCTCTGGAGCGAGCGTTTCAAAATTGATCCGGGGCAATGGGCTCATTTGCAGCAGTCGGTCGTGCGCCGTCTCGCCAATGTGCTGAATGTGCAAATATCGTCAGGCCGCATGGCCAGCACGGCCGACGCCCCTTCCAGCAACGTCTCGGCCTATGATCTGTGGCTGCGGGCGCAAGCCGGCACATCCTCATGGGATCCCGCACGCTGGCAGGCCGCGCTTGACGAGATGAAGCAGCTTGCCCACTCCCATCCCGGCTTCGCGCCTGCCTTCAGCAGTGCTGCCCAGATGCTCAACAGCACGCAATTTGTGAAAATCGGCAAGATGCGCGATGCAGCGCAGGTGCAGGAGGCCATTGCCTATGCAACTGAAGCCACGCGCATTGACCCGGTGGATTCGCGCGGCCACCTCGCACTGGGCTGGGCTTACGCCATGGCCGGCCAGCATGAGCGCGCCGCCGTGCATCATGATCTGGCAGCCGATCTGAATGACAATGATCCATGGACATTGATGTCGTCGGGCCTCGGCGCCGCATCGCGCATGCAGCATGATATGGCCGCTGAACGGGCTGAACGGGCCATGGCGCTGACTGTTTCGCCCGCACCGCAGCACTGGCTTTATATTGCGCAGATTGCGTTTCTATGTGGTGATTACGAGCGCGCTGTCAGCGTCGATGCCCAGGCATGGACCAACATCAATTATGCCGAAGGCTGGCGGATCGGTGCCTTGTCTCTTTTGGGGCGCACGGCAGAAGCCACGGCCTGCTTTCAGGCCTATGCCGGCCGCATCCGTCAGGCCTGGTCAGAAACTGGCAGCCCTGACGACAATCAGGTTGCCGCCTGGTTCCTGCATCTTTTCCCATTTTCAGACCGGCAGGAATGGGCAAAACTCCACAAGGCCATGACCGATATTGGCCTTGATCTGAGCCATGCCCAGTTCCAGTCAGCCTTCTGACGGGTGGACCGGATGATGGCCATGACACAGAAATCATGCGTCTGCCCATCAACCCCGCCAGCCGCCTACATGCAGCTGTTGACCGTATATTCGCCAATGCGGGCATGGTGAAAATTGAGCAGCACATCTACATCGCGGTCTGTTGGCCGGATGCGCAGGAATTTCAGATAAAATTCCGGCAACGGATAGGTATGCGGCTCATACACCAGCGCTTCGGATGCGCCTTCCGCTGCCGATGAGGCATTGTCCCTGATCTGCTTTTCACTGCGGTCGATCAGATCCGGCGGCGGCAAACGAATACCCAGCGTGCCCTTGTCATAACGGAAAACAGCCAGGCCCTTCACCCATTCGGCAACCGTCACACCACACTCATAATCCGTGCATTGCTGGAGCAGCTCTTCAATGGAATTGGGAATCGCGGGTGCCGGCTGCCCTTCAGCGAAATAATTCCGCCCCGTTGCCCAGGACTTGATCAACTTTCCCCAATTTTCAGGATTCTCAATATTCAGGCTCTTGGTAAAGTCAGCCATGTCGTCCTCTCATGCGCCGGAATTATAAATCGCGGCAGGCGGCGCATACCCTGTCACGGCAACGGAATCAGCCAGTCACGGCGCAAAAATGCCGGCGTCCTTCATGTAGATCAGCAAGTCAGCCATGCTTTGGGGCGGATTGGCGTGGTCCGTCAGGCCCGGCAAAGCGTTTTCGTGGCCCAGCAACTGCTGGCTGATTGCCCGCAAACTGTCGCCCAATGGCCGGGTATGCTCGTGGGCAACAATCTGCTGCGCTTGCAAGGCACCCAGAATATTTTCAGCCACAATGAAAGAGCCGGCCAGGCCAAGATGCTGGCCCATGCCCCTGGTTGACGGCGGATCAGCGTGAAGATTGAGGCTCGCTTCCATGGCAATAAAAAAGGGCCAGGGCGGGCTATCCGCAAGCGCGGTAATTTCCGCCGCACTGAGTGCATCGGCAGCCACCGGCGGCGCATTGGCACCGAGCCATGCCTCAATCTTGCCGCGCCACACGGTTTGATAATCCGGTGCCAGACTGTCACCAAGACCGGCCTCCACGCCATTCAGGCGTTGCCGCATTGCGCTCAGAAATGCCGGCACCGGCAGCATACGGCTATGCAGCGCCGCATTGAGATCACGCTGCAACAACCCGCGCGTATCCTGATCAGACGTCGGCTCAAACTGGTCGGAAACCTCGATAGCATCACTGTAGCGCGGGCCGATCCGCCGGCTGAAATTGGGCTGTGGCGCATCTGGCACGCCCTTGTCCCTCAGATCGAAGAAAAAGGCCCAGTCCACCATCCAGTCGGCATGCAGCGGTGTGCGCCGGGGGTTTTGCAGGCTGTTGAGGGAGAGAAACTTGCCATCTGGCACCACGCCACGCCGGTTGATGACGTAATTCTCCCGGATCATGGCGTGCCCGAAACGAAACGCACCCCGGCTGAACTCGGCCGTGACCCCGTCAAATGGGGCATCAATCAGGCGCGCATAGCGGCGCGCCGTATAGAAGGCCAGCACATCAGGATGCAGGATACGTGGCAGGACATCTGCAAGGACAATGCGGCGGTAGATCAGCGTCACCAGCGCCCGCGCGCACTCAAAACGCCGGTAGGCCATTTCAATCTTCGCCACAGCCGGCATGGCCCCCTGAACGCGCTTGGCGATGCTGTTGTGAAGCGCATGAAACAACACCGCCAACTGGGAAATGATCGCATGCGCATCATTACGCTGGTCAGCGATCATCGGATCGCATGCTTCCTCCAGCACCGTGCCATTTGCCATGACATGCACTGGCTGCGTGCTGCGGGCGATATCACGGAACGGGCAGCACAGCGTCGGTGCCGGCTTGGCGCCAACCGGGTCCTGCGTGCGCAAAAAGCGCCGGGGCGCCCGCGCCAAATCCGGAAAATCTGCTGTGTTTTCAACCCTGTCGCGCACATCATAGGCATGGCCGCAGCCATCCGGCCCTGATCCGTAGATCGTGTCCAGCATCAGCGGGCGGAAGCGGGCATTCGCCACATCCCCACTGGCGAGCAGCGCCGCAGGCCCGGTCTCGACCAGATCATGCGCCATCAACTGCAACAGATATGTGTAGCCTGATGGAATGGCCGGGTTATCCTCCGCCCCTCCCTCCCCGATAAAAAGTTTATCCTGCCAATGCGCTTCCAGACTATTTCCCTGACTTGGAGCGATGCGGATGCGGATGCTGAGCTTTGCCATCAAAGTATGAAGCGCCAAGCGACTTGCAGCCCGTGCCGCATCAGAATTGGTGCCAATAGAGTCGTGTCTGCTCAGGGGTGCCGGCGCATTTTGCGCATCAAAAAGAAATCTCTCACGTCGCAGGACTTGGCCGGGCAAGGTAAACCCATGCATCAGAAATCTCCAGTTGTCCGATCAGGCAAGAACGACTGCTCCTGAGCAGGCCTCACGAGACGGCACCGGACGACCATGGCGGACCCTGCATCAAATCACCGTTAAATTGCTGTCTCTCCTGCATGAAACCACTTCAGGAACGGCTTGGCAGTGATCGCATCATTGCAGCAAGCCTGTTCACAAACGAATGTGATCCATAAAAGAGTATCTTGACCACTCCCCTGTCTCGTGAAGCCAGACCCGATGCTGCTGCCACTCCGACATGACGACGCTGCTGCCTTGCTTAAGGCAGACAGACCGGACGCCTGCGCACTCTTGCCAGTTTTGGCGAAGGTAAAACGCATTTTTGTGCTTCACAATCCTTGGGCACCTGGCCTGGCACTGGTCGGAGGATTACTCGATTTTACTGATGATTGTCTTGCAGAATACGGGAGAGCCGGTTTTAGTGTAACCGGCAACGGGCTAACTCCCGCCAATGCACTTGTCTCCTGCCTTGGCGAGGCAGCAGAAGCATACTCACAATTTCAACACGTTGATGATCATATTTTTTCAATGCATGAATGGCCCGCCATGACAGGCTGGTTACAAGACTTGCAACCTGCAGAAAGCAATCAAATCTGGTGCATGAAAGGAAAAGATTTAAATAACAACACCGATATTATATTGCCTGCGGATATTATCGTGCGCAGGCCATTGCATGTTCGCAAAATAAAATTGAACGCGGTATTGAGCAGTGGAACAGCAGCAGGTCAATCCTATGAAGACGCTATCAAACATGCCGTTCTTGAAACCATTGAGCGCGACGCCGCTGCCCTATGGTGGCATGGTGCCAAACACGCCCGGACGCTTAAGGAAAATTGTGCGGCCGCGCAATCAGCATTGGCGGTGCTCAATCGATTGCGCCAGGGAAATACAGAACGTGAGACGCGCATCCTTGATATTACGACTGACTTGGATGTTCCAGTCATAGCAGCCTGTTCATTTGACAGATCAGGCTTTGGTTTATCCGTAGGCATTGCTGCCGGGCTTAATTATGCTGATGCGGCACGCGCGGCCCTTCTGGAAATGGGCCAAATGGAATTATCAATAAGAATTGCTCACATGAAAGCAAGCGAAAGTGGAGAAAATTCTCTCAATGATGCAGACCGCAAGCACCTCGCACGCAACACCATTCAAGCAAAAGATTGCGGACTTCTCAAACCAATCGATTCCTTGCAATCAGACAATACTCACATCTCTGACATCCTGGAACATCTTGACAGAAAAGCGATAACATGTGCGGTTTTCAACCTGACCCGCGCTGATATTCAAGTACCGGCAGCACGCGTCATTTCACCTGAGTTACAGCCTTTCTCCGATGAGATTATGACGCCACGCCTGAAAGAGGCCGTTCACAAATATGGTGGAGGGCACCGCCATCATGGCGGCATATCTCCGTTTTAGCTGTCTCATCGTGACTGAATTTTTTATGCTCGAACACATGGCATCGCCAAGGAATACCCCGAATAAAACGCAGAACATATTGCTAAAAAATTGCATGTCAGAGTCGCACTGACATGCGTTCATAGGCCGAAAATCATGGCAATAGCGTCTAAAACTGGCTCAAAATCGCCCAATCCCACATCTTCATGCTGTCACACGGCATGAGCCTTCGTTATCGCGTCATAAGCAGTAAAAAGACTCCGCTTTTCTGCGTCAGTAAGCGCGCGCAAAGGGGCACGCATCAAGCCAAATCCGGCATCACCATGGATGTGCCCGGTGAGCGCCTTGATAGCAGCCATGACAGGCCATTTGCAAATTTCGTTCACCAGCACATTCATCTGCGCATTGTCCTTGCCTTCATAAACAACAGGCCGCAGCCAACCGGGGACAAGGTTGGAGACACCACAAATCGATCCCTCGCCGCCTTCCCGGACGGCCCGCGCCAAATGCCGCTCATCACCGACCAGAATGGCGAGATCGCCGTGATGCTTGAGAAATGCTTCTGTCGTGGCCCAATCACCCGAAGAGTCCTTCACCCCTGTGATCACCCCAGGGAATGCACGCTTGAGCCGCCCCACCAAATCAACAGAAATGGAAACGCCCGCCTGTGATGGAATATGATAGAGGATGATGCCACGCGCCTGGCCTTGCAATTTTTCGATAAATTGGGCGTACCACGCGAAAAGCCCATCATCATCAAAGCCCTTGAAATAATAGGGCGGCAAGACGAGCAGCCCGCGGCAACGCGCTTCAATCGCCATGCGCGCCTGCTCGACCGCATCGTCCAACGCAGTTGCAGCGATGCCTGCCAGCAGTTGCTTGTCAGGATTAAGACCCGCTCCCAGGACCGCCCCCATCATCAACGCGCGGTCTCTCATCGTAAGACCTGCGCCTTCACCTGTCGTGCCGAAGAGAGTCACGCTGTCACAGCCACCAGCCAACACATGCTTGGCGTGATGGGCAAGCCGCGCAAGATCGACGGTGCCATCGGCCTGCATAGGTGTCGTAATCGCGCATGACAGGCCAAACCGCTTCGCTTTTAGTGACACACCGCTCTCCCAATCTTGATATGTGGGGTGGCATGGTAGTCAGTTGACTACGTCTAAGCAACGCTGAAAGAAGAAACCGGCGTTGATTTATTTGATAAAATGGCTCCAATTCCAATAAATTATCGCACGGCTTTGTTGGCCGCACCGGCTTAGCAGATTTGGTGCAATGGTTAGGCGATACAATTCTAACTGAGTCTCATGAGAAACGCGTCCAAGCGATTGCTTTGCAATAAGCGCGATTGCGCGGCAAAATAATACCATGTGCGTGGATGTATCCATCTCTATCGCAAAGGACTTGCTGGGTATCGTCCCTGTGCCACGAGGCATCTGTGCAGCAGGCAAAGAAAAACGACAGCCCGATCGGTTGAATAATGAACCTGGCCTGCTGTCTGTCCAGCCCTTCTGAAGCAAGCCCTATGATCTTCTCGAACGGATGGAACCGGATACAGTGACGGGTCAATGCCGTCCCTGTGTTTTCAAAAGCGCTGAATGAAAGACCATCGATGGCCAGACCCGGATAGCCCGCGACGGAAGGCTCCGCACCCATAGAAAAACCACATAAACTGCAGCAATTTCAGCCAGCGGCAAATCTGTGGCCACGACAGCCTCAAGCGTATTCCATTTATGCTGAGGTCCAGAAGCCATTGAGATGGTGCGGGCTGGGCATGCACGCCTGGATGATGGCTTTTCCTTCTCCAAAAGGGTTATCCCGCAAAATCACCTTGCCCCAATCGGCTGGAGGCGCATTGGCTTGCCCGCACAGCCTTTCCCCCGTATTTTGTGGCAAATGGGGGATGCCTAGCCTGACAAGGGCACAAGGCCAGCAAGTGGCGGAAGCGTATGCGTGATAAAATTGTTTTCTCCGGCAGCATGGCGCTGATGGCCCTGCTGCTGTCCGGCTGTGTCGCGAGTGATCCCGATGCGGAACGCAAGAAGGCCAGCCTGATCGCACTGCCGCCACCAGAAAACTTTGACCCCAAAAAGGTGGACCCCAAACTCAAGCGCCGTGTCTATGAAGAATACACCGTTGCGATTGATGCCGCCCAGCGCTGCTCGAACCGCCGGGCCTCAGAAATCATTCTGGAAGATACCAAGAAGGAAAAGCGCATCGACATCGTGCTGGGCAGCGCTTACGACTCCTGCCCGGAGGATTGGGAAAAAGTCGCACGCGCGCGGCTGGAGCGGCAGAAGGTCGATGGCACAACGGCCTATCCGCTGGAAGGCATGATCCTGATTTTGCGCAGTAACTATATTGAACAATTCACCCCCTATTACACCAACAAGAAAATTGAGATGGTGCCAGGCCCGCGGCAGAATCCGGATTCGATGCCGGCGGTCGAGGAATGAAAGTGACGATCAAGCAACCCGGGCATCGTGCCGTAATCCGCAACATCACGGGCAGGCTGTAACAAAAGCGCGGCCGGCAACGAATAAATGGATGAACCAGTGGCGGCAAGGAACAAGGGTGACGTGTGGGGCGATCTTATGCGCGCAGCACGCGCTGGCGATCCCGCAGCGTACAAGAGCCTTTTGGCAGAACTCGCCATGAGCTTGCGCGTGACTGTGCGCGCTGCCCTGAACCGGGCTGGACGCGGGAATGCCGACATCGAGGATATTGTGCAGGACGCTTTGCTTGCGGTGCATCTCAAGCGTGAAACATGGGACGCAAGGCTGCCTTTTTCCCCATGGGTCAATGCCATCGTGCGCTACAAGGTGATCGACGCCCTGCGCCGCAACGGCAAGCGAATCACTGTGCCGATTGATGACGTGACTGACACGTTGCCGGCAGCCGAGCCGCCGGCAGATCATGGCGGCGACCTCGAAAAACTGGTGCAGCAACTGGATGGGCGCCAGCAAGCCATTGTGCGTGCCATTGCTATTGAGCAGCGCTCATCGGCAGAGGTGGCGCGCACGCTCGGCATGACCGACGGTGCGGTGCGCGTTTCCCTGCATCGCGCGCTGAAAACACTGGCGAAATTGTATCGGACATCAAACGCATGAAAACCGACGCCCTGATCAACGCCCTGGCACAGGATAATGTGAGTGAACCGGGCCCACAGGCAAGAAGCAGCCAGTTGTGGATCGCAGCCAGCATCGCCTGCGTGGCGTTGCTGTTTTTTGCAGCACTGGGTGTGCGGTCGGATGCAGGGGCCAGCGGCGTGCGAACGGCAATGGCGATGAAACTTGCCGTTACGATTCCACTGGCATTGCTCGGCCTGTTTGCTGCCCTGCCTTTCGCCCGTGCCGAGGGCCAGCCCCGTCAGCGTGCCATGACGCTGCTGATCATTCCCGTGTTGCTGACGCTGTTCATTGTCATCGACGCAAGGCACGACGCGTCCGAAAGCTGGCTCATGCGCATGATAGGCACCAAAGGCCTGCATTGCGTGACGCTGATACCCTTATTCTCCGTGCTGCCACTGGCGGCCATTCTTGGCGTTCTCAAACGGGGAGCCGTGACGCGGCCAACGCTGGCCAGCGTCATCGCCGGTTTGGCTGCCACTGGCATCGGCGCGAGCTTTTATGCGCTCAACTGCACGGATGACAGCCCGCTTTTCGTAGCCTTCTGGTACAGCATCGCAACTTTGATCGTCGTCACGATCAGCATGGCCACGGCGCGGCGGGTGCTGAGCTGGTAATGTGCCGATTGCCAACGAAGGTTGCGGCGCGTGTCAGGGCCGGATCAGCAGCGCCAGGCCATACATGGCGAAACCAAAAATGGTGTGCGCAACAAGGCCGAGCACCCGAATGCGCGCGCGTTCCGGCTTTTTGGCGGCGGCCATGCCAGCCCCCATGCCTGGCAACAGAATAAACCAGCCACAGCCAACGGTAACCAGCCCCACGATCAGGGGAAGCGGCCAAGTGGGTGCAGCAACCCAAGACGGTCCGCCGATCAACAGCGTTATCGCCGCGAAGAGAATGCCCACAGCATAATGAAAGGCCCAGCCAATCGCATGCTCCTGCGCAACAGGCTCGGCCATGCCAATGTCCGCATGAACAAATTGCCCACGCAGCGCATGCATGACCCACCGCCCAACCAGGCCCCAATTCGCCATCGGCCAGCCGAATACTTGCCGCAAAAGCAAACTCCACAGGTCAATCGCCAATGTTGCCCCGGCACCGATCACAACAGCGCGCCACCAAAAATCCATCATCATAAATCCGCCAGCCAAAAGGAGATCGCAGCGGCTTATAGAGGACCATAAGCGATGGCGCGATCCCAAAACACACACAACACCATGTTTCGAAGGCAGTGCTGCAACGCAACAAAATGCTCCCCTCACACACCACTTCGCATGCGGCCAAGCACATCACGCTGGACGCCAAACGCATTCGGCCATATGGCGCAATAACGATGCTGGCTCGCCCGACCCAAACGGCCTGACCAGTGCCCATGCAAGCGTGAAGAGCGGTGATGAGCGGATTGAAAGAATGGCTGCGGCGCAATCTCCCTGCCAAGGGGCGTGTGCTGCTGCATGCAGGGCCAAGCGAATCCGCCGCATTAATCGCAGCGTTCCAGCACGAACCGGAACTTGCGGCGAACAAGACATTTACCGGACTTTTTATTCCAGGCCTGAACCGCTTCGATTATACAGCGTTGAATCCGACAGCGCGTCTGGAAACAGTGTTCATCGCGCCATCGCTTCGTGATGCCTTCAGCGCTCGGCGCGCCGCCCATTTTCCGATGCATTATTCCAATTATCCCGGATTCCTGGAACGCAACCCGGCTGACGTCGCCATTCTTCATGTGCCGCCACCACGCAATGGTGTATTTTCCTGCGGGTTGGCCGCCGATTGTATCGAGGGCATACTTGCCTATGCCCGCCGCGTGATTGCCATCATCAATCCGGCAATGCCATTCACCTATGGCGCATCTGCCCTGCGCACCGGCGAGATTGATGACACCATTGAAATTGAATCACCGCTGGCTGTATTTCCGTCCGATGCAAACGATACTGCAACCGCACGCATCGCCGGCCACGTTGCAGAGATGGTTGCCAATGGTGACACGATTCAATGCGGTATTGGCCGGGTCCCTGCCAGCATTTTGCGCGCGCTTGCGCATCATCGCAACCTGCGAGTCCATTCCGGCATGATCATCGACGAAATTGCCATGCTGTCGGGCAAGGGTGCCCTTGTCAGCGGCAATGCATCACAGCCATCAGTCATCACCGGCATTGCTGTAGGAACAGACATATTGCATCAATTCTGCCAACGCAGAGATGTGGCTTTTCATGGCAACCGCATTACGCATAATATACGGCGGATTGCTGACATTCCCAATTTCGTCGCCATCAATTCAGCCATTGAAGTGGATTTGTTCGGCCAGATCAATTGCGAAATGATTGGCGGCAAACAGATCAGCGGCATCGGCGGTGGCGGTGATTTTCTGCGGGCCGCCCGTCTGGCCGGGAATGGCCGCGCCATTACCGCGCTGCCGGCCGAAAGCCGCAACCAGTCCCGCATCGTGCCACGCTTGACTGCGGGCACCGCCAGCATGGCGCGCGCCGATGCTGATTGCATCGTAACAGAGTATGGCACCGCACAATTGCGCGACATGACCGCCGACCAACGCGCAGAAGCGCTTATCGCCATTGCAGGCCCAGACCATCGCAATACCCTTGCCAATGCTTGGCGTGATATCCGCGCGGCCATGTAAAGACCAAACGTGAATTGGAACGATAGCATCATGACACCATCGCAAATGACAGGGCCACTGAAAGGCATACGTGTTGTCGAGTTTGAAGGCCTCGGGCCATGCCCCTTCGCAGCGATGACGCTGGCCGATATGGGGGCCGATGTTGTCACGATTGCGCGGGCAGGAAAATCAGAGCGCAAGGCAGAAAATTATATCTGGCGCGGACGCCATACGGTGGAAATGAACTTGAAGGACGATCAAGCGCGCGCAGACGTCTTAAGAATGATCGCGTCCGCTGATATAGTGCTGGAAGGATTTCGCCCCGGCGTGATGGAGCGGCTTGGCCTCGGCCCCGACGAGGCCCATGCCTGCAATCAGCGCCTGATTTATGGTAGAATGACGGGTTGGGGACAACATGGGCCACTGGCGCGCAATGCCGGGCATGACATCAATTATATTGCCATCACAGGCGCGCTTGAAGCGTTTCGTCCAAGACAGGGCGAGCCTGTATCTCCACTCAATCTTGTCGGCGATTATGGCGGAGGTGCGCTTTACCTGCTTGTTGGCGTTCTGGCCGCATGGATAGAAATGCAAAAATCCGGCAAGGGCCAGGTTGTCGATGCCGCGATGTGCGATGGCGTCACACATATGCTGACAATGTTTCAGGCATTTCGCGCCATGGGTGAGTGGACGGACGCGCCACGCAGCAATTTTTTGGATGGCGGCGCCCATTTTTATCGCACTTACGAATGCCGTGATGGGAAATACATGGCCGTGGGAGCGCTGGAACCACAATTCTATGCGTTGCTACGCAGTCTCGCCAACCTCGATGATCCCGCCTTCGATCATCAATACAGCGAAGATGCGTGGCCTCTTGCACAGAATAAAATGCAAGCCATTTTCAAAACAAAAACCCGCGATGAATGGACCCGTCTGCTTGAAAATTCTGATGCCTGCACTGCGCCGGTTTTAAGCATGGCAGAAGCGCCGCTACACCCGCATTTGCAGGCACGGCAAAGCTACATCAATACGAACAATCACCCACAACCGGCACCAGCACCGCGTTTTTCACGAACACCTTCACAGCTCTCACGGGTTCCAAATGAGAGCACTGTGACAGCAGCCAGCATCATCGCACGCTGGACGTCGCAGCAATAGAAAGTCGAATGCGATGAAATCCCAAGGGTTTCATGCATCGTGCAAATCATGTGCCCATCTGGTAGGGTTTGGCAGTCACGCCACAGACATCAACGGCTTGATCGCATTCTCATCCATCGTTGCGCGCGCCTGACAGCGCCAGCTGGCCCCAATCCATAATGTACCAGCGGTCGCCTATGCTTTCGCAGCCAGCGCCCGCCGTTTCACCCGCCCACCATGGCCAATCCAACGCCGGAAACAAACTCGGAGTTGGATAAACATGAGAGCAACGTCGCCGATTTTATCGTGAGTTCCGGCGGCCATGGCCGCAAAACATCATAAGACCAGACGAAATAAAAACGCGCGGATAATATCCGCGCGTTATGAATTGCCATTAATTGAGCACAACGCCCGGTGGACGCCGTTCGGTGCCAGCGGCAACATCACCAATCATCAGGCCTGCTCCGCCAACAGTCACCGGCACAACTGTGCCATCACGCACGGTGCCAGACAGGATCAGCTCGGCCAGCGGATCCTGCACGTTCTTTTGAATGGTGCGTTTCAATGGCCGCGCACCATAGGCGGAATCATAGCCCTTTTCTGCAAGCCAGGCCCGCGCAGCGGCGTCAACATCCAGATGAATTTTGCGGTCCATCAACAATTTATCCAGGCGCTTCAGCTGAATATCGACGATCGCTCCCATATCCACCCGTTGCAGACGATGGAACAGAATGATCTCATCGACACGGTTGAGAAATTCCGGGCGGAAATGGCTGCGCACCACGCCCATCACATCATCACGCACCACATCAGAATCTTGCCCTTCCGGCTGCGCCACGAGATATTCGGAGCCAAGATTGCTGGTCATGATAATCAGCACATTGCGGAAATCCACCGTGCGCCCTTGCCCATCTGTGAGGCGGCCATCATCAAGCACCTGCAACAGCACATTGAAGACATCGGGATGGGCCTTTTCGATTTCATCGAAAAGAACAACCTGATAAGGCCTGCGCCGCACAGCTTCCGTCAGCGCGCCGCCCTCGTCATAACCGACATACCCCGGAGGCGCGCCAATAAGACGGGAGACGGAATGTTTTTCCATATATTCCGACATATCCAGCCGCACCATTGCGGTTTCATCATCGAATAGAAATTGCGCAAGCGCCTTCGTCAATTCGGTTTTACCCACCCCGGTAGGACCAAGGAACATGAAAGAGCCGATCGGGCGATGGGGGTCCTGCAACCCCGCACGGGCGCGGCGCACAGCGGTTGAAACAGCCGTCACCGCTTCCGCTTGTCCAACAACGCGGCGGCGCAAATCATCTTCCATGCGCAGGAGCTTGTCTTTTTCGCCCTCAAGCATTTTATCCACCGGCACACCAGTCCAGCGTGAAACAATTTGCGCCACATGATCAGGCGTCACCGCCTCTTCCATCATGCTGCGGCCGTCCGATTCTTCGGCCACCGCCAATTCTTTCTCAAGGCCGGGGATGATGCCATAGGCCAATTCGCCCGCCCGCTGATATTGGCCGTTGCGCTGCGCCTGCGCCAATTCATTGCGCGACTCATCAAGTTTTTTCTTCAGATCGGCTGCACGTCCCAGCTTGGATTTTTCCGCCTGCCATTTCGCGGTGATCGTGGCAGATTTTTCTTCCAGATCGGCAAGCTCTTTTTGCAGGGTGCCAAGCCGGTCCTTCGAGGCTGCATCCGGTTCTTTCTTTAAAGCCTCCGCCTCGATTTTCAACCGGACAATTTCGCGGTCGATGGAATCGAGTTCTTCCGGCTTGGAATCGACCTGCATACGCAACCGCGCGGCGGCCTCGTCGACAAGGTCGATAGCCTTGTCCGGCAAAAAACGATCGGTGATGTAACGGTTTGACAAGGTTGCAGCGGCAACAAGCGCAGAATCCTGCACGCGCACGCCGTGATGCTGCTCGTATTTTTCTTTAATACCACGCAGAATCGAAACCGTATCCTCTACGGTCGGCTCAGACACGAACACGGGCTGGAAACGCCGCGCCAGCGCTGCATCCTTTTCCACATGCTTGCGATATTCATCGAGCGTGGTTGCGCCGACACAATGCAATTCACCGCGCGCCAGAGCAGGTTTCAGCAAATTTGAGGCATCCATCGCGCCATCGGCCTTGCCGGCACCGACCAGCGTGTGCATTTCATCAATGAACAGAATGATCGAACCGGCGGCGGATGTAACCTCCTGCAAGACAGCCTTCAACCGCTCCTCAAATTCGCCGCGATATTTCGCGCCCGCAATCAGCGAGCCCATATCAAGCGCCAGCAATTTCTTTTCTTTCAGCGATTCCGGCACGTCTCCATTGATGATGCGGAGCGCGAGGCCTTCAACAATCGCGGTCTTGCCCACGCCCGGTTCACCAATCAGCACGGGATTGTTTTTCGTGCGCCGCGACAACACCTGAATCGTGCGGCGAATTTCTTCATCACGCCCAATGACAGGATCGATTTTTCCATCCCGTGCGGCTTCCGTCAGATCGCGCGCATATTTTTTCAGCGCATCATAGGCGTTTTCCGCCGATGCATTGTCAGCGGTGCGGCCCTTGCGCAATTCATTGATGGCGGCATTGAGGTTTTGCCCGTTCAGGCCCGCCTGTGCCAGGGCCTTGCCGGCCTCGGTGTCCTTTTCCACCGCCAGCGCCAACAGCAGCCGCTCGACGGTGACAAAGGAGTCGCCCGCTTTCTCAGCCGCTTTTTCAGCCGTGTCGAACACCCGCGCCAGCGGCGCGGTCAGGTTGAGCCCGCCCTGCCCGCCCGTGACTTTCGGCAATTTGGCCAGCGCCTGATCGGTCAGCTGCAGCGCCCGTTTGGCGTCACCGCCTGCACGCGCAATCAACCCGGCGGCCATGCCTTCGCTGTCATCCAGCAGCGCCTTGAGCACATGCTCGGGCGTGAATTGCTGGTGTCCATCGCGCAGGGCAATGGTTTGTGCCGCCTGCAAAAAGCCCCGGGCGCGCTCGGTATATTTCTCGATATTCATATGTCACCTCTTCGACCCGCGCTGCCACCCGCAAAGGCGTGGCCAGCGCTGTAAAGACCCGGACTCCTGTTGGACATCCGCTTGAACGGGATGTGGGTGCGCCCAGCGCCGCCAGCAAGAGGTGTGGACAGACAAACCATCACCGGATTGATCTGGCGCAAACCGCGTCCGTGTTCTGGCGCACGTGTTAGCCATTGCAGCGTGCCAAGGTTCAGTCCAGAACAGGCACCATTGTCATCTGCATCTGTCCGGGAGCTGACGCATGATTATTACCCCTTCGGCCATTGTGGCGCTGTTTTTCCTCGCGCTGGTCATCGTTGCGATCCTTCAGGGCATCCGGCAGGTGCCGCAGGGCTTCCACTGGACTGTGGAACGGTTTGGCAAATTCACCAAAACCCTGCATCCCGGCCTTAACCTCATCGTGCCGTTCATTGATCGCATCGGCAACAAGGTGAACATGATGGAGCAGGTGGTCGATGTGCCGTCGCAGGAGGTCATCACCAAGGACAACGCCACTGTGCGTGTCGATGGCGTCACCTTCTATCAGGTCATTGATGCCGCCCGCGCCTCCTACGAGGTGTCGGATCTCCAATTGGCCCTGCTTAATTTGGTGATGACGAACATCCGCTCGGTGATGGGGTCGATGGATCTGGACCAGCTTCTGTCCCACCGCGACGAGATCAACGAGAAGCTGCTGCGCGTGGTGGACAGCGCCGTATCCCCCTGGGGCATCAAGATGACCCGCATCGAGATCAAGGACATCATTCCGCCCGCCGACCTTGTGGACGCCATGGGCCGGCAGATGAAGGCGGAACGTGACAAGCGCGCCTCCGTGCT
>JBOFCU010000113.1:0-32653 GCA_051646285.1 Beijerinckiaceae bacterium
TTGTCATCGCGCAGCACATCGACATTGGTCGGAATTTCGACCACGGACAGATTGTAGATATCCATGAACTCGTCGGCTTCGGTCGCCGCCGTGCCGGTCATGCCCGCCAGTTTCTTGTACATGCGGAAATAATTCTGGAAGGTGATCGAGGCCAGCGTCTGGTTTTCCGGCTGCACCTGCACATGTTCTTTGGCTTCCAGGGCCTGATGCAATCCTTCCGAATAGCGCCGGCCCGGCATCATGCGGCCGGTAAATTCGTCGATGATGACGACCTCATTATCCTTGACGATATAATCCTTGTCTTTCTGGAACAATTTATGCGCGCGCACAGCCTGATTGACATGGTGCACAAGCGTCACATTGACGGCATCATAAAGTGTGCCGTCTTTCAAAAGCCCGTGCTCGCGCAACAGCTCTTCGATATGCTCATTGCCGGCTTCCGTCAGCGAAACAGCTTTCTGCTTTTCATCGACTTCATAATCTTCCGGCTTGAGATGCGGGATCAGCACATCAATGGTGTTATAAAGTTCGGAACGGTCATCGAGCGGGCCGGAAATAATCAGCGGCGTGCGCGCTTCGTCAATGAGGATGGAGTCGACCTCATCCACGATGGCGAAGGTATGGCCGCGCTGCACCATATGGGCAAATTCATACTTCATATTATCGCGCAGATAATCGAAGCCATATTCGTTGTTGGTGCCATAGGTAATATCGCAGGCATAGGCCGCATGGCGCTCCTGATCATCAAGCCCATGCACAATCACGCCGACACTCATGCCGAGGAAATTGTAAATCGCGCCCATCCATTCAGCGTCACGTTTGGCGAGATAATCGTTCACAGTAACCACATGCACGCCGGTGCCGGCGAGCGCGTTGAGATAAACCGGCAGGGTCGCCACCAGCGTCTTGCCTTCGCCCGTTTTCATTTCGGCGATGCCGCCTTCATGCAGCACCATGCCGCCGATGAGCTGCACATCGAAATGGCGCATGCCCAGCGCGCGCTTGGCAGCTTCACGCACGGTAGCGAAGGCGGGCACGAGAATGTCATCCAGCGTCTTGCCGGCGGCGAGTTCCGCCTTCAGCATCGGCGTGCGCGCGGCCAGCGCCTCATCGGACAGGGCCGCCAGTTCCGCTTCCATCGCATTGATGGCACGGACCTTCGGGTCATAACCCTTCACCCGGCGGTCATTGGCTGAACCAAACAGTTTCTTCGCGAGCGCACCGAACATGAGGCGCCTTTCTTCACAACAGACGACGGGAACCGGACAAGCGGGCGCAAGGCCCGGACCGGCGCAAAACAGGTTTGCACGGGCCTATAAACCTAATGACGGCAGATTGCACCTGCCAGAGGCACAATACAAAGAACTGTCTCCCGTAAAGTGGCGCGTTCTGGCCCGGCCATGCCCATCAGGCTGTGTTGCGGCCTTTCCAGCGGTCACAGCCCTGTCATACCGCCTTGCCAAAGCGGTCATCATGGGCCACTTGCCAGACAGATTTGACCTGTGACCGACCTTCATCCTCAAGGCTTGCCCATGTTCTCGCCCAAACGCTGCACCGCCGCCCGCAACCGCCGCCTGCCGATGGCGCTCCTTGCCGCCGTTGGCACTGTGATTCTGTCCACGCCGGCGTGGGCTCAGGCCCCGGCTCCGGCTGCGCCCATTGACCCGGCAAAGGTTGTCGCAACAGTGGATGGATTGCCGGTGACCGAACGTGACCTGCAATTCGCCGTGGAAGACATGGGCGGCGCGATGCCGCAGCTCTCGCCCGAGCAGCGCCGGGACTATCTCGTCAACTTCATGACCGACCTGAAGCTGGCGGCGAAGGCCGCTGGCGAGAAAAAGATTGATGAGTCGCCCGACTTCAAGGCGCGGCTGGGCTATTACCGCGACAAGGTACTGGTTGATGAATATCTGGCGCAGGAGGCGAAGAAGGCCGTCTCCGAAGAGGCCATGAAGAAGCTGTATGATGAAACGGTGAAAGCCACGGCACCGGAAGAGGAAGTCCGCGCCCGTCACATTCTGGTTGAAGGCGAGGAGGACGCCAAGAAGGCCCATGCCCGCGTCACCACCGGCAAGGAAGATTTTGCCAAGGTCGCCACCGAACTGTCGAAAGACCCTGGCTCGGGCAAGGATGGCGGCGATCTGGGTTACTTCGCCAAGGACCGCATGGTGCCCGAATTTGGCGAGGTCGCTTTCAAGCTGGAAAAGGGCGCCATTTCCGCTCCGGTGAAAAGCCAGTTTGGCTGGCACATCATCAAGCTGGAAGACAAGCGCAGCAAGCCAACCCCGACCTATGATCAGGTCAAGGATCAGCTCGAGCGCTATCTTGTCCGCAAGGCGCACACGGATCTCATTCTGGCCTTGCGCGAGAAAGCCAAGGTGGAACGGCTCGATAAGCCTGCCGCGCCGCCGGCAGCGCCCGCTGCCCCGGCTGAGGCGAAAAAACAGTAGTAGAAGCGACACGTGCGTCGCAAACAGTGAGGTCGCTCCATGGCTGGCAAGGACGTTCCCGTTTCCCCTCTGGCGCCGCAGGTGACGCCTGAGGTTCCTGCCATCGAAGGTGTGAAATTCGCCACCGCCGAAGCGGGCATCCGCTACAAGAACCGGACGGATGTGCTTCTGGCGATGCTCGACCCCGGCACCACGGTGGCCGGCGTCTACACCACCTCCAAGACCCGCTCGGCGCCGGTGGACTGGTGCCGCAAGGCGCAGGAGGGCGGCGCGGCCCGGGCGCTTGTCGTGAATTCCGGCAATGCCAACGCCTTCACGGGCAAGAAGGGTGCAGACGCGGTCCGCCTCACCGCCGACATCGCTGCCAAGGCGGTGGGTTGCCTGCCAAGCGAGGTGTTCATCGCCTCCACCGGCGTGATTGGCGAACCGCTGGATGCAACGAAATTCAAGGGTGTGCTGGAAGATTGCGCCAAGCGGGCCAATGGCAAGGCCTGGCACGATGCCGCCCGCGCCATCATGACCACGGACACATTTCCCAAAGTGGCACTGCGCACCGCGATCATCGGCGGCGTCGAGGTCAAGATCGCCGGCATTGCCAAAGGGGCGGGCATGATCGCGCCGGATATGGCGACCATGCTGTCCTTCGTATTCACGGACGCGGCGGTCGAACCGGAAGCCTTGCAGGCCATGCTGTCCAAGGCCGTGAAGAAAACTTTTAATGCCATTACCGTCGACAGCGACACATCCACCTCCGATACACTGATTGTTTTCGCCACGGGCAAGGCAAGGAAGCGCGGCGCCCCGAAAATTACGGATGCGGATGCCAAGGAAGCCAAGGCTTTCAAGAAAGCACTGAAGAGCCTGCTGCTTGAGCTGGCGCAGCTCGTTGCAAAAGATGGCGAAGGCGCGCGGAAATTTATCGAGGTGCGCGTCAAGGGTGCGACCAGCAACAAATCCGCCAAGATCATCGCCATGGCAATTGCCAACTCACCGCTGGTCAAAACCGCCGTGGCTGGCGAGGATGCCAACTGGGGCCGTGTTGTCATGGCCGTGGGCAAGGCTGGCGAAATGGCCGACCGCGACAAGCTCTCCGTTTCTTTCGGTGACTATCGCGTGGCCCATGAAGGGGCGCGCGATCCCGATTACAGCGAAGAAAAGACCAGTGCCTATATGAAAGGCGATCACATCATCATCACCGCCAATCTCGGCCTTGGCGATGGCAAGGCCAAGGTCTGGACCTGCGATCTCACCAAGGCCTATGTCGAAATCAACGGTGATTACCGGTCATAATAATCCGGCAGAATGAACCAGAATGGATATGCAAAAGGCCGCTTCACTGCGGCCTTTTTATTGGTTCTCGCGCGCCTGCCAATATCAACAGTGCATTAACCCTTCCGGCAGAATGCAACCCCTCTGTTTCAGAATGCTTTAACCCTGTCTGCGAGGGTGAGTGACGGAAGACCGTCATGAAACTGCTCCTTGTTGCTGCCGTTGCCCTTGTTGATGCCGATGGCCGTGTGCTGATTGCCCAGCGCCCGGACGGTAAGGCCATGGCCGGCCTGTGGGAATTTCCCGGCGGAAAAATCGAAGCGGGGGAAAGGCCCGAGGAAACGCTTATCCGCGAATTGCGCGAGGAGCTTGGCATTGCCGTCAAGGAGGCCTGTCTCGCGCCGCTGACATTCGCAAGCCACGGCTATGAGGATTTTCATTTGCTGATGCCGCTGTTCATTTGCCGCCGGTGGGACGGCACAGTGCAAGCGCGTGAGCACAAGGCGTTGAAATGGGTGCGTGCCCAGAGCCTGCGTGATTATCGGATGCCGGCTGCCGATGAGCCGCTCATTCCTCATCTTATCGCTGCACTATGACCAGAGACAAACATTTTGCGTAACGCACCGCCACCAACACGCCGCTGTTGCCGGGTGATGCGAAGGAAAAAGAAAGATGCGACCGATGGCCACCCCAACCCAAGATGATTTTATTCGCTCGCTGACACTGGCTGTGCGCCCCGGCTCATCAGGCCGCGTGGCCTTGCGCGCACCGGTTCTGTCCTACGCCAAAGCTGAGCCGCTGGAACAGCCGCATCATCAGCCGGTAACCCGCGCCATGGCGCTGTTCATGGCCAATCTTTTGCTGCTGGGATGGATTGGCGCTCTGCACGTCACAAAAGTGCCGACGCTCGAAGAGCGCCATCATGCCGCCCTCGCCGCGCTCGAACTGGCGGAGCCAAAAGAGCAGCGCCTTGCCATCAACGCCATGCCGCCGGAAACAGCGCGTGAATTGATTGCACGCATGAAGCCGGCTGATCTTGATGACATGATCGAAACAGGCTCCATCGGCCGCTTGCCGGATATTCCGCACCCGCAGGATACCAAAGGCTATGGCAATATCGACCGCGCCTTGAGTCCGGGCTCCGTGCTGTCATTCAGCGAGCAAAAGAAGCTGCTGCAATCGGTGCGGGACACGGCATTGCTGGCCTATGAATTTCAGATGGGCACAGAGATTATGGCCACAGGCTCAATTGCCGGCGGATCAGACGGCAAGGCGAGCAAGGCCATCGCGCAAGGCCTGGGGAACGGCAACGGGGCGGCGGGTCGCCGCATCAACGTAAACATGGACAAACCGCCCCTGCGCGGCAGCCTTTGACGCGCCAGCCTGAAAAATCCCGACCTCATAATGCACCGATGAGGTGCCGATATGGCTTGTGCGCAGGCCACATTCAATGATCTCGGGAAAGGCCAGACTATCAAAAAATGCGCATGCGCTCGACACCGCAAGGCCAATCACGGAGCTTTCGCCCGGCACAACCAGCCTGCTTTCCCACAAATATCCTGATACGGTTGTATCGAGATAGGAAAAATACGCGGCATTGTTTACATGGGCATAAATATCATTATCCGCAAAGCGCGTGGTGATGGTACGGAAGTGCTTGAAATCAGCACGGGTCAAACGCTGCGGGCGCAGGGCCTTGTCATTCATGGCAGAGCTCTCACCATGCCGCGCGATAAATCGCCAGCGCATCCGCCTCCTGCACAGGCCGGGGATTGTTGACGAGCAACCGCGTCTGTTTCATCGCGTCAGCGGCCAGCATGGGCAGCGCATGTTCCGGAATATCAACATCGCGCAGGCGCAATGGCAAACCAATCTCCTGCGCCAGCGTGATCAGCGACTGAATCAATCCGCTGCACGCTTCAGCGGCATTTTTTCCGGCGAGGGCTGGAAACAGAACAGGTGCAATATCGGCATAATGCTGCTGCGCCGCTGGCGCATTGAACGCCAGCACATGTGGCAGCACCAGCGCATTTGATAATCCATGCGGCACATGAAAATGCCCGCCGATGGGATAGGCCAGCGCATGCACCGCAGCGACGGGCGAATTGGCAAAGGCTTGGCCCGCCAGCAGCGAACCCAGCAGCATCGCCCCGCGCGCATCGCGGTTAGCCCCCTCAAAAACGGCCGTGCGGATATTCCCGCCAAGCAATCGCAACGCCTCAAAAGCCAGCGCCCGCGAGACCGGATTGTGATTGGCATTGGTTGAGGTGATCGCTTCAATCGCATGCACCATCGCATCAACACCGGTGGCCGCCGTGACAGCCGCCGGCAAACCCAATGTCAGCTCCGCATCAAGAATGGCAATATCCGGCAATATCACCGGCGACACGACGCCCTTTTTTTCTGACGCACCGGTGGTGATGATGGATATTGGCGTCACTTCAGATCCAGTGCCGGCCGTTGTTGGCACAAGCGCCAGCGGCAAGCGTGGCCCCTTGGCCAGACCAACCCCATAAATATCCGCAAGCTTTTCGCCGGATGCCGCCAGCAGCGCCACCAGTTTCGCCACATCCAGCGATGAGCCGCCGCCAAGACCGATCACACCCGTCGCCTCAAAGTCTCTCGCTTGTCTGAGCGCGTCCAATACCAGCGCTTCGGGGGGGTCGGCGGTCACGGCAGAATAAATCGACCAGCCAATATCAGCTGCCGTGAGACTTTCCAGCGCGCCTTCCAGCAGCCCAGCCTTGATAATTCCGGCATCAGTCACAACCAGAACCCGTTTGCCGAACCCCGGTTTGACCAGTGCCCCCAAACGCAGCGCGCTGCCCGTGCCAAAAACAATCGACGGTGTTGTGTTGAAAACAAATGGCGTCATCACAGGCCTCAATTTTTGGGATCAGGCAGGCTGGTCAGCGGAATTTCCTGCGTGTGCAGCACATCGGCAAGCCGCATCGCCGCCGATCCGGGTTTCAGCGGCTTTTGCTGACTTTCATGCGGCGACCACCCCGACAGCCAGACGCAATCAAATGTTGCCCGGATTTTCCCGTCAGCATCAGAAAACCGTTCCTGATAAACCGCCGCAGCCCGCATCAGAAGCGCCCGTGTCATGGGCACACGCGAGCGCTCGGCCAGCGCATTGGTCAGGCCCATATGGCGTAAATCACGCATGAGATTGAGCGGGTGGCCATACCGCACGGTGATGATTTCGTGATCAGCGACAGGAAGCGCAAATCCAGCCCGCTGCAACAATTGGCCAAGCGCCCGCACATCCCCAAACGGCGCAACACGCGGACTGACGCCGCCACGCAATTCCGTTTCCGCCTGCATGAAACTCTCGCGCAATTCGCGCAGCGTCTCGCCGCCCAGCAGGCAGGCGAGAAACAATCCATCCGGCCGCAGCACACGGCGGATTTGCGCCAGCGCGCCGGGAATATCATTCACATGATGCAGGGCGAGCAGTGAAATCACGGCATCGCACACGCCAGCGCCCAGCGGCAGCATGTCCTCCTCGCACACGAAATCCACACCATCCTGCTTGAACGCAGCCGCACGATACACCCGCCCATGGGAGCCCGATGACACGAGCGCGCGCGCCAGTTCCCGCGAAGGCGTGCCAAGATCAAGCACATCTGAAAATTGCCGGGTCACAGCGCCGAGCCGGTCGAGCGCATCGCCGGTCATCCGTTCCAGCAGGAACGGTTCAAACCCGGCTGTGTCGGCACGGCGCAGCCGCGCGCGAACAAGAGCACGGTCAAAAAGGCGCGGGACAGACGCAAGCTCAGCCATATCTGCCTTATGGCGTCAGGCCCCGCGCCGGTCTAGCCTGTGCCGATGCATGACGACCGGACTGACACACCATCCGCGCTGGATATGCCTGCCGGGGATGGGCCGGCACAGGCCATGGCCGCGCCACTTCATGTGCGCATCGCGCGCCTGCTCGGCCATGCCGGGCGCGCCAGCGTGGATATGCTGTGGCCACCCACCTGCATTCAATGCAAGGCCGCCATCCAGTCCGCACACGGCCTGTGCCCCACCTGCTGGCGCGGCCTGTCCCTGATTGAGCGGCCCTATTGCGAGCGGCTCGGCACGCCGTTCGGCATTGATTATGGCGGCCATCTTGTTTCACCGGAGGCCATGGCCAATCCACCCGCCTTTGACCGCGCCCGTGCGGTCGCGGCCTATGATGAGACAGCCCGCGCGCTGGTGACGCGGCTGAAGTTTGGCGACCGGGCCGATCTGGCTCTGACCATGGGCCGCATGATGGCAGCCGCAGGCCGTGACGTGCTGGCTGATGCCGATGCCGTGCTGCCGATTCCGCTGCATCGCCTGCGCTTCTGGCAGCGCCGCTACAATCAGGCTGCCTTGCTGGCCCATGCCGTTGCCAAGGCCAGCGGCACACCGGCCCGCCATGACTGGCTGCTGCGGGCCAGGCGCACCGCCCCGCAAGTCGGCCTCAGCCGTAACGCGCGCGCCGAAAATCTCACAGGCGCCTTCCGCATTCCCGATCCTGCACTGGCGAAGTTGGCTGGCAAGCACGTTGTGCTGGTCGATGATGTGCTGACCACTGGCGCCACCGCATCCGCAGCTGCCAAGGTGCTGCGGCGGGCTGGCGCAGCCCGCATCGACGTGCTGACCTTCGCCCACGCCCTCAAGCTGTTGTAAGTTGCCCGAGGGGGTGAATTTTTCACATCCCGCGCTTATATTGCCATGCGCTGGAAGGAACCTGTCACCCATGGCCGAGATCACACTCTACACCCGCTCCTGGTGCGGCTACTGTCAGGCAGCCAAGGCGCTGCTGAACCGCAAGGGCGCGGCCTACACCGAAATCGACATCGAGGCGGTGCCGGGTGCGCGCCAGGAGATGATACAGAAAGCCATGGGCCGCACCTCAGTGCCGCAAATTTTCATCAATGGCCGCCATATCGGCGGCTCCGATGACCTCCACGGCCTCGATCACGCCGGCGGCCTTGATCCTTTGCTGAAAGCCTGACCGGTGTTAAGCAGGGAAAACCCATGATCCGTTATGATCTGCTCTGCGACAAGGACCACGCCTTCGATAGCTGGTTCGCTGACAGTGATGCTTTTGAAAAGCAGGCGAAGCGAGGATTTGTGACCTGCCCCCATTGCCAGTCGGCCAAGGTGCGCAAAGCCATCATGGCCCCTTCGGTATCAGGCACGCGCAAAAAACATCTGGATGCGGCTTCACAGCCAGCCGCCGACGAAGCCACATCTGCTGTGCATGCTCCGGTTGCGAACATGGCTGCTACCGTGCCCGTCATTTCCGAAAAAGACCGTGAGATGCGGGCCATGCTGCGCGCTGTTCATGAGCATGTCAGCAAAAATTCCGACGATGTCGGCGACCGCTTCGCGCATGAGGCACGCAAGATGCATTATGGTGAAACCGAAATGCGCGCAATCCGTGGCAAGGCCAGCATGGACGACGCCCGCGCCCTGCACGAAGAGGGCATCGACTTTCAGCCCCTGCCCAGTTTGCCGGATGACTGGAATTGAAGGCAAAAACTGAAGGATGGCGGCTCTCGCGCAGCACCTGTCAGCAGAGAACAATAAAACGGCGCGCCAGCGTGTTATACGGCGCGACGCGATTTTGCAGATGTCAGAAACTCGGCGTGCGCGCCGGCGTTTTCAGCATTTTATAAAGAGAGGGCGCCGCAATCAGCAAGGCAGTGATGATAAAAATCATCAGCGCCAGCGGCCGCGTGAAGAATATCGTCCAGTCACCGGCGGAAATGGTCATGGCCTGCCGGAAATTCTGTTCCGCCAATGGCCCCAGAATCATGCCTATAATCACGGGCGCGGTTGGAAAATCATAGCGGCGCATGAAATACCCCACCACGCCGATTGCGTAGAGCAGGATCAGATCCACTTCCGATTGCGTGATCCCATAGGTGCCAATGGTCGCGAAAACGAGAATGCCCGCATACATCAGCGGCGCCGGGATGAGCAGCATTTTCACCCACAGTGCAATCATTGGCAGGTTGAGCACGAGCAGCATGATATTGCCGATCAGCAGCGACGCGATCAGCCCCCACACCAGCTGCGGTTGTGTCTGCAACAGCAACGGGCCGGGATTGATGCCGTAGCTTTGAAAGGCCGACAGCATGATCGCCGCGGTGGCCGATGTCGGCAAGCCCAGCGTCAGCATCGGCACAAGCACACCGGCAGCGGAAGCATTATTGGCCGCCTCCGGCCCCGCCACGCCCTCAATCGCGCCGATTGTGCCGAATTCTTCGGGATGCTTCGAGAGTTTCTTTTCCGTGTAATAGGACAGAAATGTCGGAATTTCCGCGCCGCCGGCTGGCATGGCACCGATGGGAAATCCAAACAGCGCGCCGCGGATCCACGCTTTCCAGGAACGGCTCCATTCCTCCGCCGTCATCCAGATCGAGCCTTTCAGGGGCAGCACTTCATCTTTTCCGCTGGAATAACGCGAGGCCATGTAAAGCGTTTCGCCAACCGCAAACAGACCCACGGCAACGACGATGACATTGATGCCATCGAGCAATTCCTGCAGCCCGAAAGTAAAGCGCGCTTGCCCGGTTTGCAGGTCAACACCGATCAATCCGAGAAAAAGACCGAAGAACAGCGCCACGATACCGCGCACCGCCGATGACCCAAGCACAGCAGATACGGTCGCAAAGGCCAGCACCATCAGCGCAAAATATTCCGGCGGGCCAAATTTCAGCGCCCAGTCCACCACGATGGGCGCGAGAAAAGCGATACCCAGCGTGCCCAGCGTGCCAGCGACGAACGAGCCGATGGCCGCCGTTGCGAGGGCCGCCCCGGCACGCCCGTTGCGCGCCATTTTATTGCCTTCCATCGCCGTCACAATGGACGCGGATTCGCCTGGCGTATTCAGCAGGATTGACGTCGTCGAGCCACCATACATCGCACCATAATAGATGCCGGCAAACAGAATGAAGGCCGCCGTCGCCTCAACCTTGAAAGTAATCGGCAACAGCAGCGCGATGGTCAGCCCCGGCCCAAGCCCCGGCAACACGCCAATGGCTGTGCCCAAAGTCACGCCCAGCAGGCACCACAGCAGATTGATGGGTGTGAGGGCGACGGCAAAGCCATCCATGAGATATTGAAATGTGCTCATGGAATTTATGCTTTCTTGCCGGAGAAGAAAATTTGCTCAATCAGATTTTCAACAAGACCCGCGCCGATATTGATGGACAGCGCCTTGGCAAACCCCAGATAGGCAATGAGCGCAAACGCGGTGGCAATGCCGGCATCCCGCAAAGGTTTGCGCGATCCAAATCCCCGCGCCACGCAGACGAATAAAATAATTGATGCAACCGTGAAGCCGAGCTTGCCGATCAGCAGCACATTCAGCACCAGCCCGGCAATCACCCAGCCCAATGCCAGACGATCAGGGGCATGCTCACGCTCTTCATCCGGCTGCCAGCCGCCACGCAGGGCCGAGAGCAGCAGCAGAACGCCCATGGCACCCAGCCCCAGCGCCGTCATATACGGAAAAATGGTCGGCCCCACCTTGGCATAAATGGGTGTAATCGGAATGGCCTGTGTCTGGAAGAAAACCAGCACCGCCAAACCAAGCGTTGCAAGTGCAATAATCAATTCGCCAACAGCAATGCTGCCGCGCGTATGCGACGTCTGGTTCATCCGCCCGATCCCTGCCCGGCTGGCCTTTGGGCCAGATAAATGGGGGCGCGGCATGCATGGCACCGCGCCCTTATGAAAGTGCAATGGCGATCAGGCGAGGCCGATGTCTTTCAGCACGCCTTCGATACGCGCTACCTCGTCAGCGATGAATTTGCCATAAGCATCGCCAGTCAGCGTGATGGTCGTCCAGTCGCGTTTCTTGCACTCGTCCTGCCATTCCTTGCTGGCAGCCATTTTTTCGATCATCGCCACCATCGCGGCGCGCTGCTCGTTGCTCACACCGGGAGGAGCGAAAACGCCGCGCCAGTTGAACAGCTCGACATTGATGCCGCCATCCTTCAGCGTCGGAGCATCAATGCCCTCCTGTTTCTTGTCTGCAGAAATGGCGAGCACACGCAGCTTGCCGGCTTTGACCTGTTCGGCAAATTCGCCATAGCCGGAAATACCCGCAGCCACCTGATTGCCAAGCAGCGCCGCCAGCGCCGGGCCACCGCCGGAAAAGGCAACATAGGACACTTTCGCGGCTGGCACGCCGACTGCCTTGGCAATCATACCCAGCAGAATATGGTCCGAGCCACCGGCCGAACCGCCAGCGACAGGAACCTTGGTCGGGTCAGCCTTGAGCGCGTCGGCAAAATCCTTGACGGTCTTGAATGGCGAAGAGGCCGGAACCACCAGCGCCTGAAATTCACCCGTAAGGCGTGCAATCGGCACGGCATCAGTAATTTTCACGGCAGCCTTGTTGGCGATCAGCGAACCCACCATCACCATGCCGCCAACCATCAGCGCGTTGGGCTGGCCTTTCCACTGGTTCAGGAATTGCGGCAGGCCTACGGCGCCACCGGCACCTGCCACATTGGTGATCTGCACACCGTTCACCGCCTTGGTGCTGCGCAGAACATTTTCAATCGTGCGCGCGGTCTGATCCCAGCCCCCACCCGGCGCGGCAGGCACGAAAATTTTCAGCAGATCGACACTCTGCGCATTGGCCGAACGCAGGCCCAGACCTGTCGCTGCGGCAGCCGCGAGGCCTGCCTGCAAGGTTTGACGGCGTGTAAACATCAATTTCTCTCCCCATGGTTTTTGAACGCCAAGCATTTGTGTGGCTATGAAGCGTTGCGGCCATTGTGCGGCAAAATCGGGTCTTTTGTCCATGGCGGGGCATTTTGCCGGAACCTCATGGCACAACCGGCCAACAGCATGTGTGCCGTGCAAATGCAGAGGATGACCTGCCATATGGATCGCAATACTATCAGGTGATTCCCTGAATATCTGCGGCATTTCCCGCACAGAGGCACTTCCCGTTGCGCGTCCTGATTGTTTTTTGCCATCCCTCGCAGACAAGTTTCACCGCTGCCGTTCTGCAAAAAGCCCTGGAAACATTCCATGCCCAGGGCCATGAAACCCGGATTATCGACCTCTATCGCGAGAATTTTCAGCCCGCGATGACACTGGAGGAATGGCAGGGTTATCACACGCCTGTCAGCAACGAGGTGCCGGTTGCTGCACATCTGGCAGCCCTGCGCTGGGCCGAAGCGCTCTTCTTCGTCTATCCGACCTGGTGGTATGGCCAACCTGCCATGCTGAAGGGCTGGCTCGACCGTGTGATGATTCCCCACGGCATTTTCGCCATGCCTGAACCCGGCAAGCCCATTCGCGGCCTGCTCACCAACATTCAGCGCGTCGGCGTGTTGAGCACGCTGGGATCGCCCAAATGGTGGTGGCTGCTGATGGGCGTGCCCGGCCGGCGCATCATCCTCACCGGCATCCGCGTGCTGTGCCACGCCAAGTGCAAAACCATGTGGATGGGCCTGCACCGGATGGATTCTGTGGCCGAACAAGACCGCAGCCGCCATCTCGAAAAAGTTAGCCGGCGTCTTCAATCCTTCATGCGCGTGTCATAATCGCCGGCTAAGGGCATCAGGCTTGCAATGTGCGGTGGATATGGGGATTGAATATGGCTGGCGAACGCAAGGACGAGCGCAAGGATAAGGTGACGGAGCGCGCCATGGGCACATTGCTGACCATTGCTGCCCGCGTCCATCGCGCACGCATGGCCGAGCTTCTCGCCGGTGTCGGCCTCTATCCGGGGCAGGAACAGGTGCTGCAACTGCTCGCTGAAAATACCGCGCCGACCATGAGTGAATTGGCGGACGCGCTGACGGTAAAGGCACCAACCATCTCCAAGACGATCGGACGCCTGACCCAGCAGGGGCTGGTGGAACGCAAGGCTGGCGAAACCGATGCCCGTCTTGTGCGCGTTGCTCTGACCGATGCCGGCCGCGAGCGCGTGACCCAGCTTGGTGAAATAAGCAACCGTCTCGAAGACGAGATGACCAAGGGCTTTGACGGCAAGGACAAGAAACGCCTGCGCCGCCTGTTGCGCAAGGCGTCCAAAAATCTGGCCAAGGCCAGCGGCCGCAAACTTGATGCGACCGCCTTGCTCGATGCCGATGAGGCTGACGACAGCGAAGCTGCTTAAATCAGCCCGCCAAGCTTCAGCAAGATGCCAGCACTCGCACAGACCGCGAGCGTGACAAACAATCCCTTGTGCCACACAAAAAGCAGCGCAAAGGCCAGCGCGCTGACAAAAATCGCCCATGGTCGCGCGCTGGCAATATCCACACCATACCAGCGCACGAAACCTGCCCATTGTTCGGTGACAGACGCGAACAGAACCTGAAGCGCAAACCACACGGATAGATAGGCGATGACCCCGACGACCGCTGCGGTGATGCCGGACAGGGCGGCTGCAAGCCGCCGGTTGCGCCGCACATCATCCATGAAAGGCGCGCCGGCAAAGATCCAGATAAAGGATGGCACGAATGTCACCCACACAACCATCATCGCGCCAAGCGTTGCGGCAAGATAGGGCGGCACCGTGCCAGGGGCGCGCAGCGCGGCAATAAATCCGACGAACTGATTGACCAAAATCGTCGGACCCGGCGTTGTTTCCGCCAGCCCCAGCCCATCCAGCATTTCCGGCGCGGTCAGCCAGCCCTTTGTTTCCACTGCCGCCTGCGCCAGCCAGGCGAGCAGCGCATAAGCGCCGCCAAAAGTCAGCACCGCCAGTTTGGAAAAAAACAGGCCAAGATCAACCAGAACATGCGATGACCCCAGGATCAGGGCCGCCAGCAGAACCGGCGCAAACCAGATCACCACGCCAATTGCCACAACCACGGCACTGGATACCAAACGCTGACGCCAGGTCGGTGCGCCGGATGGCACAACGGCAGCGCCCCCATTATGGGGCGCGATGCCGAACCAGTGGGGCTTCAATGGCGTGAGAATGGCTGCAAACAATCCGGCAGCAATGACGATCACCGGAAATGCGATGCCGAAAAAGAACAGCGCGGCAAAACTCACCACCGCGATGGCGAGACTCGCCCGGCCCTTGATCGCACGTCTGGCGATCCGCAAAAGCGCCTCCGCAATAATGGCCAGCACAGCGCATTTGATGCCGAAAAACAGACCATCGATCAGCGGCACACCCTGCCCGAGAGCATACAGGAAAGACAGGGCCATCATGACTACGGCACCGGGCAGCACAAACAATATCCCGGCCACCAGCCCGCCGCGCACACCGTGCAAAAGCCAGCCGATATAGGTGGCAAGCTGCTGGGCCTCAGGCCCCGGCAACAGCATGCAGTAATTCAGGGCATGGACGAAACGCTGCTCATCCAGCCATTTTTTTTCCTCCACCACACTCCGGTGCAGCATCGCAATCTGCGCCGGCGCGCCGCCAAATGACAGCAGGCCAATTTTAAGCCAGAGCCACGCCGCCTCGGAAAAAGGCACCCGTTGAAAGGTGTGTGCATCACGCGCAAGATCAGACATATCAGCACTCATTGCGCACGCGGCCAGTTATGAATTTCATCCGCAGCCTGCTTTATCCAGGCCCACAACCCGTCATACACACTGGCACCAGACCGCACCATCGCGTGATCGTCATCGCCTGCGCAAGCTGACAGTCCCAGTGATATGGCAAGCAATCCCGCAGATTGCGGCGCAAGCTGCAAAGCATCTGTATCAGCACCACGAATAATCAGGGCCAGCTTTTGCAGATCAGGATCATCAGCAAGGCCGAATGCACGCAGCATCACATCAAAACTGCACAAATCGCCATCGTGCTCGAAAGGCGCGGCGGGATAATCAAACCCGATAGCCCCGGTTTGCGCTGCAATGGCCGCGACAAAATCCGGTTCGGCAAACAGGAATTCCGCTTGGCTGTCGAGAAAGCGCCGGATCAGCCACGGGCAGGCAACACGGTCAATCTTCGGCCTGCGGCGCGTCACCCACCGCGTCGGCTTTTCACCAAGCGTAACCGGCCCTGCCACACGCCGCACGGTCGGCCCTTTCGCCGCCAGCCAGCCATCAAAACCATCGCGCAGGAGCGAGACAGCATGACCACGGGCGCGCAGCACCGCGCCAGCAAACTGGCTGCGTTCATGCCCATGCAGGCAGGTGACAACAATTGGCCTGCCCTGCGGCACCTCACCCGCCCATTGGTCGGCCTCAAATGCAGGTCGCACAATCGATCCAGGGATCAGAACCCCGCGTTCGGCAATTTTTTCCATCCGGCTGACATCAATGACCAGCGGAAAATCCGCCCGGCCAATTTGCTTTGACAACTCTGTTGCTGTCATAAAATAAGGCACACCCATGCGATCATGCTCCTGGCACGTCGCGGACTTGGGCGAAAGCCTGACGGGGCGCCCGCATCAATTGCCCCATGGGGTGTGTTTAGGGTCAGCAGACACCGAACGTCAAGCACGCCAGGAAATGGATGTGCCGCGCGAAAAGGCTGGGCTCAAAGGAAGAGGCGCAAATGAATAGGCCCATGCCCCAGCCATACTGGCGCAAGTCCCGCTGATCTTTTACCTGTATGTCTTCACAGCGGATACATTCTTGGCGCCGATTCCTGACAATTCACCACGCCAGCGGCTTGTTGGCATTGCACTCATGTGCGTGGCGTTGCTTTGCTTTGCACTGCTGGATGCGTGCGCCAAATATCTCAGTGTGCAGATCGGTGCGATTCAAACCGTGTGGTTTCGCTATGCCATCAGTGTCACGGCGCTGGCGCTGTTGTTGAACCCGCTGACTGCGCCGGGCGTGTGGCGCACGAAAAAACTGTCACTGCAATTGCTCCGCTCTGCACTGCTGTTTCTATCGACGCTATTTAATTTTCTGGCACTGCGGGAATTGCAGCTGGCCCAATCCATGGCGATCGTTTTTGCCGTGCCCTTGCTGGTGGCACTGGTGGCTGGCCCGCTTCTTGGCGAATGGGCCGGGCCGCGCCGCCTGATCGCAATTGTGGTCGGATTTCTGGGTGTTCTGGTGGTGGCGCGCCCCGGCTTTGGCGGGCTGCCGCTGGCCGCCTGGTGGTCCGTGGCCGGCGTGTTCGCCTACGCTTTCTACAATATTTTCACGCGCATGCTGTCAGCCTATGATTCATCGCAGACCACACTGGTTTATTCCGGTGTCGCCGGCGTCGCATTGCTGGCTCCCTTCATGCCATTTCTGGAATGGCAGGGCATGACACCATGGCAATGGACCATTGCGATGGCCTGCGCCTTTTTTGGCACCTTCGGCCATTGGATGGTGATCCTGGCGAGCCGGCGTGCCCCGGCATCCGTGCTGACGCCGTTTATTTATACGCAGATCGTCTGGATGATCTTGCTGGGATATTTCATTTTCAACGATACGCCTGACCGCTACACGCTGATCGGTGCCAGCATCGTCATTGCATCAGGCCTGTATCTGCTCAACCGCGAACGGGTACGCGGCGCTGACGCCGCGTCCTCGATCAAGTCCATCCGCTGATATTAAGGCTTCGGCGCCAGCGACGTGCCATTGATTTCAGCCACGAAATCCGAAAGCATCGGCACGAATTCATCGCCTTTTCCACCGGCAACGGCCAGTGCGAAGGAATTGCGCACGGCTGTGGCGATCGGATCGGCAACACCGGCGGTGTTGGCCATGGCATCCAGATAGCGCACGTCTTTCAACGCATTCTTCATCGTGAAGAGGTGCGCGTTGCGGTCGCGCTCAATCACATATTTGAAGAAAGTCTGATAAAATCCGCAATCCATGCGGCTGCCGCGCAGCACGCTGTCAAACACCTGCGGCGACACACCGGATTTCTGCGCAATCGTCAAAGCCTCGGCATAAATAGCGGCGTACCCCATAGACAGGAAATTGTTCAGCAGCTTCATTTTATGGCCGATGCCGACGTCCCCGACATGCACCACCCGCGCCGCCCATGCCTCGATCACAGGTTTAACACGCGCAAAGGTCGCCGCATCAGCGCCAACCATCGCCGATAATTCACCGGTTTCCGCCTGCGCTGGCGTACCGCCCAGCGGCGCATCAATAAATGTCACGCCAAGCGGCTTGAGTTCTTGATGCAGCGCCAGCGTGGAAGCGGGATCTGTCGTTGAACAGTCAACAATGACAAGCCCTGGTTTCGCACCGGATTTGATACCATCCGGGCCCCGCACGATCTGCTCAACTTCCTTGGCACCTGTCACACACAGAAAAATAATCGTTGAACGCTGTGCCAGTTCACGCGGCGTTTTGGCTTCGACAGCGCCGCGCTTCACCAGATCTTCAACAGGTGCGCGGTTGCGATGCCCCATGATCGTCAGCGGATACCCTTTTTCAACCAGGTTCTTCGCCATGCCATGGCCCATAAAGCCGACACCTATAAATCCCGCTGTTTCGCTCATGATTTTCTCTCAGGTTTTGCTGCGGTGAAATCCGCATCCATTCCATTCAGTGTGCGATATATCCGCACCACCTGGCTGTCATCCATCAGGCCATAGCCGTTCGCAGACGCCGCCAGAAACATCTGGTGCGCCGCCGCCGCCAGCGGCAGGGCCATTTTGCCAGACCGGCCTGCATCCAGCACGATACCAAGATCCTTGACGAATATATCAACAGCCGATGCCACCGCCGGTTCTGTCTGGGCCATGCTCGGCCCGCGATTGTTCAACATCCACGAGGCCGCTGCCGAGCCGCCAAGCACCTTCAGAAACATATCTGGCGCAATCCCCGCCTTCTGTGCCAGCGCCATGCCTTCTGCCGCAGCCACGATATGCACACCGCACAGCAGCTGGTTGACGGTTTTCACAGCCGCGCCCATGCCCGGTGCTTCGCCAACATGAAATATTTTATTGCCCATGCACGATAAAACCGGATGGGCCGCATCGAATGCTTTCTGTGATGCGCCCGTCATGATCGTCAGCGTGCCGGCCTGTGCACCGGATGTGCCGCCAGAGACTGGCGCATCGACGAACAGCCGCCCGGTTTTTTCCACCCGCGCCGCCAGGGCGCGCACCGCATCAGGCGGGCATGTCGCCATCAGAACAACCGTTGCTCCGGCTGCGAGCTGATCAAGCGCGCCGGATTCAAACAGCACACTCTCCGCCTGCGCCGCATTGACCACCATCAGCACCAGAACATCGGCATCGCGCACGGCCTCATCCAGTGCTGCACACACGATTGCGTTCGGAGCCATGGCAGAGAATTGCGTGCGCGCCTGCGCAAAGACATCGTAGGCACGCACACGCAGTTGCGATTTGACGAGATTCGCGGCCATAGGCCGGCCCATCGCGCCCAGCCCGACAAAGGCCACCAGCGGCGGCGCTTGCGTGTTCATAACGCATCAGTCCTTCAATAAAAAAGGTGGCACCATCTGCACCGCCTGTTGATAATCAGAGGCGCGCGCCCGTTTCAGCGTCAAACAGATGCACAAACCCAGGCTGCGGCGCGATATGCACGGTCTGGTCAGGCCGCACATCCACCCGCTCGCGCAGCAGGCAGATGATTTCTTGCCCGCCCAGATCCAGCACCACATGGGTTTCAGAGCCTGTCGGTTCCACCACGATAACCTTCGCGGCTGTGCCGCTGGTAGATACATTCAGATGCTCGGGCCGGATGCCATAAACAACGGCCTTGCCATCTGACGCGGCATGCTTGCCGCCGATCGGCAGCACGACGCCAGTATCAGACACAAAATTTTCGCCCTTGACCCTACCTTTAAGAAAATTCATCGCAGGCGAACCGATAAAGCCGGCCACAAACTGATTGTTGGGGTGATCATAAAGATCAAGCGGCGTGCCGATCTGTTCCACGATGCCGTCATGCATCACGACAATCTTGTCAGCCATGGTCATGGCTTCGATCTGGTCATGAGTCACATATACGGTCGTGGTTTTCAGGCGCTGATGCAGCGCCTTGATTTCCGAGCGCATCGACACGCGCAGTTTTGCGTCAAGGTTCGACAGGGGTTCATCGAACAGAAACACTTGCGGATCACGCACAATCGCGCGGCCCATCGCCACGCGCTGACGCTGGCCGCCAGACAGCTGGCGCGGATACCGGTCCAACAATTTGTCCAGTGCCAGAATGCCAGCGGCCTTGGCCACCCGCGCATCAATTTCCGATTGCGGCGCTTTGCGCAGCTTGAGCGAGAAGGCCATATTGTCCTTCACCGTCATATGCGGATACAGCGCATAATTCTGGAACACCATCGCGATGTCGCGCTCTTTCGGCGGCACGTCATTGACGACGCGGTTGCCGATGCGGATCTCGCCTGATGTGATGCTTTCAAGGCCGGCCAGCATGCGCAGCAGTGTGGATTTGCCACAGCCCGAAGGCCCGACCAGAATGACGAATTCGCCGTCCTGAATGTCAATGGATACGCCCTTGATGATCTGGACGGATCCAAACGCCTTCCGCACGTCGCGGATTCCAACCGACGCCATATGTCTCTCCCAGGCAGCGGCCATTTTCCAAGCCGCAGGTTCACATTGTTCTCGTTGTCCGGTCTGCCATGCAGGGCGAAAGCCTTGCCGGATGACCGAAGGACCGGCACTATTGCATGGCCAACAATGAAATCAATGGGGCTGTGTGTATTTTGCCAGCCCCGTGCCGGGAGAATGTTACGTGACTGTCGATGTGTTGATGACCGCACCAACCCAACCCCTCATCGTCAACGGTGTGGACAAGGCTTTTCGCCTGCACAAGGCATGGGAAGCGAAGGATCCCGGCGCCTTTATTGCCAGCATCGCTCCCGAAATCCGCGGCATCGCGCTGGGCGGCCACACCCGTGTGGATGATGCATTCCTGGCGCAGTTTCCAAACCTCAAAATCGTGTCCAGCCTGGGCGTGGGATATGACCATATTGATGCGGCCGCGGCAGCCAAGCGCGGCATCATCGTCACACACACACCCGAAGTCCTCACCGAGGAAGTGGCCGACACCTGCCTGGGCCTCGTGCTCAACGCTGTGCGGCAGCTGCCGCAATCCGAGCGCTTTCTGCGCGATGGGCAATGGCTCAAGGGCAATTTCCCGCTCAGCGGCACATTACGCGAAAAAACCGCCGGCATTGCCGGCCTTGGCCGCATCGGCAAGGCCATCGCCAAGCGGCTCGAAGCCTTCGGTGTTAAAATTGTTTATTATGGCCGCTCCGCCCAGAAAGACGTGCCCTATCGCCATTATGCATCGCTGAGCGACATGGCGCGCGATGTCGATATTCTTGTTTCGGTACTGCCCGGCGGCAATGACACCTTTCACATCATTAATGCCGATGTGCTGAAGGCGCTGGGGCCTGAAGGCGTGCTCATCAATATCGGGCGTGGCACGGTTGTCGATGAACAGGCGCTCATTGCAGCCCTCAAGAACAAAACCATCGCCACAGCAGGGCTTGATGTGTTCGAAGATGAACCACGGGTTCCGGCCGAATTGATCGCCATGGATCACATCGTGCTGTTTCCCCATGTCGGCTCGGCATCGGTGCACACCCGCAATGCCATGGGCCAGTTGGTGATCGACAATCTGGTTGATTTTTTTGCCGGCAAGGGGCCGCGCTCGCCCGTGCCGGAAACGCCGTGGCAAAAATAGCAGTGATGATGATAAATCGGACAATCATTTTCGTCAGTGCCGCCGCCATTCTATACCCGTTGCCAATTCAAGCGCAGACGGGGCAAAAATTTTTGCCCCGCGAGGCCCAGGCTGTGATCACCATGGCAGGCGCATGGGATATGTCCACGGCGGATGGTGCGCGCCGCTGCCGCGTAACCTTCAACCGCAGCGCCGGATCTGGCGATTTTATGCTGGTGGGGATACCGCCGCCCTGCCGCACGTCCATGCCGCAACTGGGCAAGCGGAACGGCTGGGCGCTGACCGGTGATGGCACCATTCATTTCGGCCCGGCCGGCGATGATCCGGTCATTGTTTTCACCAAAAATATCGACACATCCTACAGCAGCGGCAGCCTGAAACTGGAACCCGTGGGCCGTTCCGCCCATGGCGAACAGCGCAGCAACATCGTGGCCGCAGCGGCGGCACAGATCGCACCATCCTCACCGGCGCAAAATATGGCGCGCGCCAAATTTGCGGGCCGCTACACCATCGCCCGTTCACCGGCTGAGGTCGGCTGCCCGCTTACATTGCAAACCACACCCGTGCGCATTCAGGGCGCGGCTGATGGTGTATGGGCCGCGTCCTTGGCGGCCGATTGCCGCGATGACGGCCTCAAAGTCTTTTCACCGGCAGGCTGGCGCTTTGAGAGTGAACGGATTTTTCTGGTTGCGAAAAAAGGCCACAGCATCGGATTTACGTCGGAGCAAAATGGCGCGAACTGGGTCAAGGACCCGCCCGCCGGCCGCCCGCTGATGATGAAGCGGATCGTGAATTAAAAAGCGCACCATCAGGTGCGCTTCTATAGTCTGGCACGATAGACCTGAGTCAGTTTTCAATCAGGCAATCTTGCCGCCAAGCTCGTCCTGAATATGGACGCGGATAATCTCTTCAAAGCTCTTTTCCGCTTTGAAACCAAGCGCAACCGAGCGCTTGGCATCAAATTGGCGCGGCCATCCCGCGACGATTTTCTGGATCACCTTATCAGGCTTGCGTTTGATGCGCGCCACAACCTTGTCGCCTGCAACCTTGCGCAGCGCCGCAATCTGCTCCCCCACCGTGCAGGCTAGCCCCGGCATCGTGAGATTACGGCGCGGCCCGATCTTTTTTGTATCCATCGTCGCAGCATGGATCAGAAAGCCGACAGCGGAGCGCGGCGACGCATGCCAGTGCATGACATCATCCGATACCGGCAAAATCGCTTCCTTGCCTGCCAGCGGTTCGCGAATGATATTCGAGAAAAATCCCGATGCCGCCTTGTTCGGCAGGCCGGGCCGCACGCAAATGGTGGGCAGGCGAATGCCGACACCATCAAAAATGCCCTTGCGGGTATAATCGGCGAGCAGAAATTCGCCAATGGCTTTTTGCGTGCCATAGGAGGTCAAGGGCGTGAGATGAAATTCATCCTCGATTTTTTCGTGAAACGGCGCGCCAAAAACTGCGATGGACGAGGTGAAGACCACGCGGGGATGATACCCCTCACCCACGGCACGAATAGCCTCGAACAGGCGATATGTGCCATCCAGATTGATCTGGTAGCCCTTGTCGAAATTGGCCTCCGCTTCACCCGAGACGATCGCCGCCAGATGAAAAATCACGTCGGGTTTGTCAGCCAGCATTTTGGCTGCGGTTCCGGGCTTGGAAAAATCCGACGCCTTGACCGTGCAGGCAAACGGGCAATTCTTGGGAGCGGACGGCTTCACCACATCATGCAACGTCGCATGGGTGATGGTTTTTTTGCCGAGCTTGCCGTCCCTGCAAAGGCGCTCCAGCAATTTGCGGCCAACCATGCCAGCCGCGCCAAAAATAAGAATTTTCATCGGTGATCGCCCCTAGTGACAGTAGGAAATAGAATCGACAATGGCGCAGCGCTGCTTGTTCGGTGCTTGCGGGTCATCCAGCGGAACGTGCCCGGTGCCGTTGGGATTGCCAACAAAGACGCCCGGCCCCACCCGGACATTGCCGCCAATCCGCACGGACGGATGCGGCGAAACAGAGGAGCGCGTGCCATCAGGCCACACAATGGTTTCACCCTGCATAATCCCGGTCCGCCCATCCGCGCATGAAATTGTGATGCCGGTGCGTGTGCACTGTTGTGCCTGCGCCGCAGGGGCAAACAGGGCCATCAATGCCGCCAGCATGAAAGCCAGCGCGCGCATTACAGCGCAAACCCGCCATCGGCGAGATGAATATGGCCGGTGGTGTAGCTGGATTCATCAGACCCGAGATAAAGCGCGAGCATGGCAATTTCTTCAGCCGTGCCCAGCCGGCCCATGGCCTGCCTGTCAATAAAGGCCTGCCGCACCTCTGCCAATGACTTGCCCGTCGATTGCGCCAGCGCGGCAATGCGATCATCCAGCGACGGCGATTGAATGGTGCCAGGGCAAATGGCATTGGCGCGCACGCCCTGCCGGATAAAATCCGCAGCAACCGCCTTCGTCAAACCAACAACAGCCGCCTTCGTCGTGCCATACACATAGCGGTTGGGAATTCCGCGCACCGAGGACGCACCAGACGCGATATTGACAATTGCACCTTTGCCTTTGTCCAGCATACCCGGCAGCCACGCCTTGATGGTGCGGTGCATGGATCGCACGTTCAGATCAAAGGCAAAATCCCATTCCTTGTCCGTACAGTCCAGAATCGTGCCGTGATGCACATACCCAGCGCAATTGACGAGAATATCAATGGCACCAATGCGGGCTGCATATTCGCGCACCGCATCATCTGATGTAACGTCGAGTTTTGCGGCATGGGCACCCATGATGGTCTTGACCGCATCATCCCGCAAATCCGTTGCGTGAACGGTTGCACCCTCGCGCACAAAAGCCTCCGCAATCGCACGGCCAATGCCCGCCCCCGCCGCCGTAACGACAACGAATTTTCCTGCAACACGCCCTGTCATTGTTCACCCAACCCATTTTGAGAAATGCACCACGCGCCGGTCCGGCAACGCTTCCGTACGGTCGATTGTGTAGCCCTGGCGCTGATACCATGCCACATTCTCCGTCAATTTTTCGCCGGTCAGCAGCCGGATTGTGCGATAACCCAATTCATGAGCCCGCTTTTCCGCCGCCGCGAGCAGCCGGTTGCCAAGCCCCCGCCCCTGCGCACGCGGCGCCACCGATACACTCCACAATTCCAGATGATCAGCTTGCGGTATGAGAATAATTGCGCCCGTCACGCCGTCGCTATCCTCAGTGAGCCAGACCTCACCATCATGCATGATCTGGCCATAATCACTGAGCAGCGGAATGGGTGTCACGCCCAGAATGGCTGCGTTTTTCGAGTAAGCATTCTGCTGCAACATTTCCACTGCAGGACGATCTGCCGGTGTTGCGCGCCGCAAGGGCGGCTGCGCCGCTGCACTCTGCGCATCAATCAAGAGGCGCAACACGGATTTCTGGCGCCCTGCCGCATCAAAATTATCATGCGAGAGCCAGCCTTGATATGCGGCCTTGAGGGCTGGCCATTCCGTATCGATCATGGAAAACCACGCCGTATCCCGGTTCCGGCCTTTCACAATCATGTGCTGGCGGAAAATGCCTTCAAATGAAAAGCCGAAACGCGCGGCCGCGCGCTTGGAAGGCACATTGGCATTGTCGCACTTCCATTCAAACCGGCGATACCCCAGTTCATCGAATGCGTAGGCCGCGAACAAATACAGCGCCTCGGTGGCAACGCGCGAGCGCGCGATCGGCGCGCCCCATAGAATCGACCCGATTTCAATCACGCCATGGCTCATATCAATGCGCATGAACGCTTGCCGGCCCGCCGCTTTTCCCGTGGCCTTATCAATGACCGCCCAAAACATCGGGTCGCTGGAGGTGCGCATGGCATCCAGCCAGGGTTGCAGGCTTGCCCGGTTTTGCGGGGGCATGTCGAACAAATACCTGAACCGCGCCTCAGTCCCCTCGCCAGACGAAATGGCGAACAGATCATCACCGTGCTTCACCGGATCAAGCGGTTCAAGGCGTGCATAGCGCCCGTCGAGAGTTTTGCGCTCCGGCCGCGGCCGCGCCTTCCACTGGGAAAGATCAGCGGCCATGCTCGCCTCGCTGGCGCAGATCATCCGCAAAAAATGGATTCAATGGCGCGCTGATGCTGTTGCGCGCAAACCCTGTGAAGGTGCCTTTCTCGCGTATTTCCGCTGCAACATCGATAAAACTCGCCCACGCCGCCCGCGCCATCGCAGCACCGATGGAAATCCTGCGGATACCCGCAGAAGCGAGATCGGCAACCGACAGCCCCATATCCATATAGACCAGCCCGTTGACCGCCTTGCCCGGCAGCGCATTCGAAATAAAGCGAAATTCGTCCAGCGTGCGCGGCCCCGGCGCATATAGCACATCCGCACCCGCATCCGCATAGGCCCGCAGGCGGCGGATACTTTCGGCGAGCTTGTCCGGGTGCCCGGTCAAAAAACATTCCGCCCGCGCCGTCAGCACCACCCCGCTGCGGGAATCATCAATGGCGCGCCGCACCGCTTTCACCCGCGCGACAGCCAGATCGAACGGATAAAGCGGATCGCTTTCACGGCCCGTCGCATCCTCAATCGAAACGCCGGCTACGCCGGTTTCAACACAAGCGAGAATATTTTGAGCCGCCGCTTCCGGCTCATCCGCATACGCATTTTCAAAATCGGCATTAACGGGAATATCAGCCGCGTAGCGCACGATCTCGGCAATATGCGGCAGCATCATAGGCAGCGGCACATCTTGATCCGCGCGCGCTTGCGTGAAAGCAAAACCCGCGCTGGTGGTCGCCAGCGCGGAAAAACCCAAGCCTGCAAGCCAGCGCGTTGTGCCGCCATCCCATGGGTTGGGCATCACAAAACAGCCTTCGCGATGGAGATCGCGAAAACGTTGCGTGCGCGCCTTGGCGTCGATCATCACACGCTCAGTGATTGTCGCGTGGCACGCCACGCATGGCACCCTTGGCACCCGGCTTTTGCGCAATGCGCTGATATTTGACCGCCGGCTTCAGCACCATGCCATGCGACAATTCATCCACCATCTGGCGCTGGATCTCCTGCCATGGTGTCTGGCTCTTGGGATAATCATATCCCTTCCTGGCAAATTCTGCCTTGCGCTTGGCCAATTCGGCATCATCAATCAGGATGTTGGCGGTCCGTTTTTTCAGATCAATCCGCACCCGGTCGCCTGTTTTCAGCAAGGCCAGGCCGCCGCCTGTCGCCGCTTCAGGCGAAGCATTGAGAATGGAAGGTGAGCCGGATGTGCCGGACTGGCGGCCATCCCCGATGCAGGGCAGCGATGTCACACCTTTTTTAATCAGGTAGGACGGCGCGCGCATGTTGACGACTTCCGCCGCACCGGGATAGCCCACCGGCCCGGTGCCGCGCATGAACAGCAGCGAATGCGCGGTGATTTTCAGCTTCGGATCATCAATGCGGTGATGATAATCCTCCGGCCCGTCAAACACCACCGCTTCGCCTTCAAACGCCATCAGGTCTTTGGGATTTTCAAGATAGCGCTTGCGGAATTCATCGGTGATAACGGATGTTTTCATGATCGCGGAATCGAAAAGGTTGCCCTTGATATTCAAGAAGCCGGCCTTTTTCCGCATCGGTTTGTTGAACGGAAAAATCACCTTGGTGTTGATATTTTCAGCGTCCTTGCAGTTATCATAGAGTGTGCGGCCATTGACCGTGACGGCACGGTTGTTGATTTTTCCGGCCCGGATCAGTTCACCGACCACGGCAGGCACGCCGCCGGCCCGGTAATAATCTTCACCAAGATATTCGCCCGCCGGCTGCAAATTCACCAGCAAGGGAATATCGTACCCGATTTTTTCCCAGTCATTGTTATCAAGCTCAACGCCGATATGGCGCGCGATGGCATTGAGATGGATGGGTGCATTGGTCGAGCCGCCAATGGCGGAATTGACCACGATGGCATTTTCAAAGGCATCGCGCGTCAGGACATCCGACGGTTTCAAATCCTCCCACACCATCTCAACGATGCGCTTGCCTGTCAGATAGGCCATTTCGTACCGGTCACGATACGGCGCAGGAATCGCGGCACAGCCGGGCAGCGACATGCCAAGCGCTTCCGTCAGCGAATTCATGGTCGAGGCTGTGCCCATGGTGTTGCAATGGCCGGCCGATGGCGCCGAGGAGGCCACGAGATTGACGAAGCCGGTATAATCCAGCGCCCCCGCCGCCATCATCTCGCGCGCTTTCCAGACAATGGTGCCCGAGCCGGTGCGCTCGCCACGAAAATCGCCATTGAGCATCGGCCCGCCGGACAGGGCGATGGCGGGAATATTCATGGTTGCTGCGGCCATGAGCTGCGCTGGCGTTGTCTTGTCGCAGCCCGTGGTCAGCACCACACCATCCAGCGGATAGCCATAAAGAATTTCCAGCAGTGACAGATATTGCAGGTTGCGGTCCAGCGACGCGGTGGGTCGCTTGCAGGTCTCCTGAATGGGATGAATCGGAAATTCAAACGGAATGCCGCCCATTTCGCGGATGCCGTCACGCACCCGCGAAGCAAGTTCGAGGTGATGGCGGTTGCAGGGCGCAATATCGGAGCCGGTTTGCGCAATGCCGATGATCGGGCGGCCTGATTGCAATTCTTCACGGCTCAGGCCGAAATTCATCGTGCGCTCGATATAAAGCGCGGTCATGTCGATATTGGCGGGATTGTCGAACCAGGCGCGCGAGCGCAGTTGCGACGGCTTGATGCGGCGGCGTGTGACCTTGGCCATGTGTGTTCCGGTTGTTTCCTCAGGAGCGTCAGCGGATGATCGCAACCCCGCTGTTATGCAGGGCGAGTTTCACCGCAAATCCCGGAAAAGCAATCCACTTCTGACGCATGCGCCCCATTCATTTTGCACACCGTGCCAAAAGAAAAGGCGGACCTGAGGCCCGCCCGCAGCAGAAACCCTGTGAGATCTGTCAGGGCATGACCACAACAGGCGTGCCAATTTTCACCCGCGCATATAAATCGATTACATCCGAATTGTGCATCCGGATGCAGCCGAAGGAAACGAACCGGCCAATCGAGGCCGGATCATTGGTGCCGTGAATGGCATATTCGCCCCCCGGGCCCAGACCAAGCACGCGCGCCCCCATGGGGTTGCGTGGCCCCGGGGGAATCAGGGCCGGCAGATGCGGCCGTTCGCGCTTGACAGAAGCGGGCGGGCTCCAGGCGGGCTCAACCGCCATCTCTTCAATGAACTTGCGGCCAGACCATTGCTTGCCGGCCTTGCCGACAGCGACCGCGTAGCGGATCGCCTCGCCCGGTGCCGTCACATAATAAAGCCGCCGCTCGCTTGTGCGCACGATGATGGTGCCTGCGGTATAATTCAGGGCGGGCGAGGCGATATATTCCCGCGCCTCGGCCTTGCTTGCCGCAACCGCGATGGCCAAAGCCAGCATGCCGGCAACCAGCGCCGTGCGCAAATGCCGGGTGAAAAGAATGGGATGAGACATGGGCGCACCTCTTGCAGGGGAGCACCATGGCGAAGCGTTAGCACGGCGAACAGCAAAACGCCGGATTGCAGTTGACAATCAATGAAATATAGGGCGGTGGATTAACGCCTCATCAAAGTTAACCACTGCTTGCGACCATCAATGTCTCAGGCGGCCCTGACCTGCGGGCGGCCTTTCTGCTTGAGAAATATCCAGCCCACGATCAGAAAATTGATGGCGTTCCAGATCAGGCCATTGAGAAAGGCCATCCGGTACGAGGCGGTGTAGTCGAAGATGACACCAGAAATATAGCCGCCAAAGGCCATGCCGAAAATCGTTGCGGTGACCACCAGCCCGATCCGCGCACCTGCTTCCCGTGCCGGCAGAAATTCACGCACCAGCACCGCATACATCGGCACGATGCCACCCTGAAACAGCCCGAAAATGCCGGTGATCACCGCCAGCGATGTCAGCCCGTTGAAAAACAGATACAGCGCCAGCGCCACCCCCTGCATGGCCGAGCCGACCAGCAGCGTGACCGCCCCGCCCAGCCGGTCTGCGACGAACCCGGAAAAAATCCGGCTGACGACACCGAGCCCGAGCATCAGCGCCAGCATTTGCGCGCCAACAGCGACGCCATATCCAAGATCCGCGCAATAGGCGACGATATGCACCTGCGGCATGGCCATGGCGACACAGCAGGCAAAGCCCGCCAGCACCAGCAGCCCCTGCAAGACGCCCGGCGACAGGCCAAGGTCTGCCCGCGCCGTCACGGTGGCATGGTCAGCCGCCTGCATATGCGCCTCATCCGGGCGGCGGCGTAGCGCAAACGCAATCGGCACCAGCAGGGCAAAGCCAATCAGGCCAAAGGCAATATGGGTGGTGCGCCAGCCATAAATCTCCGTGCCCTTCTGAAACAGCGGCGATGAGATAACGCCAGAGAGATAGCTGCCGCTCGCCGCGATCACCACCGCCAGCGCGCGGTATTTGCGAAACCAATGCGACACATCCGCCATCAGCGGAGCAAAACCTGCCGAAGCGGCAATGCCCACCAGCACATGCGCCAGCGTGTATTGCATCATGGTACGCGACAGCCCGGCCAGGCCAAAGCCGGCCGCCATCAAGACAGCACTCAGCAAAACCGGCACCATGATGCCGAATCGATCTGTGATCTTGCCCATCACCAGCGTGCCAAAGGCAAAGCCGCACATCAGCAGCGTAAAGGCCAATGACGCATCGGCGCGCAGGCTGGAAAACTCCGCCTGAACGATGGGAAGGGACACCACCGCCGTCCACTGCCCGGCACACGCGACCGAGCCGGCAAGAAGCGTCAGCGCCAGCCGCGTCCATGCGTAGCGGGAATCAGGCGCATGAGACGGCAGTTCAGTCATGAATTGAATCCGCAGCGAGAGGTGGGCCAAAACCGCGACGCGCGGTTATTCTGCCCGTGGCAGAGCATGCAAGCTGCCTGACTTATGGGCTATCGGCAATTGACCCGCACGCATGGCTAACAGCGTCAACCATGCTAAACAGTGTCAGGTGTCCTCGCGGCACCGCATATTCATTCCGCGCAACGCCCGTGCGGGAACCCAATTGCTGGCCCGGCGTTTCAGATATGCTCTGAAAACCCGATCCCGCCATCGTTGAACAGGATCAGCCATTATGGCCATTCGCTACGCAGATATTCCGCCTGAAAAAGAGACAAAGCCAGCCAAGGAAGCATCCAAGGCAGCGCCGGCCAAAAACAGTCCAGCGAAGCAGGAAACGGAAAAGACGGACAAAGCCGCCCCGTGGGATCGTGAAGACCCGCATCCGGAAAAAGCTGTCACAGCTGATCCCGGCCAGAAGCAGAACGAAGAGGCACTGAACAAGGCGCTGAAGGACACGTTCCCGGCCAGCGACACTCCGGCTTTGACACAGCCCGTCAAACGCGCCGGGCGGCCCAAGCGCACGAAAGCCTGATCAGGCCGGTAGACTGAATCCGCCATCAACGATCAATGGAATGTGATGACCATAAAAATGCGGCGCACACGGCGAGTGTGCGCTTTTTTTTTGGCATTTATTCAACAGTGCTTGGCACTTGTTCTGGCCGTTTGCGACAGCCTGCCAGACTTCGCCTCAACTGGTATTGACGTACTATGAGCGGCACCAGACAGGGGTACGAATCCGGCGGATCAGGAAAACAGCCGCATCCCCATCTGGTCAATCATCTGCTTGGCTTTGACGATGGTAAATTCCTCCGCCTCACCCTGACCGGGGAATTTTTCCGCGCGCACGAAACGGTGCGACTTCAATTCACCGTCGATATTTTTTTCGATCACGCCGCAGAGCTGATATTGCCCGCCCTCGCTGTAAGGCGTGGCACGGATGGTAAAGCCGTTATAGTCGACGGACGGCGCAGGCTTCTCAGGCTCCACACTCCCGCCGCCGAACATTTTTTTGAAAAAAGACATATCAGCGCTCCGTCACCGCCAGCTTGGCTGCCATGAGACCGAAAGCGCCGGCAAAGCTGCGCTGTATCCATTGCACGATCTGAGGCCGGGCAAACACTTTCGCCCGCAACGCCGCAGCAAACAGCCCATAAATCGCAAAGATCACGAATGTCATCAGCATGAAAATGCCGCTGAGTTCGGCCATCCGCCACAGGAAAGACGGATCATCCGCCCGAACGAATTGCGGCAGAAACGCAACGAAAAAGATCGACAATTTCGGATTGAGCAGATTGAGCGCCAAGCCATCGAGCAACACGCGCCGCACACCGCGCGCCGGACCATCCTCGGGCCGGATCGCGAGTGAGCCGGTGCCGCGCATCATCTGCCACGCCATCCATAACAGATAGGCGACGCCCCCATATTTCACGATCTCGAAGGCGACAGCGCTGGCATGCAGCAGCGCAGCAAGCCCAAACAGCGCCGCAACGATATGCGGCACGATGCCAATTGTTGACGCAAAAGCGGCAAGCACACCAGCCCGGCCGCCATGCGCGAGCCCCGCCGCAATGGTATAAATTGCGCCCGTTCCCGGCGTGGCGACGAGAATGAAACTTGTGATCAGAAATTCCAGCGAGGGCATGTCAGCTATCCAGCACAGAGGACACAACGGAGACAACAGCTTCACCTGCAGCAGAGGCCGCGCTGCCCGCCACATCGGCAGCGGCTGCAGCAACATCCACTGTCGCACTGGCGATGCTCGCAGCGCCGCGCAAGGAAGCCATAGCAACCTCGCCAAGCGCATCGAATGCAGTCGAGGGAACTGGATCGGCTACGGCGCTGAGTGCAGATGGCTGTTCTTCTTCCGCTACCTTGCGCTGGAGCTCGAGCTCAGCCTTCAACTGCTCCTTGACCAGTTCCGGCGGTAATATCTCATGGGCCATGACACCCTCCTGTTGGCAACGCATCATGGCCTGCGATTGCAGAAAAAGAAAGGCGCATCAGCCCATCAGATGCAGCACGATCTCCCGCCGGTGCGGCCTGTCACGATGCTCGAACAGATAAAGCCCCTGCCATTGCCCCAGCAGCATTTTGCCCTGCGCAACAGGAATACCCATGGAGGTTTGCATCAGCGCCGCCTTGATATGCGCTGGCATATCATCCGGCCCTTCTGCCGTATGGACCATCCAGCGGCCGGCCGGATCATCCGACGGCGGCACGAGACGGCAAAGAAATTCCTGCAAGTCCCGCTGCACTTGCGTGTCAGCATTTTCCTGAATCAGCAGCGAACAGGAGGTGTGGCGCACGAAGACCGTGAGCAGCCCCTCGCTAATTTTGGAATCTCGCACGAACGCGGCTGCCTTGTCTGTGAATTCATAGAGGCAGGGACCTGTTGTGGAGAGATGAATCAATTTTTGCAAAAGTATGAACCGTGAAGGTGATGAATTATTTCAAGATCCGACATCACGGTCGGTTTTCTTGCCACTCATGATATGTCA
>JBOFCU010000153.1:0-4280 GCA_051646285.1 Beijerinckiaceae bacterium
AACAAGAATGGTGCCTTGCAGCAACGGGAGGTCGCGCTGAAAAATGGCGTTGCCGAGCAAAAAGCCAGTGCCCGGCCATGAAAAAACAGTCTCGATCAAAATCGAACCGCCGAGCAGATAGCCAAATTGCAGACCCATCACCGCCAGCGCCGTCGGTGCGGCATTTTTCACGACATGTTTGAAAATGCCCCAGTCGCGCAAACCCTTGGCCCGCAGCCCGTCAATAAATTCCTGACTGAGGATTTCTGCCACCAGCGCCCGCACCGTGCGCGAAATGATGCCCATGGGAATGACGGACATGGTGATGGCGGGCAGCACCACATGCTTCATATGTTCCCAGTCCCATTTCCATGCGCTGGAGCCGCCCGGCCCCGCCCCTGTCGCCGGCAGCCACCCAAGCTGCGCCGAAAAAATAATCACCAGCACCATGCCCAGCCAATAATGCGGAATGGACACACCGACAACGGCCAGGAAGGACGCAATGCGGTCAATGATGCTGTTGCGGTAATAACCGGCCAGAAAACCAAACAGCGACCCGAGAAAAAAACCAATCAGTGTCGCGCAAAAGGCCAGAATGAGCGTATTGCTGATCGCACTTCCCAGTTCGGCAGAAATGGGCCGTCCGGTCGCGATGGATGTACCGAGATCTCCACGGATAGCGCGCCCCAGCCAGCGCAAAAATTGCTCATAATACGGCCGGTCAAAGCCGTACAAAGTCATGAGTTGATTTTTGAGATCCTGCGAGGCATCGGGCGGCAGCACGGACACGAGCGGATCGCCTGGTGCTATATGCACCAGCGCAAAACAGACCAGCGCCACACCCAGCAGAGTGGGCAATGTGAATATCACGCGCTTGAGCAGATAGGCAATCATCGGTTCTTTCGTGTCTGTCAAAAACTGCTCGTGCCATTCAAAGACGCGATCAGGTCATATAATACAATGCACCGGCCACGCCACAGGATAAGCCGTGCCGCAACGGGTGCTGAGGGGATACACTGGCTGCTCTCGGCAGCCAGTGTAATGGATATTGATTATTCGACAGACATCGGCGCGATGTCGATGAACCATGACTTCGGCTGCACAACGCCCTTGACCTTCGCGCTCATTGCACGCGGGCCAACATCATGGGCCACCCACACAAAGGGGGCTTCTTCCACAATGCGCTTGTGCAAGGCAGCGAGCGCATTATCACGGCCGGCATCATCAAAGGTCGAACGGGCCTTGCCGATCAGACCATCAAATTCATCATTACCGAAATAGCCCCAATTGTTCGATGTGGGCGGAAAGGCCTTTGTCGATGTGAAGCGCACCATTGCAAAGAACGGATCCATCGCGGCAAATGTCACGTTGATGGCATGCGCCCCGCGTGCGCTCTCGTCTTTTGCGCCTTTGCGCCAGTTGGTGAACAGCGTGTTCCATTCGATCACGTCGAGTTCGACATCAAAGAAACATTCCTTCAGCGCCTGCTGCACAAACTCGTTCATCGGAATGGGCTGCATCTGGCCTGAGCCGGAGGCCGAGGTCTGCACTTTCACCTTCAGCCGCTTCGTGGCGGAAAAGCCCGCATCCGTCATCAATTTCTTGGCGGCTGCCGGATCATATTTAATGTCGAATGTCGGATTGCCCCACCAGGGATGACCGGGCGGCACTGTGCCTTTCGGCTCGCCCATCATGCCGCCGAGCAATTCTTTCAGTTCGGTGCGATTGATGCAGAGATTGGCGGCATGGCGCACGCGCTTGTCGAGCCACGGTGAGCCTTCGGCAAACGACAACTGCCACGGCCACACATGCGGCTGCGGGTTGGAATAAATCGTGAAACCACGGCTCTTGATCTGCGGCATGGCATCGGGCGACGGCGCTTCGATCCAGTCAACTTGATTGGACAAAAGGGCTGCCGTGCGCGCGTTTGCTTCCGGCAAGGGCAGCAGCACGACACGATCAACCTTGGCCATGCGCTTGGCATCCCAATAGGCGGCATTTTTCACCATTTCAAAGCGTTCACGCGGCACCAGCCGCACGCCTTTGAATGGCCCTGTGCCTGACGGTTCGGCGGCAAATGCAACCCAAGCCTGCTTGGCCCGCTCCGCCGGATCAGTCACCGAAGCCGGCACGCCAGCCAGCTTGGCAGCCCAATGTGCGGGCGAAGCCATGAACAGGTTGGTGAGATTGATAGGCAGGAACGAATCCGGTTCGCTGGTCGTCAGTTCCACCGTCAGATCGTCGATTTTCGTGGCGCTGCGCAATGTCGGCATACGCGAAGCGGTAACGCCAACCTGATCGGCCGCAAAATGCGGCGCTGCTTTATCCAGAACCTTCTGCACATTCCAGACAACGGCATCCGCATTGAAGGCTGAGCCATCATGGAACTTGATGCCGGGACGCAGCTTGAACGTCCATTTTGTCTTGTCGGAATCGCTCACTTTCCATTCCGTCGCGAGGCCCGGAATAAGCACGCTGGCCTTGTCAGCCGAGGACAGGTCCCAGTGCGTCAGCGCATCAAACATCGGAATGCCAGTGAAGCGGTTACCTTCAAATCCCTGATCGGGCTGGCCGTTGGTTTTTGGAACATCCGCCGCAGTCATGCCAATGCGCAAAACTTTTTCCTGTGCGCTGGCCAGCGTTGCGGCCGACACGGTCGCCATCGCGGCCAATGCGAACGGCAAAACCGTACGGCTGAGAATTTTCGACGTCATGCTCATCCCTGAAGCCCTCCTAGGCATCTTTCATTCGTTCTTATTAAACCCCGCAAAACCCATGCCATGATGCGCGTTCCATTTTCTGCAACGCATTCGGGGCTATTGCGGTGGCGTTTCCCGTGTCTAGATTGATAAGGCTATCAACTCGCGCCAGCGGATCAACTGGTTTGCGCAATCTTTTGCACATGCCTTGGGCATGCCGCCATAAACACAGGCACCGGGCCGCATCATGAAAATCCTTTGCATCAACCCCAACACCACCCACTCGATCACGGATCGCGTGCTGGAGGTCGGGCGAAACTGCCTGCCTGCCGATGTGGAACTGGCGGGTGCGACAGGCCGCTTTGGCGCGCAATACATCACCACACGCGCCGCCTCGGCCATCGCCGCCCATGCCACCCTCGATTGTTACGCCAGCAACCGGCACGGCCTTGATGGGGTTTTGCTCGCCTGTTTCGGCGATCCCGGCCTTCTGGCGCTGAAGGAAATCGCCGATGTGCCTGTTGTCGGCCTCGCGGAAGCCTCATGCCATATGGCCGCGATGCGGGCCCAGACCTTTTCAATGATTACGGGTGGCCACCGCTGGGGACCAATGCTGGAAGAATTCGTCGCCGGTATGGGGCTGTCATCGCGTCTCGCCAGCGTGCGCACTGTCGCACCAACCGGCGGGGATATCGCAGCGCGCCCGCGCGAAGCCTATGCCCTGCTGTCAGAACAGGTGAGACTGGCCGCTGAGGAGGATGGCGCCGGCGCTGTCATTCTCGCCGGAGCCGGACTGGCAGGGATTGCCCGCGCGATTCAGCCTGATGCGCCTGTTCCGGTGATTTGCTGTGTCGAGGCCGGCATGCAGGCCATCCTCGCCGCCGTCAGGCTGGGCTTGCCGCGCCCGCGCACTGGCACCTTCGCGCCAACCGATCCCATGGCAGTCACCGGCCTGTCACCGGCACTGGCTGAATTGTTCGCCCCGCATGGCACCAGTCGGTAAAAATGCTGCCGCGATGGCGCGGGCGACAAAACCGTTGCGCGATGCGGTCAGGTTGGGTAGTGGCGTAACAGACGCCTCAAAGCGCGGCGCGGGTGTAGCTCAATGGTAGAGCAATAGCCTTCCAAGCTAAAGACGAGGGTTCGATTCCCTTCACCCGCTCCAGTTTCGACTTAAGTGACTGTTTTTGCTATATTGACCATGCGCCGTTACCGGATTCCGCTCCACACGGAGCAATGTCGGTGACAATAATGGTCGACCTGCAGTGCACTACATGCGCGCCGCACCGAGACCTTCCAGACACTCCGCACCCTGTCGACAAGTTCACGCCGGCGGGCAGGCCTCAGATTTTTTTTGAGAGAATGTCCTGCAGCATGGCCTTGTCGAGCGAGAGGTCCGCAACGATCCGCTTCAGCTTGGCATTGTTCTGCCGGGAAAATGATTCACGGAATCATTTTCTTTCCCGGCCTCAAGCTGCCGCAGGCGCTTCACCTCCGACGGCATCCACCCAGCGTACTTCTGCCACCCGTTGTAGAACGTGGCGTCGCTGATGCCGTTCTCGCGGTGATCGATTCACTGGATCGATCACATTTCGCTCGAAC
>JBOFCU010000158.1:0-9466 GCA_051646285.1 Beijerinckiaceae bacterium
CCAGTTCAAAGCGCTCCTTGTCGATAAGGTTTAAATCCTCGCCGACTTTTGTGCGGGCGCTGCCAGCGAATTTCACGAATTTTTCCGGATTGCCAGCGACGAAGAACGCGGCATCGCCAGCTTTTAAGTCAAGCTGCTGAATTATCCGCTGTGCCAGAACTGGACCTATATTGTTTGCAATAGGCCCCTTACCGACGAGTCGGCGATGAAATGGATCATCAGATTTTACTCCAACCGATTCAGCTGCCTTCAATACTGCTTGATGAACGGAACCTGGCTCTACGCCAACTTCCTGATCGATAATCATATACCCCAGCCCCGGCTGGCCCTCGCTTTGCGCCCATGAATTCATGCGGTCGCAGAAAGCGCGGCTTCCGCCGCCGGGCGCGGGAATGGCCCATACCTGATTTTTTTCATCCTCAAGCATCCGGGCGAAAATCTTGAAGCCGGAGCCGCGGAAATGGTCTGACACATCCTGCATGATGATGGGGTTGCGCAAATCCGGCTTGTCGGAGCCGTATTTCTTCATAGCGTCGGCATAGGGAATGCGTGGCCATTTCTGGGTGACGGGTTTGCCATTGGCAAACTCATCAAACACGCCGGTGATCACCGGTTCCATCGCCGCAAAAATATCCTCCTGCTCGACAAAGCTCATTTCCACGTCGAGCTGATAAAATTCGCCGGGCAGCCGGTCGGCGCGCGGGTCTTCATCGCGGAAGCAGGGCGCGATCTGAAAATAGCGGTCGAAGCCCGCCATCATCAGCAATTGCTTGTATTGCTGCGGGGCCTGCGGCAACGCGTAAAACTTGCCGGGATGAATGCGGCTCGGCACGAGAAAATCGCGCGCGCCTTCCGGCGAGGAGGCAGTCAAAATCGGGGTCTGAAATTCGAAGAAGCCGGCCTTTTTCATGCGGGCGCGCATGGCATCGACAATCGCGCCACGGGTCATGATGTTGGCGTGCAGCTTTTCGCGGCGCAGATCGAGGAACCGGTATTTCAGACGCGTATCTTCGGGATATTGCTGATCGCCGAACACCTGCAACGGCAATTCCGCCGCTGGCCCCAGCACCTCAATCTCAGTCGCATACATTTCAATCTGGCCGGTTGGCAATTCGGCATTCGTGGTGCCATCCGGGCGCTGACGGACCTTGCCATCGACACGGATGACCCATTCCGACCGCACCGTTTCCGCCAGTTTGAAGGCAGCGGAATCGGGGTCCACCACCACCTGTGTCATGCCGTAATGGTCACGCAGATCAATGAACAGCACGCCGCCATGGTCGCGGATGCGGTGGCACCAGCCGGAAAGACGGGCAGTTTCGCCAATGTTGCTGTCGCGGAGCTGGCCGCAGGTGTGCGAACGGTAACGGTGCATGGTGATCCGATTGGGCTTCAGACAGGGCTTTGATGGTCGCCCTTTTGGGGACTGGAATCGTGGCGGAAAGGCACATGGCGGGGCGATAAAGTCAAGAAACCTGTCATCCGAAGGCCCTCATGGGGCTTGTGGCGGGTGTGTGACTATGGTGTGGCAGATTTACCATAGATCACAGTGGCCTGCTGCAATCACGCAGATGCGCATTGCCTTTATCTTATTGTCACAATACGGCAATTTCCACGCAATACAAACGAACCAGATGGCCGCTGCCGCGTTTTTGCCCCAAACGCTGGACTGTGACGGCCAACGGAGCATGACAATGATTACTGTAGTGAAAGCCACATGGGCGGCTACCGCTTGCGTTGTGGCTGTGGGTCTGGGCCTGCCTGTCCCTGCCTTGGCTGAAACTGCCGTGGCACCTGTCCGCACCGTTGGTGCGGCACCGGCCCCCTCTTCGGCAGCCCCTATACCGGTGCGCGTTGTGTCCACGGCCGCGACTGGGCCTATCGCCTGCGCCAATGCCGTCTGGCCTAATGTGCCGCCGGAATGCCTCAAGGGCAAGGATGGCGCAGCCGCTACAGCCAAACCGGTGCGTGTTGTCGGCGCGCAGGATGATCTCCGGACCAATCCAGAGGTAGCCAGCGATCTGGGCAAAGCGCCGAAGAAATTGAAGCGTCTGCCACGTCAGAATTGAGCGCAGTGCTCCAGGCCTCTGGCCACTGAAGCGAAAGACCAGCCTGCGGGCTGGTTTTCTTTTTCATGACTTGATGCGCCTGCCTTGATACTCTTGCCTTCTTTATACTCTTGCCTTGATGCCGGATGGCAGGAATTTTGATATGATGTGTGCGGAACCGCACAGCGCATGCAGCGTTTGATAGGCACATCAGAGTTATCGAAACACGGCATATTTGGGGAGATACCCATGATTCGGTCTTTCATTGCAGGCGCTGCGGCCCTTGCCGCGATTGGCACGTTTGCATTGCCCGCCGCCGCGCAGGATTGGCGCTACCGCGTTGTCAATCTTGAGACGGAAGAGCCGCAATTCATTCAGCCCTACTCGCAGCCCTACTCGCAGTTTGGCCGTGCGCATGGTGCTGCGCCCCGCGCTGAGGTGGAGAGTGGCGAGACACGCCAGCTTGTCGAGTATGATGGCCGGCACAAGAAGGGCACCATCGTCATCGATAACAGCCAGCGCCGCCTGTACCTCATCAATGGTGACGGCACAGCATGGAGCTATGGCGTCGGCATTGGCCGCCCCGGCTTTTCATGGACTGGAACCAAAACAATCACCCGCAAGGCTGAGTGGCCGGATTGGCGCCCGCCTGCCCAAATGCTGAAGCGCCGTCCTGACCTGCCCGCGTTCATGCCCGGCGGCGAAGATAACCCCCTTGGCGCGCGTGCGATGTATCTTGGGTCCACGCTTTTTCGCATCCATGGCTCGAATGAGCCGGAAACGATCGGGCAAGCCGTGTCATCGGGCTGCTTCCGCATGTCCAACGAGGATGTGGTTGATCTCTACAGCCGCGTGAAAGTTGGCACCAAGGTTGTGGTGATGAACTAAACGATGCGATGACTGAATTGCGGACAGGCCGGCAGCATTGCCGGCCTTTTCGTTGGTCCAAGCTGGTGGGCCGCCTTTTTGCGAATGCGGCACCCTGCCCTTTCGCAAAAGCTGTTTTGCCGCTATCGGGGCGGCATGAACACAGTATCGCCTCCCCCTGAAACATCGCAGGCTGCACCACGGGTCAGTTTCGTCTCCCTCGGCTGCCCCAAGGCACTCGTCGATTCCGAGCGGATCATCACCGCCTTGCGCTCGGAAGGCTATGAGCTGACCAAGACGCATACGGGGGCTGATGTTGTCATCGTCAACACCTGCGGGTTTCTCGATTCGGCGAAAGCCGAGTCGCTGGAGGCCATCGGTGCGGCGATGGCAGAAAATGGCAAGGTTATCGTCACCGGCTGCATGGGCGCTGAGCCGGAGCAAATTCGCGAAAAATTTCCCAACGTGCTCGCGATTACCGGGCCGCAGGCGTATGAAAGCGTTGTTTCGGCCGTACACAGCGCGGCGGCCCCGCTGCATGATCCGTTTGTTGATCTGGTGCCGGCGCAAGGCATCAAACTCACGCCGCGCCATTATGCCTATCTGAAAATTTCCGAAGGCTGCAACAATCGCTGCACCTTCTGTATTATTCCGAAACTGCGTGGTGACCTGGTGTCCCGCCCCATCGGTGATGTGCTGCGCGAAGCAGAAAAACTCGTAAAGGCCGGCGTCAAGGAACTGCTCGTCATCTCACAGGATACGAGCGCCTATGGCCTTGACATCAAATATGCGCCCTCACAATGGCAGGATCGTGAGGTCAGAACAAAATTTCTCGATCTGGCACGCGAGCTTGGACAATTTGGAGTCTGGGTGCGGCTGCACTACGTTTATCCCTACCCGCATGTGGATGAAGTCATTTCATTGATGACCGACGGCCATGTGCTGCCTTACCTCGATATTCCGTTTCAACACGCTGCACCCAATGTGCTGCGCGCCATGAAGCGCCCGGCCCATCAGGAAAAAACGCTGGAGCGGCTGGCGAAGTGGCGGGACATTTGTCCTGACCTTGCCATCCGCTCAACCTTCATCACCGGATTTCCTGGCGAGACGGAGGAGGATTTCGAGATATTGCTCGACTGGCTGCGCGAGGCGAAGCTGGAGCGTGTTGGCGCTTTCAAATATGAGCCAGTAAGCGGTGCAACATCAGAAATGCTTGGGCTGCAAGCGGTTCCTGATGATGTGAAACAGAAGCGATTTGATAAATTGATGCAGACGCAGCAGCTCATCTCGCACAAATTGCAGGCCCGAAAAGTCGGCAAGCGCGTCAAGGTGATCATTGATGAAGCCGGTCCAACGGTTGCGAAAGGCCGCAGCGTCTGGGATGCACCGGACATTGATGGCAGCGTTTATGTATCCTCACGCCGTCCCCTGCGCGTCGGCGACATTGTCAGCGTGAAAATTGAACGCGCAGATGCGTATGATCTGCATGGTGTGGCGGTGTAATGCAGGCGAGGCATCATGGCCGGAAAGATTCCGGCCATGATATTAATTTTGGCCGTTCATGGCTTCAGCACCATGGACCCGACTGTCTGACGTCCGGCCAGTGCTTCGTGGGCTTTCACCACATCATCGAGCTTCCATTTTTTGGTCAGCGGAATTTTGATTTTCTTTTTCTTGATGGCATCAAACATCCGCTTCGCCATCTCTTCATAGGTCTTGCGCACCCCAATAAACGTGAACAGAGTCGGACGCGTTGCATAAAGCGACCCCTTGCCACCAAGGATACCGATGTTGAAAGCATCAATGGTGCCGGAGGCGTTGCCGAAGCTGACGAAGGTGCCGTGCGGGCGCAGGCAATCGAGCGATTTTGGAAACGTGTCCTTGCCAACGCCATCATAAACGACATCGCATTTCTTGCCTTTGGTGATCTCTGCCACGCGTGCGGCAAAATCTTCATCACGATAGAGAATGACGTGGTGCGCCCCGGCTTTTTTGGCGACCTTGGCCTTGTCCTTCGAGCCGACAGTGCCGATGACCGTGCAGCCAAGCGCCTTGCCCCACTGGCACAAAATCTGGCCGACACCGCCAGCGGCCGCATGGACCAGAATGACCGACCCTTTTTTGACCGGGAAGCTGCGGAACAGAAGATATTCCGCTGTCAGCCCCTTCAGCATCATTGCCGCGGCCTGATCGGTGGTTACGCCAGCAGGGATATGCACAACTGACGCTGCAGGCACATTGCGCTCGGCAGCGTAGGAGCCGAGCGTCGCCACATAGGCCACCTTGTCGCCGACCTTGAAGCCCTTCACCCCTTTGCCGAGCGCCAGCACGGTGCCCGCGCCTTCATTGCCCGGTGTAAAGGGCAGACTGGCTGGCGGATAAACGCCGGAGCGAAAATAAATGTCGATAAAGTTCAGGCCGATGGATTCATTGCGGACGCGTATTTCGCCCGGCCCCGGCGCAGCCAATTCGATATCTTCAATTTTCATGACTTCGGGGCCGCCAGTGGCGTGCACGCGTACAGCTTTGACCATAGGATTTGTCCTGTGTTGGGTGGGATGAGGAAATAATGACATTCCGCCTGCTTACGCAACCATAGCGACTCGTGTTATAAAACAACAAATAATAAATGTGAATTGTACGCCCATGACCAGCCATAAGCCAACATTCAGTGAATTGTTCACGCCCAAGCTGGTGAGCGCGCTACGCGAAGGGTATGACGCTGGCAAATTCCGCCGGGACGTACTGGCCGGATTGTCGGTCGCGATTGTCGCGCTGCCGCTTTCCATGGCGATTGCGATTGGCAGCGGCGCACCGCCGGAGCGCGGACTTTATGCGGCGATTGTCGGCGGATTTCTGATTTCACTGCTCGGCGGCAGCCGTTACCAGATTGGCGGACCGGCGGGCGCATTTATCGTGCTGGTGGCGGCAGCCTTGCAGCGCCATGGCATGGATGGCCTGCTGCTCGCGACATTTATCGCCGGCATCATTCTGCTCGCCATCGGATTTTTACGGCTGGGAACATATATCCGTTATATTCCCCATCCTGTGATTATCGGATTCACGGCAGCGATCGGTGTGATTATTTTTGCCAGTCAGCTGCGCGATTTGCTGGGTTTGACGCTTGGTGTGCCAGAGCCAGCGGATCTGCTGCCGAAATTGCGCGTGCTTCTGGGGGCTATCGGCACGCTGAACATATATGCCTGTGGCATTGCCCTGCTGACCATCGCTCTCATTGTGAGCATACGCGAATGGAAACCGGCGGTGCCAAGCCTGCTGATTGCCGTCGCGGCGGCGGCGGCTCTGGTTTATATTTTCAAGCTGCCTGTGGAAACAATCGGGTCTAAATTCGGCGGCATTCCGCGCACCTTGCCGGCGCCTGCCCTGCCTGTGTTCTCTCTGGAAAAAATCCGTGCCGTACTGCCGGATGCGCTGGCCTTTGCCATTCTCGGCGGCATTGAATCGCTTCTGTCGGCGGTGGTGGCGGATGGCATGACGGGCCGCCGTCATCGGTCCAACTGCGAACTTGTGGCGCAGGGCGTTGCCAATATCGGCACAGCCCTGTTTGGCGGGCTGGTGGTGACAGGCACCATCGCGCGCACCGCCACCAATGTGCGCGCTGGTTCAGCAACGCCTATTTCCGGCATTCTGCACGCGCTGTTCATTCTGCTTGTCATGCTCGTTGCCGCACCGGTGATGGTGCATATTCCGCTGGCGGCACTGGGTGGTGTGCTCGCCGTGGTGTCATGGGGCATGATCGAAAAGTCGGCGATTGGCGGGCTTTTGCGGGCACGCAATGCCGATGCCCTGATTTTTCTCGCGACGTTTTTCATCACGATTTTCGAGGATCTGATGGCCGGTATTGCGGTTGGTGTGGTGATGGGCAGCCTTGTGTTCATGCACCGCATGGCTTCTCTGGTGGCGGTCGAAGCCGGTACGCAGAATTTTGCTGAGGACAGGCCCGATTTTATCCGCACGCAGCGGCCGGAAGGCGCGGAAACATTTGATGGGGCGCAAAGTGACGTGATTGTCTACCGCCTGTCAGGGCCGTTGTTTTTTGGCAGCGCATCGACCGTCGGCACTGTGCTTGAACGGATCGGCCATCATCCGAAGGGGTTCATCCTGGATTTTTCGGCTGTGCCCTTTGTCGATACGCCGGCAGCAGAGGCGCTCAAGGCCTTTGCCGCGCGCTGCCGCCATAACAATACGGGCATTGCCTTTGCCGGTGTATCACCGGCAATCCGGCATCTTCTCATGGACGAAGGCATTACCGATGCGCTGGTGCATTTCGTGCCCAGCGTCGAGGCGGCCAGACACCTGCCTGCCTTTTTACCCTAGGCTGCTGGCGGGCGTTCCTCAGTATCACGGCGCAGAAAGCCGAGACTCAGGAAATATGCGCCGGTGATAAACAGGATCACCTTCGCTGCCAGACCAGCCTGAAAATTGCTGGCCACCACCCATGTCGCGCCGATCGCCCATGCAACAAGCATGGCTACTGTCAAAGCGCGGAACCGGTTGACGCGAAACGGATGCACAAAGGGAACCGGCAAAAACATCGATGCCACGCCGACCATGACAACAAGAAACCCAGCCCAGGCTTCGAGCGGAAATACCGCGAGATAAAGCATGAAGACGTTCCACACGGCAGGAAAGCCAAGGAACCACCAATCATCGGTTTTCATTTTTGTATCGGCAAAATACAGCGCGCTGCCCGCAACAATGGCGAGGGCTGCAATCACGCCAAGCGTGCCCGGCACAAGCCCGCCCCACACGATCATTGTGGCAGGAACGAAAACGTACGTAATGAAATCCACGACAAGATCGAGCACGGCACCGTCATAGCGCGGAGCGACATCCTTGATTTTCAGCTTGCGGGCAATCGGCCCGTCAATCGCGTCAACGACCAGAGCGACGCCCAGCCAAATGAAGGCCTTGCGCAGATCATTGGCGAACACCGCCATCAGCGCGAGAAACCCAAGAGCCGCACCCGTTGCGGTCAACAGATGGGTCATATACCCGGCCAGCCGGGCTTTCTGAACCTTCTCGCTCATGTTTGACGCACGCACCCTTCACGCGCGAATCCTGTTGGTAGGATCGCTTCAGACTTGAGGCTGTGTAACCTAATCCGAGCATGAGCAACAGACGGGCTATGATCAGTCTTAACGGCGGGCATCCGTGACGCTTTGCCCTCTCCCCAGTACCGCCTTCTGAGGCTACGATCACATCCATGGCAAATCAGCAGCAAGCACGATGGGATGTAGCGGTCGTCGGCGGCGGTCCGGCAGGCCTGATGGCGGCATTGGCCCTGCGTGCCTCAGGGCTTGCGGTCGCGCTGGTGGCCCCGCAACCAGCGCCGCCCAAGGGCCGCACCGTTGCCCTGTTTGATGGCTCGATCACCATGCTGCGCACGCTGGGCCTGTGGGACGGGCTTGAACCCAAGGCCGGAGCGATGGAGCGCATGACGCTGATCGACGACACCGGAAACCTGTTCCGCCCTCTGCCCGTCACATTCCATGCGTCTGAAATCGGCCTCGACCTGTTCGGATGGAACATTGATGTGGGCGATCTGATCCGCGTGCTCGACGCAGCCGTGAATGCTGATGCCGGGCTGGCGCGCTTTTATGCCACGGCCGATGGCATGGTCTGGCATGAGAGTGGCGTGACGCTTTCTCTGGCTGGCGGTGATACGATTGATGCGCGCCTCATCGTGGCGGCGGATGGGCTGCGCTCATCGGTGCGCGACTGGTGCGGCATTGGCGCAAAAGAATCCAGCTATCCGCAAATGGCGCTGACCACCACCTTGAGCCATACGCGCGGCCATCAGGATACTTCCACCGAATTTCATACGCGCGAAGGCCCATTTACGCTGGTGCCGATGCGCGGCAAACGCTCCAGCCTGGTGTGGGTCATGTCGCCCGCGAAAGCTGATGACTGTGCCGCGCTGGATGACGCTTCGCTTGGCGAGCGGATCACACGTCAGGCCAAATATATTCTGGGTGACATGCGCATTGATGGGCCGCGCGGCCTGGTGCCGATGCGCTGGCTGCGGGCCGAGCGCATGACAGCAAAAAGCGTTGCGCTGATTGGTGAAGCGGCTCACGCCTTTCCGCCGATTGGTGCCCAGGGGCTGAATTTGAGTTTGCGTGACATCGCAACTTTGGTGGACGTGATCGACCAGCATCGCGACACAATGGACGCGGCGCTCACACACTATGAAAAAGCACGGCGAACGGATGTGCTCTCACGGACCGTGAGCGTTGATGCGCTGAACCGGACCTTGCTGAGCGATTTTCTGCCTGCGGATTTTTTGCGCGGTGCGGGATTGCTGGCGCTGGATAAGATTGGCCCCCTGCGCCGGCTTGTCATGCGGCAAGGCATTGCACCACCTGGGCGCAGGCCCCGGCTGATGCGCAGCACGGGTTCACAGTAAAGCCGCGCGCACATTGGCTCTGCTTCACCCATCATTTTGACTCATGCCATACCGTCTAAGCCTACGCCCCAGCCGCAACATGATTTTGTTGCGATATTTTATCTCGCTTGCGGAAACAGAT
>JBOFCU010000170.1:0-18232 GCA_051646285.1 Beijerinckiaceae bacterium
ATAACGTACAGACATCGGAGAGTGAAATGACGGGAACAATGGTGAAGGCGAACAGGTCGCGAGCGCGCCAGTGGCTCGGCGGTGCAGCTCTCTCTCTGGTGCTGCTCGGTGCAGGCATCAGCACGGCAGCCGCGCAGGGCAAAACCTTGAAATGGGGCGCTGCACGCGAAATTGCCTCGCTCGATCCCTATTCATTTGGAGAAACCTTCACCCTCTCCGTTCTCAATCACGTCTATGAAGGTCTGGTGCGGTACACCGGCGATCTGAAAATCGAGCCGGCCCTCGCCGAAAGCTGGGAGACAGTATCCCCGACGGTATGGCGCTTTAAACTGCGCCAGGGTGTGAAGTTTCACAACGGCAACCCGTTTACGGCCGATGATGTTGTGGCCTCGTTGGCCCGCGTGACACACGATACATCGCCGCTGAAGGGCAATCTCCCAGCCTACAAATCTGCGCGCAAGATTGATGATCACACGGTTGAAATTGAGGTCAACGGGCCTTACCCGCTGCTTTTGAATGATCTGACCAATGTTTACATTCTCGACAAGGAATGGATGGAGGCTAATAATGCTTCGCTGCCAACGGATTCTGGCAAGGGCATCAAGGGCTATGCCACCGATAATGCCAACGGCACCGGCCCTTTCACCATTGAATCGCGCCGCGCTGATGCCAAAACGGTTTTCGTGGCCAGCCCGAATTGGTGGGACAAGCCGAAACACAATATCGCGCGCATCGAATTTCTGCCGATTGCATCGGCCGCAACCCGCGTGGCTGCATTGCTGTCTGGCGAAATTGATTTCACGAACGTTGCACCCTTGCAGGATTTGCAGCGGCTGACAGCATCGCCGGACGTCAAGGTGTTGCAGACCAACGAACTGCGCACCGTGATTTTTGCTCTCAATCTGAAAGACAAACTGTTTGAGAGCGATGTCACTGACAAAAATCCACTGAAGGATATTCGTGTGCGCGAAGCGCTGTATCGCGCTATCGATATTGAAAGCGTGCAGCGCCGCGCCATGCGCGGATTGTCGCGCAACACGGGCGCGATCGTTGCCCCGGCCATTCCCGGCTACACACCTGAACAGGATGCGCGCCTGCCATTCGATCTTGACGGCGCCAAGAAACTGCTCGCTGATGCGGGTTATCCCAACGGGTTTTCCTTCAACTTCAACTGCCAGAGCGACGGCCTCGTCAATGAGGAGGAATTCTGTCAGGCGGTTGCGGCCATGTGGTCGCGTGCCGGTCTCAAGCCCAACCTCACCCTCGGCCCGCGCAGCCAGCAGACACCAAAACGCGTTAAAGGCGAATTTGATGTCATCTCTTTCGGCTGGGCCAACGAGCCAATGATTGATGCCTATTCGATTCTCATTCAGGTCGTTCGTTCCAAGAGCGGGTCTGGCGGCGTATTCAATTGGGGCGGCTGGGGCCGCCCGGATATGGATGCACTGATCGACAAGGCTGGCGTTGAACTCGACAACAGCAAGCGCATTCCGCTGATGGCGCAAGCGCTGATGATCGCCAAGCGTGAGCATCTCTTTATCCCTATGCACAATCAGCCGATGGCATGGGCCATGCGCAGCAGCGTTGCCAGCACCGTGCAGGCATCCGACAACAAGCCAAGGCTCTGGCTCACCCAGATGCGTTGAAGCCAATCGGGTCCATGCCATGGGCATGGACCCGCCTTGATATGTAAAGGCATTCTGGAATGCTCGTCTTTCTCGCCCGGCGAATTGTCAATGCAGCCGGCGTCATGCTGACCGTTGCACTCATTGCGTTCGTGATTTTCCGATTTGTCGGAGATCCGGTCGAGATGATGCTCAACGAGCAGGCCAGTCAGGCCCAGCGTGATGAATTGCGCGAACGCCTCGGACTCAACCGCAATATAGCGATGCAATTTGTTACATTCGTGATGAATGCGATGCGCGGTGATTTCGGCATTTCCTATCGCAACCAGCAGGAAGTGTTCACGCTCATCGCCGAGCGTTTCCCTGCAACATTTGAGCTTGTGCTGGTCGCCACCGTGCTGTCACTGGCGGTTGGCATTCCGCTCGGAGTCTATACAGCCATTCGGCGCAACAGTTTTGGTGCGAAAGCCCTGCAATTTATTTCCGTGCTTGGCGTTTCCCTGCCGAGTTTCGCGCTTGGTATTCTTTGCATCCTGATTTTTTCTGTCACGCTGAAATGGCTGCCAGCCTTTGGCCGCGGTGACGTTGTGCAAATTGGCGGCTGGTCAACCGGTTTTCTCACACCGGCGGGGCGGCTGGCCTTGATTTTGCCGGGCATAACCTTGTCGCTGTTCCAGATCACGCTGGTGATGCGGCTGGTGCGTGCGGAAATGCTGGAAACCATGCGCACGGATTTCATCCGCTTTGCCCGCGCCCGTGGATTGCCGGACCGTGTGGTCCATTTCCGTTATGCCCTGCGCAATTGCCTGATGCCTGTCATCACCGTGACAGGGCTGCAAATTGGTAATTTAATCGCCTTCGCATTGGTGACAGAAACTGTTTTTCAGTGGCCAGGCATGGGGCTGCTGTTTGTTCAGGCAGTAACCTTTGTCGATATTCCAGTGATGGCCGGTTATCTGATGCTGGTATCTTTCATTTTCGTGACACTCAACACTGTGGTTGACCTGTTATACGCCTTTGTTGATCCGCGCTTGCGTGAAGATGCAATATCGGGAGCGGCCAATGCCCGCTGATACTGCCAGCAAGCAGGGCTGGCTGGCCCGCGCATTTTACAGTGACATCGGCTGGAGTTTCCGGCGCACGCCCGCCGCCTGGCTATCGGCACTTGTTCTTATTCTGCTGCTGGTGAGTGCATTTGCCGCGCCATTGATCGCGCCGCAAAATCCATATGATCTGAAGCAGGTCTTTATCGACAAGGCCGAGTTACCGCCGATCTGGCAACGCGACAGTGAAATGCCCTTTTTGCTTGGCACAGACCCGCAGGGGCGCGACGTGCTGTCGACCATTCTGTATGGCACGCGCGTTTCACTGATTATTGGATTTGCCAGCGTCGTGCTGTCCATGGGCATTGGCGTCACACTGGGCCTGCTCGCCGGTTACCATGGTGGCCGCATTGATAATCTGCTGATGCGGCTGGCTGATACAGTGCTGTCCATTCCTACATTGCTGATGGCGATTCTTGTCAGCGCATTGTTTCGCGAGATGCTGCCACCAGCATTCCGCGAACCCTTTGCGGCAGCAGTGATCGTGCTGTCGATCTCACTGACAAATTGGGTGCAATATGCCCGCACGGTGCGCGCGCTCACCATGGTCGAGCGCAAGAAAGAATATGTGCTGGCGGCAAGAATCATCAAGGTTTCGCCGCTGCGCATCATGAGGCGCCATATCTTACCAAACACCATGACACCGGTGCTGGTGGCCGCAACACTGAACCTCGGACTGGCAATTTTATCGGAGGCGACACTCTCTTTCCTCGGCGTCGGCATGCCGATCACGCAGCCATCACTGGGAACGCTGATCCGCATCGGCAACCAATATCTGTTTTCCGGCTCCTGGTGGCTGGTGGTTTTTCCAGCCATCCAGCTTGGGCTGATTGTGCTGACCGTCAATCTGCTGGGCGACTGGCTGCGCGACGCCCTCAATCCGAAATTGCGATGAAGGAGTATCGCTGATGCCTCACAGCCTCTTCCTCAAGAATGTGCGTCCCCTGGGTAGCGCCAGCACCAATATGCTGATCGAGAAGGGAGCCATTGCGGCCATCGGCAGCAGTCTTGCCCCGCCGGCCGGCATGACGGTTGAAGACGGTGCCGGCGCGCTGCTGCTGCCCGGCCTTGTTGAAGCGCACACCCATCTCGACAAGAGCCTGCTTGGCCAAACCTGGTATGTGAACGAAGTTGGTCCGCGCCTGCTCGACAAGATTGACAATGAGCGGCTCAACAAGCGCAAGCTTGGCATGGACCCTTACGTGCAGTCCTATCGCCAGACCGTGCAATCCTCACGCTTCGGCTCGACGCATATTCGCAGCCATGTCGATGTCGATACCGATCATGGCATGTGGGGGATCGAGGGCATCATGAAAATGCGCGGGGAATGCCGCGATATTATGGATGTTGAAATTGTTGCCTTTCCGCAATCGGGATTGTTGCGCAGGCAAGGTACGCTCGAATTGATGCACGAGGCCATGAAACTCGGCGCGGAAATTGTCGGCGGGCTTGATCCTTGCGCCATCGATCGCGACCCGAAAGGCCATCTCGATGCCATTTTTGGCCTGTGCCAAACTTATGGCAGACCGCTGGATATTCATTTGCATGAGCCCGGCGAAATGGGCGCATTTTCGATGGATTTGATCATCGAGCGCACCCGTGCGCTGGGGATGCAGGGCAAGGTCACGGTCAGTCACGCATTTTGTCTGGGCACGCCCGACCGCGATCTGATTGATCCCCTGATCGAGCAGTTGGCAGCGCTCGATATTGCCATCATGACCACCGGCCCTGCCAGCCGCCCTGCCCCGCCCGTGAAAAAATTGCTCGCAGCCGGTATCCGCGTCTGTTCCGGTTCTGATGGCATTCGCGACACATGGGGACCGTATGGGAATGGCGACATGCTGGAACGCGCTATGTTTGTGGGACTGCGCAATAATTTCCGGCGCGATGATGAAATGGCACTGGCGCTGAATGTTGTGACGGCACAAGGCGCAAAGGTCATGGAAATTGCACGCTATGGTCTTGGCGTGGGATGCAACGCCGATCTGCTGCTGGTTCCCGCTGAAAGCGTGGCGGATGCGATTGTCAGCCGCCCCTCCCATCGTCGGGTGATCAAGCGCGGCAAAATCATTGCGCGCGATGGCGTCTCGATTCTCAAGGCACCATAATGCTCAAAGTGGCAAGCAGACCAAAGGGACGTATTTTAATGACAGCGCGCTGGCTGATTGGCCATCGCGACGGCAAGCACTGTCTCTATGAAAACGGCCAGATCGTTTTTGAAGATGGCGCTATTATTTTCACTGGGCATGATTTTCCGGGCGAAGTTGCACAGCGCCATGATTTTGGCGTGGCGCTGATTGGTCCCGGCTTTGTGGATCTCGATGCCCTGTCTGATCTCGACACCACCATCCTCGCCTATGACAATCAGCCCGCCTGGAAAAAAGGCCGGGTCTGGCCGCGCAGTTATCTCGAAGCCGGCCCGTATGAAATGTATTCACGGGAGCAACTGGCTTTTCAGAAGCACCATGCCTTCGCAACGCTCATCCGCAATGGTATCACCACCGCCTTGCCGATTGCCTCGCTGTTTTATCGCGCATGGGGCGAAACAGTTGAGGAATTCGAGGATGCGGCGCAGGCGGCAGCCCGCCTCGGCCTCAGGACTTATCTTGGCCCGGCCTACAGAACCGGCAATCAGCTTGTTGAGGCTGATGGCACAATCACCACCCACTATGACGAGGCCCGCGGACTTGCCGAACTTGATGCGGCAATTGATTTTTGCGAGCGCTATGACGGTGCGGCTGACGGTTTGATCAAAACCATGCTTGCGCCTGACCGCGTCGAAACCTGCACGCCCGAATTACTGAGGCACACGGCGGCCGCAGGCAAACGCCTCAATGTGCCGGTGCGGCTGCACAGCTGTCAGTCAAAAATAGAATATGATCTGGTTTTGAAACAGCATGGCATGAGCCCGCCCGAGTGGCTGCAAAGCCTGGGCTTCCTGACCGATCGCACACTGTTACCGCATGGCACCTATGTTTCCGGCAGCCGTTATATCGAGCGGCCCGGACGCGACCTCGAAATTATTCGCGATGCTGGATCGACCATCGTGCATTGTCCGCTCGTATCGGGGCGGCACGGTGGCGTCATCGACCATTTCGCACGCTACCGCGCCATGGGAATCAATATCGGGCTTGGCACGGACACAAGCCCCCCAGACATGATCATGAATATGCAGGTTGGCATGATCCTGTGCCGGGTCATGGCCGGCAGCGTAACGGCAGCACGCAGCGAGGATTATTACGATGCCGCAACGCTTGGCGGCGCGAGTGCGCTGGGCCGCACGGATATTGGCCGCCTTCAGCCAGGCGCGCGCGCGGATATTGTGGTGGCGCGTCTGGATCGCCCCCATACCGGACAGGTGATCGACCCCATCCAAACACTGCTGCTGACAGGCCATGGCAGGGATATATCCGACGTGGTGATTGATGGTCGCTTTGTCATGCAAGACAGCATAATCCCCGGCATTGACGAGCAGGCAGATAACGCACGCGCACAAGCGCAATTTGCCCATGTCATGTCCCTATATCCGGAGCGCACCCACAACCATCCACCGGCGAGCGATATTTTCTCATCCAGCTATCACATCATGCGCAACGATAAATCCGCATGAGCACCACAACCGATTCCCTCTTGTCGATCCGTAATCTCCGCGTCGTTTTCGACAACCGCCGTGGCGCATTAACCGCGCTTGATGGTATTTCATTCGATATTGCACCGGGAGAAATTCTCGGCGTGGTTGGCGAATCCGGCGCAGGAAAATCTCTCACCGGCACTGCCGTCATCGGCCTGCTGGACCCTCCGGGCCGCATTGCCGGCGGCAGCATCCATCTGGCCGGTCGCCGCATTGATAATTTATCAGCAGAAGACATGCGCAAACTGCGCGGGCGTGACATCGGAGCCATTTTCCAGGATCCGCTAACGTCTCTGCACCCGCTGCTCAAGGTCGGCGACCAAATTGTTGAAACTATTCTCACGCACTTGCCAGTCAGCCGCGCAGAAGCACGAGCGCGCGCGCTGAAATTGATGGTGGAAGTTGGTATACCCGCAGCGGAAATGCGCATCGACCATTATCCGCATCAATTTTCCGGCGGCATGCGCCAGCGTGTCGTGATTGCGCTGGCACTCTGTGCGGAACCAAAGCTGATTATTGCGGACGAACCCACGACCGCGCTCGATGTTTCTATACAGGCTCAAATCACCACACTGTTGAAGCGTTTGTGCCGGGACTATGGCACAGCCATCATGCTCGTCACGCATGATATGGGTGTTATTGCCGAAACAGCGGACCGCGTTGCTGTGATGTATGCGGGCCGCGTGGTGGAAATCGGGCCGGTTGCAGATGTCACCCGCCGGCCGCGCCATCCCTACACGGTCGGCCTGATGGCTTCCATTCCAAGCGTGCATCGCCGCGATGCAGAACTAAATCAAATCAACGGTGCCATGCCGCGCCTCAACGCCATGCCGGCAGGATGCGCCTTTCACCCCCGTTGCGCGCATGCCATCGATCATTGCATGGCTGTAAAGCCAGATCTTGGATTGCACCGCCATGCCGTCGCTTGTCATGTCCCGCTCGGAGATCAGCAGCATGACTGAGACGGAAACCATTCTGCATATTGATAGAGCATCCTGTCACTTCGATGTGTCCGGGCCGTGGCTGGCGCGATTACTCAGTGGCGCACAACCGCGCATTTTGCGCGCCGTGGAACAGGTCAGCTTGAACGTGCGGCGCGGCACGACATTCTCAATCGTTGGTGAGTCCGGGTGCGGCAAGTCAACACTCGCACGCATGGTTGTGGGCTTGCAAAAGCCCACTGAGGGATCACTGCGATTTCGTGAGATCAAGCGCAACGATGGCACAACAGGCCTGCCGCGCATCCAGATGATTTTTCAGGACCCCTATGCCAGCCTCAATCCGCGCTGGCGCGTTGGTGATATTATCGCAGAACCCATCCGCGAATTGCAATTGCGCGCCACGGATAGCGAATGCCTGACACGTGTTGGTGACCTGCTTGAAATCGTTGGCCTCGCCCGCTCTGATATCAAGCGCTTTCCCCACGAATTTTCTGGCGGACAGCGCCAACGCATCTCGATTGCGCGCGCGCTTGCAACTGAGGCCGATTTCCTGGTATGCGACGAGCCGACATCTGCTCTTGATGTTTCCGTCCAAGCACAAATTCTCAACCTCATGGTGCAGTTGCAGAATGAATTTGGGCTGACTTATCTTTTTATAAGCCATAATTTATCCGTGGTCCGGCATATGTCGGATGATCTCGCAATTATGTATCTCGGCCGGATTGTCGAACAAGGGCATGCAGAGAATATATTCAGCGATCCCCGGCATCCCTATACGCGCCTGTTGCTGGAAACAATTCCCGATGTTGAAAAACCCAACCGTAAACGCAAGCCCATGTCCGGCGAAGTGCCCAGCCCAATAGCGCCGCCATCAGGCTGCGCATTTCATCCCCGCTGCGCATTGGCGGAAAAGCGCTGTATGGAAATCCGGCCAGACCTCATATCAAAAGGCGCCGTCAAAATTGCCTGCCATTTGGTGTGATTACGCATTGACTATTCACGCTGCGGCAAGGCAGGAACTGACCAAGTATACCGCTCATGCCTGGTTTGGCGAAATTGGCTGATCTGGTCCTGATATTGCAGGGTCACGTCGAGATCGTCCCAGCCATTCAGCAATTGCAAACGCCGCACAGCATCAATGGAAAATCGCCAACACTGACCCTGCATACCAATGGTCTGCATGGCGAGATCGACCATCAGCACAGGCTTTTCAATGGTCTCCAATGTCAGCAATAGGGCTTCGATTTCATCAGCCGGCAACATTGCCGTGAGCAGGCCATTTTTTGTCGCATTGGAGGAAAAAATATCACCAAACGACGGTGCAATCACACAGCGGATACCAAAATCCGACAAGGCATAGACAGCAGCCTCACGTGACGAACCAGTTCCGAAATTCCGTCGCGCAACGAGAATACACGCACCATGATAACGCGGATTATCAAGCAGGAAGCCGCGCGCCACGCCATTGTCGTCAAATCGCATGTCGTGTAACAAAAAGCCACCATAGCCTTGCGCGCGCGAACGGCTCATGAAGCGGGCGGGAATAATCTGATCGGTATCGACATTTTCAAGGCCGAGCGGACATGCGATGGCCTTCAGTGTTTCAAATTTTTCCATCATTGCCTCCACCATTCGCAACCGGTGGCAAACTGCGCACATCTGTGATCCGGCCGGTCACAGCCGCAGCCGCAGCCATCGCAGGTGACATCAGGTGAGTACGGGAATCCTTGCCCTGCCGTCCTCGAAAATTGCGGTTTGTCGTTGAAGCGCACCGTTCTCCCGGTGCAAGCCTGTCGCCATTCATGCCCACACACATCGAACAGCCCGAGTCAGCCCAGACCAATCCTGCATCAATAAAAATTTGCGCCAGGCCTTCTTTTTCTGCTTGCTGTTTGACGAGAGACGAGCCCGGCGACACAAGGCCGGGTGTGACAGCTTTTCGACCACGCAACACAGCCGCAGCAGCACGCAAATCCTCAATGCGCGCATTGGTGCAAGATCCGATAAACACCCTATCAACAACAATATCGGCTATTTTCTCTCCCGGTTTCAGCCCCATATAGGCAATCGCATCACGCACATACTGTGCCCGCGCGCGATCAGCAATTTGCTCAGGATCCGGAATTGCCTCGCCAACAGCGAGAGCATCTTCGGGGCTGATGCCCCATGTGACCGTGGGCACAATATCGGCACCATCAATAATCGCTTCAAGATCATAAATGGCATCGGCATCACTGCACATATTTCGCCAGTCACTACAGGCCGCTTCAAATTGCATGCCACGCGGCGCGTATGGCCTATTTTTCAGATAGGAAAATGTTGTTTCGTCCGGCGCAACCATGGCACAGCGCGCGCCAGCTTCGATGGACATGTTACACAGTGTCAGCCGCGCCTCCATCGACATTGCACTGATCACTGAACCACTATATTCCAACGCACATCCACGCGCGCCATCAGCGCCAATCATGCGGATAACATACAGCGCCAGATCCTTTGCGGAAATATGTGGCGCAAGAATACCGGTCACGCCAATCCGCATCCGCTTCGGCTTTTTTTGCCACAGGGTCTGCGTCATCAACACATGCGCGACTTCGGACGCACCAATGCCGAACGCAATAGTGCCAAATGCGCCATGCGTGGATGTATGGCTGTCACCGCACACAATCAGCAACCCCGGCAAGGTTAGCCCTTGCTCCGGTCCCACGACATGCACGATGCCTTGCCCAGGATCGCTCAGGCCAAACAGACGAAACCCATGCTGGTGTGCATTCACAGTGAGATTGGCCACCATCCCTGCGATATCTGTGTCGGCAATAAACGGCCGCCCGCGTGTTGGCACATAATGATCGGCAATGCCGAAGGTCAAAGCAGGATGGGCAAGTTTTGCGCCGCGTTTTTCCAGGGCGCGAAAGGCATGGTGTGACCCCTCATGCACAAAATGCCGGTCGATCCACAAAAGCTGCTCACCATCATCGCGGGTAACGATGACATGGGCATCCCATATTTTATCGAACAATGTGCGCGGTTCAGGCATTGTCAGCGAAACTCACCCAGTACAGCAGCGACGGTCGTGATACCAGCAACAGGCCGCAATGCATCAATAGCGGTGCGATGCACCGCATCAGAAAAGGCGGCACAGCCGTCCTCAAGCACGTCGGCATGAATATCGCGCACATGAGCGTCACGCACGGTTGAGGCAACACCGCCATTGGTGACGATGCCACCAACAATCAGACGCGCAATATCAAGCTTGCGCAGCACCCATTCAAGCCTCGTCATATAAAATGCAGAATAGGCAATTTTTTCAATCACCACATCAACCGGCTGAAGCGCATCGACAGTTGCGTGTCCCCAGCTCCCAGGCAAAAAATCACCCTTGTGCAAAAATGGCCGCATCGCTTTCAGATGCGGCGAAATCAGAGGTTCGCCGCCATGGCCTGGCACCAGCGTGAATTGTGTTGCAACCACAAGGCCGCCAGCTGCCCGCAAAGCTTTTGCCAGAGGAGCTATTTTTTCAGGTAACGCAGCGATGGATGAAGCGCCCTGCCCGCCGCGGGCATAGGCTCCATCAGGATGAATAAAGTCATTTTGCAAATCAACGATGAGCAGAGCTGTGCGCGATGCAGGAACCGGCGATATCATGGTATGATTTCCACAATCAGATTGCCAAAAGCATCAACCCGCGCCACCAGACCTGGATCAATCACAACAGTCGCATCAGGCTGCTCGAGAATGGCAGGTCCGATGATATTGGCGCCCACAGGCAAATCCAGCCGGGCATAAATCTTTGTTGCGTGCCATCCGCCATCAAACCAGACCTGCCGCTCTGCAACAGGCACCGCGCGCTGGCCGCCTGTGTGTGGTGCAAGCGCCATGAGATCAAATGCCGGGCGCCGCCCGATAGCGGCTGTCCGCAGATTCACAAGCCGCACAGGTGTGCCCGGCAGCAGCCTGGAAAACGCATTGGCATAAGAGGATTCAAACGCGTTGCGGATGACTTTATCATCGAGCGTATCCAGCGTATCCAGCGTTACCGGCAAAGGCACACCAATCGTATGCGTTTGTCCCAGATAATGCATATCCAGTTCAAACATGACATCGATGCCTTGTACAGTGAGGCCAGCCCGCGCAATAACCGCACGTGCAGTCTCGCCGGATTCATTCATGCGCGCTGTCAGTGCATCCACATCAATATTGTCGAGTGTCATATTCATGGTCTGCACGGCATCATGGCGAATATCTGCGATAATACAGCCAAGCGCCGAAGTGATTCCGGGATAGCGCGGCACCAATGCTGATTTAAGGCCGACATCACGAATGAGCGCGCCCACATGCAGTGCGCCGCCGCCGCCGAATGGAACAATCGTGAACCTGGCCGGATCATGCCCACGTTCGATGGAAACGAGACGTATCGCACCAGCCATTTTTGCATTGGCCACCCGCACGATGGCTTCCGCCCCCTGCTCTGGCGATACTTGCAATGGCCCACCAACATACTGAGCGATGGCAGCACGCGCAGCCGCAACATCAAGACTCTTCAATTGCCCGCCAATCGGTCTTGCCGCATTGATACGCCCGAGAACAATATTGGCATCCGTCAACGTTGGGCGTGTGTTCCCTTGCCCATAGGCCACAGGGCCTGGGCGCGAGCCAGCACTCTCCGGACCGACCGCAAGAAGACCGCCAGAATCCACATGTGCGATCGAACCGCCGCCTGCACCGATGGTTGTGATTTCAATCATCGGCGTGCGCACGACAAGCCCGAAATCGATGGTGGTTTGCGCTGCAAGCGAGGCCTTACCATGCGCAATCAGGGAAACATCAAATGATGTTCCGCCCAAATCGGCAGTAATAACATGAGGATATCCGGCAGCACCGGCGATTGCTGCGGCGGCAATAACGCCAGCAGCCGGGCCGGACAATGCCGTGCGCACCGGAAATTGCCGCGCGCTGGCAGTGGACATCACACCACCATTGGATTGCACGATATGGAAAGAGCCTCGAAATGCTCGCTCAGCCAAAGCATGTTCGAGTTTGCTTAAATAACTGGCCACAACCGGCTGCAAATAAGCATTCAACGCTGTTGTAGACGTGCGCTCGAACTCGCGAATTTCCGGCAGAATTTGATGCGAGGCCGCGATATGTGGATTGGGCCAGCAGCGCTGCGCAATCTCCAGTGCTAGCTTTTCATTATCGGCATTGGCATAGGCATTGATAAAAACAATTGCCAGCGCCTCAGCCCCGGCTGCCAACAGATGGCGGCAGGCTCCCTCCATATCAAGCACATCCAGCGGCGTATGCACTGTGCCGTTAGCCAGCGTTCTTTCTGCAACACCAAGGCGCATTTCGCGGCTTACGACCGGTTCAAAATCACCCCACAGCCCCCATGTATGCGGTCTGTCCCGCCGCCGCATTTCCAATACATCACGGAAGCCGTGAGTTGTTATCAGACCGATGCGGGCGCCCTTGCGCTCGAGCAATGCATTGGTGCCGACAGTCGTGCCATGCACGATCGCATTGAGATCGGCTACATCACCAAACGTTTCAAGCCCGGCAATAAATCCAACCGCTTCATCGCCACGGTTGGACGGCACCTTGGCTGTGTGGAATGAATTCGTGCTTTCATCAAAAAAGGCGAGATCCGTGAATGTGCCGCCAACATCCACACCAACAAGACGCGCGCGTGTCATGCTCTTACCCCTGCGCGCCTATCGTGTGTGGCCTCAAGGTCAATTACGCCGGTTTCATCAACCTCAACGTGATATTGCATCCGCGCCATACGGGAATCAAGAAGACCGCGCCTGATGTCAGCCGCCACCGCCTCTGGCGGGCGCAACATTGGATCACCCCATCCGCCTCCGCCGGGCGTTTCAAGCCGCAACTGTTGGCCTTGGGCGAGATGGATGCCGGTAATTTTCGAAGCCATGGGTGCCGAAACCCATTCATTCTTATTCGCCTGCCAATGAAATTGATTCAGTGCGGCAGATTGCCCGCCCGCTACACCAAATGGCGCATAGCGGCCACGCTCACCAAGCAGCGAAACCTGCGCGCCATTCACATCCAGCACCTCAAGCGCATACACAGCGCCATATCCGCCACGATGGGTGCCCGGCCCGGCGCTGTCCCGGCGCAGGCCCCACTCGGTGAACATCACCGGATAGGATGCCTCAAGAATTTCGGCCGGTGGCATCGTCGCTGTCGAAATGGGATTGTTGGCGTGGTTCAAGCCATCTGATTGTGGATTGCCGCCAAGGCCGCCGCCGAAAAATGAAAACAACACCCAGCGACCACCATTGCCGCGCGTTCCCGCAACAGAAAGTGCATTGATGGTGCCAAATGGTGCAGCCGTCGCCCGAGCAGGATCAGCTTTGGCAAGAGCGCCAAACACTACGCCGATCATGCGCAAAATTGTTTCTGTATAACCCGCCACCGGGCGCGGCGCTTTTGCACTTAAAAAAGTCGTGTCCGGAATGACAAAATGAATCGGTCGCAGGCAACCAGCATTCGCAGGCACCTCAATAAACAAATGTTTTAAAGCCACATAGCAGGCTGCAACAGCCGTAGAATAGGCAATATTCACCGGGCCGCGGCATGGCGGTGACGATCGTGAAAAATCAAGCACCATCTCTTCGCCATCGATCGTCAAATCAAGCGCAATCGTCAGGCGTTCATCAATAATGCCGTCATTGTCGAGATAATCCTCGAAAGAATAACACCCATCAGGAAGCCGCCTGATATTACCACGCATCAATGTCTCGGCACGCTGCGAACCTGCATCAAGAACAGCCTGAATCGTTTCCTCGCCATATTCATCGAAGAGTGCGTGAAAACGCTGCATGCCGAGATCAAGTGCGTTCAATTGTCCGTTAAGATCTCCCCAATTCGAACGCGGCACCCGCGTATTCGCCTGCAAGATATCCACAATATCTTGTTGTAACACACCTTTTCGGAAAAGTCTTACGGGCGGAATCAACACACCCTCTTGAAAACTCTCCACCGCTTGCGGATTGTAGCCACCAGGTACATTGCCACCAATATCCAGCCAGTGCCCGACAGAAGCAAGCCAGGCAAAAACCTTGCCTTGCCGCATCAGCGGCCGCACCAACCGAAAATCATTCAGATGTGTGCCACCCGCATAGGGGTCATTAAAAATAAAGGTGTCCCCTTCATCAAGGCTCCCATCGCGCGCTGCATAATCGATCACAGCTTTGACAGCAAAGGCCATCGCACCAACGAAAATCGGCAGGCCTTTTTGCCCCTGCACCAGCGTTTCGCCCGTATGTGAATGATAAAGACCGTGGCATGCGTCCCGCGCTTCCGCAATAATCGGATTAAAGGCGGAGCGATACAATGTCGCATCCATCTCATCAGCTATCTGCTCCAGGCGGCCAGTCAGTACAGCCATTGTGACAGCATCAACGCCCCGGCTCATGCCCCGCTTCCTTCATACTTTTTGCCCGCCGCGAGCAAGTCTGGCGTACCGATAACACGATTGAGCGCTTCAAAATCGAACATGGCACTGCGAAAATTATGCGATGTACCGTCCCGCAATAACGTGCTGTAAAAAGCCTGTGCCGCATGGGCGATGACACGCACGATCGCACCGGGGAAAATGACCAGACGGAAGCCGATATCCTGCAATTCTGCGGCTGACAGGACGGGGGTGCGCCCACCCTCCACCATGTTGGCCATCAACGGAAGATGATTGCCAAGCGTCTGAACGATATCCGACAATTGCTCGCGCGACGCAGGTGCTTCAATAAAAAGCACATCAGCTCCTGCTTCAGCATATTGCGCAGCGCGATCAATTGCAGCTGCAAATCCTTCCACAGCAATCGCGTCGGTCCGCGCAATGATCAAAGTCTCCTCGCTGTGGCGCGCATCGGCAGCGGCATGGATTTTCCCGGTCATGTCTGATGTCGTAATCAGATTCTTCTCAGACAAATGCCCGCAACGCTTGGGATAGGATTGATCTTCGATTTGCAACGCATTGGCCCCCGCCCGCTCGAACAGGCGCATGGTGCGCTGCATATTCAACGCGTTGCCATGCCCATTGTCAGCATCAACAATAATGGGCGTATCAACCCGGTCACGCACCAGCAACAGCGTTTCTGCGACCTCTGTCATAGTCACAAGCCCGATGTCGGGACGGCCAAGGCGGGTATAGGCAATTCCAGCACCCGACAGATAAAGTGCTTTCGCACCAGCCTGCATCGCGAGCGATGCCGACAATGCATCATAAATGCCAGGCGCCAGCACAATCGGCCCTTGGTTCAGTTGCTTTCTGAGTGTCATACTTTTAATGGCGGCATTCATGATACTGCACTCAAATCAATAAATTCATGAATTGAACTGGATTTTTCCAATTCCATCACAGCCGTGATGAGCGCCTCACTCCGCTTCGAACCAATGACGGGTTGTGCAACATCACGAAATTTCTCGATAACATCGGACGGGCTGTAAGGGTCTTCCGTATCACCCTTGTTGGTCGCGACCTCACAAACAAAGCGGCGGCCGTCACGCAACGCAATCGTGACACGCGCCGGGCGTTCACCCGGCAGCCTGGCGGTGAGGGCCGCATCTTCGTTCACCACAATACGCCGTGCCAGCGCACGCGTACGTGTGTCCTCACGGGCCTTATCACGGAAAGAATCGAGTGAAGTGTTCCCATTGATAATCCGTGTGGCAATTGAAAACGGCATAGAAAATTTCGCGGCCAGCATCGATGCAGGCTCCGGGTGATCAAGTTGTGCTGCCCAGACATACGTGTCGACACCGATGCTTTCGATCTCTTCAGGATCAATGGAGCCCCCAGCATCGGCAATCATTTTTTCGAGTGCATCGAGTGCACCGTGATTATAACGGCAAGCTGCATGGCGCTTGAAATAATTACGGGCAATTTCCCAGCGCTCGCCCAGCGCATCTATCATTGCGTCCGGCATCCATTGATCCGCTGCAATGCCGCCATACACTGAGCCAACACCATCCGCCTCACCGGTAAATCCGCATTGCACCAGATCCCAGGCCATCATACCAAGCATGTTGGAAAATCCGGCGTAGGTATTTCGCACCGTTGCGCCTTCCAGCATTGTGCGGCGGCTCGTCGTCAAGCCAAGGTTGGATGATACATTAATGACAGACGCGATTTCGACTGGCTTTGCCTCGTGCAAGATTGCGATGCCCAGCGCAGCACCAACCACGCCCCATGTGCCGTGCGGATGCATGGTGACGCGCAGCTTTGATGCAATGCCGATACGCGCACCAATTTCATAGCCAAGCACTGCAGCCAGTATAAATTTCTGCCCGGATATGCTCTTGTTTCTTGCTGCCGCCAGCAAAGCGGGCACAACATGAATGGCAGGGTGGCCGCGGGCATATTGATTGCCCTCGTCAATTTCAAGCATGGTTCCAGCAGTGCCATCTAAAAATGCAGCACCATACATCCCGGCAGACATGCGCTGTCTGGCGCGCGCCATTTCTGGCTCGGCATGACCGGCCAGCGCTGCACCAATGCAATCGAGAATGACCAGCCGCGCGCGCGCCACAACATGAGCCGGCAATTCGTGGTAACGGGTTTCAGCCGCAAACCGCGCCCACTGAGACAGCCACGCAGGTTGCTGGTGCGTCACGAGAATGGACGCAGGCACGACACCGGGTGTGACAATGGCCATGGTTACAACCCCAGATAAGATTTTTGCAGGTCAGGATCGTTACGCAATTGCACCGCCGTTCCGTTCATGGTGATCATGCCATTGGACATGACATAGGCGCGATCAGCAATATCGAGAGATTGAACCGCATTTTGCTCAACCAGCATGACCGCAATATTGTCACTGGCAATGCGCTGTATAAGCGTAAAAAGTTCCTCCACAAGAAGCGGTGAAAGGCCAAGCGAAGGCTCATCCAAAATCAGCAGCTTCGGTTCCGCCATGAGTCCGCGTCCAATCGCCAGCATTTGCTGTTCACCGCCAGACAATGTTCCCGCAAATTGGCTCTCCCGCTCACGCAGGCGCGGGAAAAGCGTAAAAATTCGTTCCATATTTTGCATGCGCCGCTCACGAGCCCGGCGATAGGAGCCAAGTTCGAGATTTTCACGCACCGTCAGATTGGGGAAAATCTTGCGGCCTTCGGGCACGTGAATCAAACCATCCTTAACAATATCCGGCGCAGCCCGGCCTGAAATTTTTTTGCCCAAAAAATGAATGGCACCCGATCGAACCTTGATCAATCCGGAAATGGCATGATTGAGGGTAGTTTTTCCTACGCCGTTGGCGCCCAACACCGCCACAATCTCACCGGCATCAACGCGCAGTGAGACGCCACGCAATATCTGCGTTTCGCCATATCCTGCTATGATGGCGTCAACATCAAGCATGGGCATTTTTTTCTTTTGGCCCGCGCATGCGCGCAGCGGCACCATGACCAAGATAGGCTTCGATAACAGATTGATTATCCGCAATCGCGGCAGGTTTGCCTTGTGCAATCATCAGGCCCTGAGCAAGCACATACACTGTGTCACACAATTCCATCACGGCCTGCATCACATGCTCGACAATCAGAATGGTGACGCCGGATGCGCGAATGGATTGTATCACCGGAATGATATCGCGAATTTCGGAGGGGTTGAGGCCAGCCAGCACCTCGTCGAGTAATAAAATCTCCGGTTCTGTTGCCAGTGCACGCGCCAATTCAAGGCGCTTGCGGCCCGCTACCGTCAATGCACCAGCAGGTTTATCTGCCATATCACCAAGCCCAAGCCGCACAGTAACTTGATCGGCTTTTTCCAGTGCATCCATGCGCCGGTGATGGCGCAAATAAGCGCCCACCGCGATATTTTCACGCACACTCAACCCGGCAAAAGGTTTGACGATCTGGAATGTGCGCGCAATACCCTGTTGCGCCCGCATATGGGCAGGCAATGCCGTGATATCA
>JBOFCU010000171.1:0-10774 GCA_051646285.1 Beijerinckiaceae bacterium
ACCGCGCGTCATACCCGCAACATGAATGAATTTACCCGTGCCTTCCGTGAGCGGCTTGGCGCGCTTGGGCGTGTGCATGATTTGCTGCGGCCTGACCGGCCGGGAAATCCTGATTTGCGCCATCTCATCATGGAAGTGCTTGCGGCCTACACGCCGGAAACAACGGGCGCATTGACGCTGGATGGGCCGGCCGTGCCTGTGGCGCGCGATGATGCGGTGCTGCTCAGCCTCTTCATGAATGAATTGGCCACCAACGCCACGAAATATGGCGCATGGTCCACCGCGCGCGGCCGTGTCACGGTGAATTGGGCGATGGAGACACAGGATGATGGCCAGCAGTCACTGCTCATTCGCTGGCATGAGGAAAATGGGCCGGCGGTCATGCCGCCCGATCGGGTCGGTTTTGGCACAAACGTCATGCGCTTTGCCGTGGAAAGGTCCATGGGCGGCTCAGTCACGCTCAATTACCCGAAATCCGGCGCATCCCATGAAATTCGCCTGCCATGGGGCCGGGTCGTGGATCCCCACGCGCCTTTCGGCCAGATCCCCAATAAATTTAGCTGACGCTTCGATGATCTGTAAGGCGCAAGCCTTTGGCCGGCGGTAAGCCGGAAGCAACGGCGCGGGGCTGACAAGGCGTTTGGCCCGCCCGAAAATGCAGGGCCATTGCCGGCAGGCGGCCAGTATCGCGCAATGGCCATGCCACAAACAAAAGCCGCACAGGTGGTGCGCGGCTTTTTTGCTTTAGGCTTCGCGCTGTCACGCCGAAGCAGGTTGCAGCCGGTCGAGCAGTTGGGTCGGCGTTTCGGTTCCAGGGGGGGTGAATTTCAGTTGCAGCTGCAAAAGGCTGATCAATTCACCCACAGTGGAACATTCCGAAATGCCAGCGCCAAGATCATCATTGACGCGCAAACTGTTCGCCATATCGCGCGGCTGGCCCCAATCACACAGCATGATCGGCGTGCCGGGAAATTCCCGCGCCGCGCGCTTGGCCAGAAAACGCAGATGGCGGCCATCCATGCCGCCGACAGTGGACAGCACGATGGCACCGATGTGTCCCTGCTCCATCTCCGTGCGCACCGCTGCCATGGCCATCATGCCCGATGCTTCCGTCAAAGCCAGACATTTCCCAAGGCCGGCCTTGGCAAGGGCCGCCGCAACATACTCACCCGCCATGGTATCAATGCTGCCGCGCGCCGGAACAATGATCGCATCAAACCGATTGGGATTAGCCATATCCATAACGGCCTTGGCTTCAGGCGTAAGCAGTGTTGCAGATGTGCCGGGAATGGCATCCGTCACATCATCCATGGTTTCATGCAGTTCTTTTAATTGATCAGCGCTGATGCGGCCCCGGCGCTGGTCGAGCGCAGCCAGCCGCAAGGCGGGCAGCACGATCTGGTCGGATGCTGTCTTGATCGAACCAGTTTCCAGTTCTTCCTCGATCTGTTCAACAGCCGATGCCGAATCGTTTGACAAAAGCCGGTGATAAAATTGCGTGTTGGGATCAAGCGCCGGCTTGTCACCCAGCAGAACCGACAAATAATTCAACTGTGGGATATTTTCGCCGATGACAACGAGCACCATGGTCAGGGGTGCCGCCAGCAGCAGGCCAACGGGGCCCCACACCAATGTCCAGAAACTCGCTGCAGCCACCATGGCAAAGGGGGACAACCCGACACGTTTGCCAAGCACGAGCGGATCAATCACATGCCCCATGATGGGTTCCGAAATCAGAAAGACCGCTGCGGTTGCAATAAATGTCGTCCAGGTTGGATCGACCGCGGCGGCGAGCAGCAGGGGCGGAAGGGAGGACAGAAAAGCACCAATATAAGGCACAAACCGCAGTAAGCCTGCCGCCACGCCCCACAGCAGAGGGTTGGGCACGCCAATGACCCACAAGGCAATGGCAATGAACAATCCAAAGCCCGCATTGATCATGGCCTGACCCAGAAACAATTGTCCGAGCCGGTCGCCTGCCTCTGACAGGGCTGCCGTCGTCCCGCTCATATTATCCGTGCCAAGCACACGCACAATCCGGTCACGCAGATCATGATTTTGCAGCAGCAGAAATGCTGTAAACAGCATCGTGACAAGAAATGTTGCCAGCGGGCCTACCGCGCCCTTGGCAATTTCCATGAAAGAAGTCGAGCCGCCACTCTCCGGCTTTTGCTGAACAACGACAGTTGGTGCTGCCCCGGATTTTTTTTCCTCCGTCTCCAGTTCTGATGTGATGGCTTTTTCCAGCGCAGAAATGGAACGCGAGGCACGGCCCAAAATACCTTCGCTTGCGTCTTTGCCTGTGAAGTTGCGCAATTTCATAACAAGATTTTGTTTGTTATCGTTGAGTGTCGTCGTAACACTCAGGATCTGCGCACTGAAGCCGATGGCTGCTGCCGACAGGGTGATGACAACAGCCAGCATCAGGCCGCCAACAGCCGCTCCATGTGGCACGCGCCGGTTCATCAGCCAGTTGACGACAGGCGCCAGAATAAAGGCGAGCACGGCTGACAAGGCCAACGGAATAAATATGTCCTTACCGACAACAAGTGCAGCAATGATCAGTGCCATCACCACGAGCGATGCTGCGAGATTACGGACCGTGTCAGAAACCATTGGCATGGAAAGCCCCTCAGCCTGCATCAAAAATCAAGGACAGCCACCACGATAGCGAGCTGCGCGCATGGTCACGCTTTTTAGGGAGTGCGCAAATTCCATAAACGCCATGTGCTAACGCTGCCGTGCATGAAAAGTTTCACAATCCAGACGTGTTTTTACGTCCTGATGCGTTGAAATGACATCACGCAACAGTCTGGAAGTACACACTTTTCCCATGCTGTTTGATCAATCCGATTTTTTGGGATGGAACCAATTCCGCTTCATGCCGTTTGATCTTGCAAGAGTGATTGCAAGAGCGATTGCAAGAGCGGATGACGCCAGTCCCGGTGTGCACGCCGCTCACAACCCCGAACCATCAATGTCCAGAGACGGAGAGCGCTATGTCGAGCATGACAGACAAAATCAAGGGCCTTGCCAATGAAGCCATGGGCAACGTCAAGCAGGGCATCGGCACTGTTGTCGATTCACACAAATTGAAGGCCGAGGGTGCAGCGCAGGAAGCCAAGGGTGAAGCCCAGCAGGCGATGGGCAATGTGAAGGATGCTGTTCACGATGCCACGGATTCGGTCACCAGCTCCTCGACGGTGGACAAGGTCAGCGGCCTTGCCAATGAGGCCGTTGGCAATGTCAAGCAGGGCGTCGGCAAGGTTGTTGGTTCTGACAAGCTGCATGCTGAGGGTCTGGCGCAGGAAGCCAAGGGCGAAGCTCAGAAATTTGCCGGTGATGTAAAATCGACGGTTGGCCGGTGAGCTAACGGAACCTGCTGATAATTTTGCACAAGAACATTGCTGCTCTGACGTTTATCGTCAGGGCAGATTTTTTTGGCGAGGCGAGGCCTGCCGCATTGTGCTGCGCAGGAACTGTATTCCCGAATCGTCGTCAGAACCCGGCGGACGGGGCAATCCGCAGCCGTGGTCTGTTTTTTTTGAAATGCAGGGAACCAGTGCGCTGACATGGCGTTTCTTGGACAAGGTGCGGTTCAATCGCTGGAAGCACCACCCCTCAACAGGCAAGCGAGACAACAATGACACAATATTCTGCAGCCCGTCATGATGCTGAAAAGGCCGTTCGCGAAGTTGCCGACGATGTTTCTGCGACGGCATCGCATATCGCTTCCAAGGCGGGTGAAAAAGTCGATCAGGCTTTGACCCATGCCGAACGCACCGCGCGCAAGGTGGCTGAACAGGCTGGCGATGCGACGGAGCGGGTGCAGGAAGTGGCCGGTAATGTAAAATCAGCCATCGACAAGTCGCTGGCCGATCAGCCAATGACCACTTTGGCGCTGGCGGCAGCTGTCGGCTTTGTCCTTGGAGCGCTCTGGAAGGCCTGATCGTCATTCAGGTGGCAGGCTAATTTCCCCGTGCCGGTCCGGCACGGGAGCCGACTTCTTCGTTCATTCTCCCCAGAGGCGTGTCGTGTTTCAATCATTGATCAACCGTGTGCGTCAGCCCATTGATGATGCCATCGCAAGCATGGTTGGCAAAATTTTGATCGCGCTGCCGCTGCTGTTTGCGCTGATCTTTCTGATCAGCGCACTCAACAATTATTTGCATACCCTTCTTGGCCCGGTCGGTGCGAACCTGGCCATGGCCGGTGCTTTTTTTGCGCTGGCTGTCATGGCTGCCATTGTGGTCGCCTTGCAACGCTCTGCACGCCGCGCCAAAAGCCCTGCGGCTGTTGCCTCCGATAGCACGGCTGGCGTGCTCAGCGCTGTTGATCAGGCCGCAGCCAAGGCTACTGGCACAATTGATGGTGTTGTCAGTGCTTTTGCGGGCAGCGTCGCCCTTCGCCCGCAGGATCGCGATCTGGCGGTGGCAGTGCTCAAGACGGCCGTCCCCTTGCTGCTTCCCAAGGTGCTCAAACTGTCCTTGCGCAATCTGCCGGTGATCGGGCTGGCGGGCGCGGCCTACTATCTGGTGTCGCGCCATGGCGGTGCGGCCGCACGTGCCAGAACCGGGCCGGATGAAGCGGCAAAGCAATAGAAATGGATCTGGTGGAATTTTTTGAACATGTCCGGGAACCTTTGAGCGGGTGCAGTGTTTACGCTCTCATCAGGGTTGTACCATAGGCTGCATAGCGCGTGAGATCCCACATGCGCGGCTCCTGCGACGCTGGCAGGCGGCCTACGGCCCGGAGAGTGTAATGAACGAAAAGAAGCCCGGCGGTACCCAGCCCATGCACCAAGGCAAACAAGAGGTGAGTGATAAGAGCAGCAGCATGATGCATGATGACGGGTTTGATCAACACTTGACGCCAGAATCCACGGATATGATCGGCAAGCAGCTGCGTAAGGTCTATAGCGACATGATTGCTGAGCCATTGCCGGACCGTTTCGCCGACCTTTTGAAGCAATTATCTTCTGTCGATTCAAAGAATTCGGGACAGAACTCATGACGGACAGTTCCGGTGCGGTCATGCAGCGGGAACTGATCGCGCTGGTTCCAAACCTGCGTGCATTTGCCAAATCCTTGAGCGGCAACCCTGACAAGGCCGACGACCTTGTGCAGGAAACCCTGATCAAGGCCTGGAAAAATCGCGACAAGTTTGCCGAGGGGTCGAACCTCAAAGCATGGCTTTTCACCATTCTGCGCAACACCTTCCTGTCCGAACGGCGCAAGGCCAAACATGAGGTCGAGGATGCTGACGGGGTTTATGCCGGTCAGATGAGCACCCATGGCGAACAGTCCGGCCATATGGATATGGCCGATTTCCGGCTGGCGCTGGACAAGCTGCCGTCAGAGCAGCGGGAAGCGCTCATTCTGATTGGTGCGGAAGGCTTTTCCTATGAGGATGCGGCCCTGATGTGCGGCTGCGCCATCGGTACCATGAAAAGCCGGGTCAATCGCGCCCGCAATCGCCTCGCTGATCTGATGGGTGTCAGCGGTGCCGCTGATTTCGGCCCGGACCATCACATCGACCGGCCAGGCAGCATTGCCTCGGCGCGGTCATGAGCAGGGATGGTCGGTGATGGCCCGTTTTCTTCGTGTCAGCCCTTTCATGCTGCCGCCCAATCCACTACTGAACACCGATAAATTCAAGGGTGGTTATGCGCACAAGGCGCATCACGCCATCCGGCTTACGAAAGGGATTGTTCCATGAGCGGATCGTTAGCAGACTCTGTCGCGCCGCATTTGCCGTTTTTGCGGCGTTTTGCCCGTGCGCTTGTCGGCTCGCAGGATCGCGGGGACGCTTATGTCGTTGCCATGCTCGAAGCGCTGGTGGCTGATCCCTCAACCATCCGCCGCGATGTGGATGGCAAGCTGGCGGTGTATCAGGCCTTTTTGAAGGTCTGGAGCGCCATGCCCATGAACCGCGAGCGTGAACATGTGCAGATGTCCGGCACCGGCGCAGCCGATCGCCGGATTGAAACCCTCACGCCCAAACCCCGTCAGGCGTTCCTGCTGGCGGCGCTTGAGGAGTTTTCGACCGCCGATATCGCCACCATTCTTGAGACGGACGCAGACAGTGTGCGCGGCCTGATCGATGATGCCGGCCGTGAAATCTCCGAGCAGCTGGCCGCCCGTGTCATGATCATTGAGGACGAGCCGCTGATCGCAATGGATATCGAGTCCCTTGTCACCGACATCGGTCATAATGTGGTTGGCATTGCCCGCACCCGCACCGAAGCAACCGCGATGGCGGCCAAGCAAAAGCCCGACATCATCCTGAGCGACATTCAGCTGGCAGATGGCAGCTCGGGCGTGGATGCCATCAATGACATCCTCAAGACCATGAATGTGCCAGTGATTTTCATCACCGCCTATCCCGAGCGGCTGTTGACCGGCGAGCGGGCCGAGCCAACCTTCCTCATGACCAAGCCGTTCCGCCCGGAAATGGTCAAGGCTGTCATCAGTCAGGCGCTGTTCTTTGACGTAAAAGCGGCGAACTGAACCACCGCAGCGTCAGCGATCGGGCAAAGCCGCCTTCGGGCGGCTTTTTTTTGCAAGTCGGAGGGCAAGTCGGACGGCAAGTCGGACAGCACGCCGGACAGCAAATCCGGCGCCGTCTCCAAGGGGCGCAGCACGGCTCGTCAGACCTGTCACAGACGCACCGCACGCCCATGCATGTCAAGGCGTTAGACTTTCGTTGCAAGCACCCTGTGGCCCATCACGATATTTGCCCGGCCGGCTGCGGTAAAAATCGCAGCACCCCATGTTCTGATACCAGCACACGCACACTGGAAAATATCGAGAACGGTCATGACGATACGATATGTGCAACTGAATTTTCTGCGATATTGAAAATCTTGCACGCATAGCATGTGTCTGCGTTCCACGAAAAAATACGGCGCTGAAAAGACCGCGCTTCCCAGACGGCATAAACTTCAGGGCTGGATGGCACGATCGCGGTAGCAGACACCATATTCAAAGCACCTGTGCCGCAGTGATAACTTTGCATCGGTGTTTTATAGCCGCAGCGTGCTAAATCGCCATGATGCGAGATATGACCCTCGGCCCATATGGCCGCAACGCGGCATCAAGCAGCATCAGTCATCAATGCGGCAACACATCACTGCTTACTTTTTTTCGCAGATGCGGCAGAAAATGTTGTCCCCTGCATTGACAGCTTTCACCCGCCCTCACATCCGGCAACCGCACGGGGATAAAAAAATTGTGATCAACCGCACCGATGAAACAACGCAGATTCAAATGGTTAGCTGGCAAGTCACCAGCAGGCCGGAGTCAGCGCCGTGCAGCGTCAGTTTTGGCACTGCTGAGTCGCACTGTTCCGCCACCGGAACGGCAGGGCCATTCTCCACGCCGGATTATGGCAAGAAAGATAATATATATCAGTATTTTATATGATAAACGGGCAGATGTTATCCACAGGCTTTCCTGGCGCTTCCAGCTCATCATATGCTTGTCCCGCAAAGAGTCCGGTTGCGCCCGTCAAAGAAGCCATGCAACGGTCTTTTTGCGCACCGGGGCCAGCGCACCAGATGAAATGGCTGACGAACACAGTGTGGGTTTTGCACGCTGTTTGCCATGGCTGGTGATGGCCCCACGCGCTGCGGACATGACGACAGTTACAGGAGATATGTGGATGAGCCGGTTGCCGATCACAGTAAAATTGGATCGAGAGCCCTTGTCTTCCGCGATGGTGTATCTCAGTCGAACAGCGCAATCATAATAATGATCATGCCCTGGTGAATACAGGGCTCTATCGATCTCACATTGGTATTTTGTAAGGAGCACGGAAAGTTTTGCACTTTCCGGCGGGGGCTTTTATGGTTTTGTCGCAAGTGAAAGTTGTCCATCACGCGGGGGCGGATGCACAGCAGAATGATGCAGGAATGGCTATGTCGGAAGTTTGGGACCGCGTCCGCCGGCGTCTGCGCGCCGAATTGGGCGAAGATATTTATTCAAGCTGGTTTTCACGCATCGAAATGGTGGCGTGTGATGGCGCAATGGCCCAATTGTCTGTCCCGACGAAATTCCTGAAAAGCTGGATTCAGGCGCATTATCTTGATCGCATCGTGGCGCGCTTTGCCGAGGAAATGCCCGGTTTTACACGCATAACCCTGAATGTGCGCAGTGCTGACACCTCGGGGGCCCGCACCAATGGCGTGGCGCGCACGAGCGCTGCCGTGGCCGAATTGACGCCACGTCTGGCCGTCATTGAAAAGTCATCCGCGCCGTCTGAGCGGGCCGCGAATGATGGTGTGGCACACAGCGAAAGCGGTCTGCCCGCCAATATGCTTGACCGCCGCATGACCTTTGCGACTTTTTTCGCCGGCAAGTCCAATGCGCTTGCGAAAGCCGCCGCGGAAAAGGTTGCTGACGCCACTGAGGCTGCGTCTGTCTATAACCCGCTTTATATTCATGCCGGTGTCGGGCTGGGCAAAACCCATCTCATTCAGGCGGTCGCCCATGCAGCCTCCATGCAGGGCAGGCGCGTCAATTATCTGTCTGCCGATGGTTTCATGTATGGTTTTGTCGCGGCGCTGAAGTCGCACAATGCGATGGCCTTCAAGGAAAAGCTGCGCGGCATTGATGTGCTCGTCATGGATGATGTCCAGTTTTTGCAGGGCAAGTCGATCCAGCAGGAATTCTGCCACACGCTGAACGCGCTGCTGGATGCCGGCAAGCAGGTTGTGATTGCTGCTGACCGTGCGCCATCTGATCTGGAGAGTCTGGAGGAACGGGTGCGCTCCCGCCTCGGGGGCGGTCTGGTGGTGGAGATGGAGCCGCTCGATGAGGAATTGCGCCGCCGCATTCTGGAATCGCGCATTGCCGCCGCCCGCTGCACCCACCCGACATTCGAGGTGACGGCTGATGTGGTCGCTCATGTCGCCCGCAAGGTCACCGCCAACGGGCGGGATCTGGAAGGCGCGGTGAACCGCCTGCTCGCCCACGCCACTCTGTCTGGTGCGCCGCTGGATGTGGACGCCGCCGAGGTGGCGATCCGCGATCTGGTGCGCAACCGCGAGCCGAAAAAGGTCAAGATCGAGGATATCCAGAAGCTGGTGGCGACCCACTTCAATGTCAGCCGCGCCGACATCCTGTCCTCGCGCCGCACCGCCAATGTCGTCCGCCCGCGTCAGATCGCCATGTATCTGTCGAAGGTGCTGACGCCGCGCTCCTTGCCGGAGATTGGCCGCCGCTTCGGCGGGCGTGACCACACCACGGTCCTGCATGCAGTGCGCAAGGTCGATGACCTGATCGGCAAGGATGATGGGCTGCGCGATGATGTCGAGCACCTCAAGCGCATGCTGGTGGAATAAGGCAACGGTATCGCTCGCTTCTGCATGCTGAATTGGCAGGGGATGACCGCGATTGCGGTCATCTCGTCGCTTGCAAGGCCGTTGCGGCTGCGGCACGGTGCACGCCCAAAAAGTTAATCACCATCGTGTGCAGCCGCAGGGGCTGTACGCCCAGATGAATGAGTGAATGAGCATGCGTGTCACGGTCGAGCGGGCCGCCCTTTTGAAGGCCCTTGGGCATGTCCACCGGGTTGTGGAACGCCGGACGACGATTCCGATCCTGTCCAATGTGCTGATGCGCGCCGATGACAATGGCCTGCGCCTGAAGGCGACGGACCTTGATCTCGAAATCGTCGAAAATGTCCCGGCGGACGTCAGCCAGAAGGGCGCGACCACCGTGCCGGCGCACACCTTGTATGACATTGTGCGCAAGATTGCCGACGGGGCGCAGATATCGCTGGAGACGACGGGCGATTCCAACCAGTTGCAGCTTCGCTCCGGCCGCTCGCGCTTTGCGCTGGGTGCGCTGCCCGAAACCGATTTCCCGGATATTTCGGCGGGTGAGCTGACGCATAAATTTGCCGTTGCGGCACCGGTGCTGCAAAAGCTGATCGAAAAAACCCAGTTCGCCATCTCGACGGAAGAGACGCGCTACTATCTCAACGGCATTTTCCTCCACGCCATTGATGTGGAAGGCAAGCCGATGCTGCGGGCCGTCGCCACCGATGGCCATCGCCTGGCGCGTTCGGAAGCGCCGGCGCCATCAGGCGCCACCGGCATGCCGGGCATCATTGTGCCGCGCAAGGCTGTCGCGGAAATTCTCAAGCTGATTGACGGCAGCGAAGGCGACGTGGCGGTCGAGCTGTCGGCCACGAAAATCCGGGTCTCATCCGGCGAAGCGGTGCTGACGTCGAAATTGATCGATGGCACCTTCCCGGATTATCAGCGCGTCATTCCCACCGGCAATGACAAGCGGCTGGTGGTTGACCGCAGCGAATTTTCGGCAGCGGTTGACCGTGTCTCCACCATTTCCAGCGAGCGCGGCCGCGCCGTGAAGCTGGCCATCAACAATGGCAAGCTGACCTTGTCCGTCACCAATCCCGATTGCGGCAGTGCGACCGAAGAGGTTGAGGCTGACTACGACAACACCCCGCTCGATATTGGTTTCAATGCGCGCTACCTGCTCGACATTGCCAATGAGCTGGAGGGCGATACAGCCCTGTTCCGTCTGGCGGAGCCTGGTTCGCCGACCATCATTCAGGACCGTGATACCGCACCGACACTGTATGTGCTGATGCCGATGCGGGTGTGATGACAGCGGTGCCTCCGGTGGCGCGAGGGCACTGCGCCAATATGAAATACAGGCATCGGTCTTGTGTGTGTCAAAAATCCCGGCTTGTCCGGGATTTTGTTTGTGGATCGACAAAATTGCCGCCCTCCCGCATCACAGCC
>JBOFCU010000178.1:0-44478 GCA_051646285.1 Beijerinckiaceae bacterium
CGTGTTGAGAAAGGTTGATCGCTGTTGCCCCGCGCGCAGCGCATCATTGCGGGCAAAGAACCAGCCTTTGGAAATTTTCTGAAGCGAAAACGCCTTCACGACGGTTTGTGCGCCAATATTTTCCTGCACAACCGCAAGCTCGCCAGCTTGCGCGCGCTTCAGATCGTAACTGGCATTGACAGCACGCGGCGTGATCAGGCGCGGGCCGATCAGCAGCAGCGGGAAAATCAGGCACGCCACCAGCCCGAGTTTCCAGTTCAGCACCAGCAAAAGCACGAGGCCGGCAAGAAGTTCAAGCAGCGGCAGAATGCCCCAGTTTGCCACATGCACCACGGACTCTTCAAACGTGATCATGTCATTGGAAAAGCGCGAGAGAATTTCGCCCTTTTTCGTGCGCGCGTAAAAGCTGTGCGGCAGCGTCTGAACATGATCAAAGAGATTTTTACGCACATCGGCTGTGATGGCCGATGAAACTTTGGCGTCCTGCCATTCATACCAGATCGCGACGATGGATGTGATCAGGCCAGCAATGCCGAGCACGGCCAAAATCCAGATCAGCTGCGAACGGTCCCCTTCCTCGAACACCTCATCGACGAGATATTTGAGAGCCAGCGGCATCAGCACATTGAAGGCGGTTTCGACCAGCAGGCCAATGCCAACAAGGATCAGCCCCTTTTTGTGGGCCGGCAGATAGGGGCGGACAAAATTGAAAAGTGTCGCGAAGGCGCCGATAGCCTCTTTCGCCGAATAAGTGACGGGCAGATCCTCATCATCCTCGTCGTCTTCGTCCTCATCATCGTCGTCGTCATCATCCTCGTCATCGTCGTCAGGCTGGGGCTTTGGCGTCTCCTTGGCCGGCGCGGGCGCTTTGGCTGCGGCAGTCTTGTCGGCAGCTTTGGCCGGGGCCTTTGACTTTGATGCTGGGGATGGTTTGGACTGCTGTTCTGCCGATGCGTCAGGTTGCGTTGGGCTATCCGCAGATGATGCAGAAACGGCTGTCACTGGCGTATCAGCCGGGTTGGCTGCCGTCTTTTTGCTGTTATCTTGATCGCTCACGGCCCCACGCGGGGCATCTCTGGCCCCGGCTCCTTAACGACAAATGAGGCGCAGTGCTAACATTCCGCCCCGCCCATGGCGAGACGGAACGCGGATTATTCAGTGGGTTTCAGCCGGTCATAAAAGCAGCAACGCAGGGACTCAGCGTCCTCATACCAGGCCTGCGGCCCCTTGTTGGCCTTCAACGTACGCTTCCAGAGCTTTTCCAGAACGTCGCGCCGCTCCAGTGTCAGATCGAAATCAGCATTGAAGAAAATCTCCGACCATTCCCACCATGTCGCGAGCTTGGTCACGCCGCGCAGCAGGTCGTAGCGGTCGCAAACCTCGGAGGTGAGATCGCTGGTCACCGACCCGAAATAGACGCCCCTGCGCGCCACACGGTGTAACTCGGCCACCGCCTTTTTGGCGCGGCCGGGAGCCACATGGCACAGCGACGTTTCGTAAATATAATCGAATGACTGGTTCTTGAAAGGCAGATCCGTCACCGATCCGAGCTTGTTATATTTCGCCAGCGCTTTCGGCGTTTTACCAAAAATATACTTGTTGCTTTCCACGCCCCACGCATCAATGCCGCGTGCGCGCAAAGCGCCGACAAGTTCACCGCTGGCCGAACCGGCCACCAGCATCTTGAACGATCCTTTTTCGCCCCATGCCAGACGCATCATGTCGAGGATATAATCAGGGTCGGAAAATTGTTGCCACACCTCGGCATAGGGGCCAGTGGCGCGGTAATTGTCAAAATAGGTCCGATCGATTTTCGGTGATGGATCGGGCACGGCAGCTGGCATAATTTTATCGACGGCGGCCATTGCCTTGGCCAGGCCGCTATCGTAGCGGCGGCGCATCACCTGCGTCAGCACAATATCGCTGGCCATGTCGGAGGAATCGAGCAGGCCGTTGAGTGTCGAATCGAATAAATAATCACCGACCACAATCATGCCGGGATGGTCTTTGGGTTCCGGCACATGATTGGTCATGGCATCGCGCACGGGCAGGCCGCCGGGAATGGCATTGACCGATGAAATCCACGGAATAACCCGCGCGTCCACCAGATGCTTGCGTGCATCGCCGAATTCCTTTGGCAAGGTTTTCAGCGCTGTATCAATAAGCTGTTCCGGCTTGGCATTGACGTAAGCGAGCGCATCAGAACCGGCGATCAGCCAGTTGAGCACTCCTTGTTTGCCGGTATCGTGGCGCGAACCTTCAATATACACACAGCAGCCGCCAAAGGCCTCAGACATGAACCACGAGCCATTGACCTTGCCGTCCCAGAACGGCGTATCGAACAGGGCGGCCACGCGAATATAATGTGCGGGCCGGTCAAAATGGCGCAGATGCTTCACCATCGCCTGACGCAATTTTTCATTGCCCCATTCAATGGTTTCAAGCCAGTTGTGCGGCAGGCACATCATCACCATGTCGAAGTCCTGCGACAGCCGGCCATCGCCATTGACCATATCGATGCGGTATCGCTCACCCTCAGCCTTGTCGATTTTCAGCACGCGGTGATTGAGTTTCACCTCGGCATCCAGTTGCGCCTTGAGGTTGTCGATCAAGCGTTCATTACCGCCATTGATGGAATAAACGCCGATATACCCATCGAGATCCATCAGGAAATTTTTCAGGGCATTGAGCCCGTTGGTCTGCGGCGCATCGCAAGCCAGATCGGACCGCGCCATGACCTTGAAGAATTTCTTGGCCAGCGGGTCGTCAATTTCTTCGTCCAGCAGGTCTTCACAATTTTCCCACGCCCAGTCATGGTCATTGTCATGCTTGCCAACGCCCTCGTAATATTGCTGCGGCGTCATTTTTTGGGCAAGCGTCTTGCGAAAGGCGAGGATCGCGTCGGCAGTCTTGTTGCCATAGACCTTGCGCATGTCGTTCACGCCGTCGACGATGCGGCCGTCAATGCACAACGCGTCGGAGTCCATCGGGGTTGTGGCAAGCTGAAAACCCTCGATCAGCTCACGCAGCGGGTCCGGCCCGATCATCGAGTAATCATAGATTTCGGCCACGCCTTCTTCATACATCGGGCCGCCATTGCCAAAGGTGCGGGTGACGATCTTGCCGCCCAGCCTGTCCGAAGCCTCGAAAATGGTGACCTTGGCCAGGTTGCCGATTTTCTTCTTGATGTGGAAAGCGTTCATCAGCCCGCCGGGGCCGCCGCCAACAATCGCCAGTTCGATCACGGTATCAATCGCTCCAGACCCGTTCCCGGGGTCGCGGGCGCTCCAATGCAATGCAAGCCCCGCGCAATAGTCGCCTCCGGGCCTGCACACAAGAGCGGATTGAAAAGAGGCTGGACCGTGCCGCCCGCCAGCCCGCCGGTCAAGAATGGGCTGTGCATTTGGTGAATTTTGTTAAGCCGTCGCTAACCAAAGGGCGGCTCCGGCTCACATTGTTCCGGTATCCGGCATGCCCATGGTCAAGCCCCCTAGAACCGCTCCCCAAGAAGCCGATAGCACCAGAACGCTTCCTGTGTCGCTATCAGCCGGTTCAATCGACCAGGCGAAAAACCTGTTATGCGCCTGACCTGACGGCCCATATGGGATTGGTCGGAAAAGCCAGCATCGGCGGCGGTCAATGCAAGGCTGGCCGCGCTGCTGGTGACGTAAATGGCATGGAGATTTTCAATTTGGGAATGCAGCGCAAGCAATTGCCTGTTCTGGCCAGTCCAGCGCCGCAGGCGGCGCTCGGCCGAACGAATGCTCATGCCCGGTCCCGACAAGACCGCTTTTGAAGTGATAAACTTTACCCAATCCCGGATCCCGCTGTGCTGCGCCGCAATTGGTGCTCCCGGTTCCTCGCGAACAGACGACCAGAACGGGTCCAGCTCATCGCACCACCTCTCCCAGAGTGCGCCGATTGGCTCGCCCGGCGGGCCGGCTTCAAAAATGCGGGCAAGCCCTTCTGGGATGTCACAAATTATTTTTGTACTGGTCGCGGCGGCGTCCATGCCAGACAATAGAGCCCAAGCGTCGGGGTAGAAACCAATCGAGATCGCAAATACGGGACCGGGATTCCAGCTCGTCAGCGGCTCTGATTTCGGACCAGTCACGGTAAGCGGCGGCAGCGCTCTGGCTGATTTGAACTGAGCCAGATCGCCTTGCGCCAGCCGGATTTCTCCCTCGATCACAATGGTGAGCGCGACGAGAGGGGAGGCCGGGAAATGATTGAATCGATCTATGTCACTGAGCGCGCAGCCGCGCGTATCACGCACGATGGCCGCAAAGAGGCACCCAGCAAGCGACTGGCGCGGCAGCAGTAACCATGATGTTTGGGCCAATGTGAACCCCGGAAAAATGTCGCTTTCATTCTATTGCGGCCCCGCATCGTCAGGCAAACTGAAATTCATGCCGGGAGGTCAGGAATGTCGCGCATCAAATTCGCAGGGCCTTGGCCGCTTCGCATGTCCAGTCTTGTTGCCCTGAACGGAATCGCAGTTGCCACATGTGTGCTGCGGCTTCTGGGGCGACGCATCGAGCCGTCATGGAGCATCAACACGGAAATCGGCGTCCGGTTCTGGCGGCGGCAATTTACCCGCGCCATGTTGGCGCGGGACATCCAAACCGGACGAAAAATCCTCGACAGTCTGCAAACTGAAACGCCGGATAATTATTCTACCGATTGCCGTGCGGAACAACAAATTGCAGGCACATGGCATTTGCCGCGGCAGCGGACAAGCGCGGCCACGCTGTTGTATTTTCATGGCGGCGGATACACATTTCACGGAGCTATGAATGTTAGATTTGCCGAGATGCTGGCGCATCGGCTGGGCGCGCCGGTTTTCGCGCCGGACTATCCCCTGACGCCCGAACATCCATATCCAGCGCAAATCGAGAATGCCATGGCGGCTTGGGCATTCTTGAGCAAAAAAGAACGGCCGGAACACATAGTGGTTATTGGCGACAGCGCTGGCGGCCATCTGATGCTGTCGCTGCTGTTGCGGCTGAAAAATGAGCGGCAGGCGCAGCCCGCGCTTGGCATTGGTCTGTGCCCATGGACAGATATTGGCGATAGCGGCGGCAGTCTCCACGCCAATGACAGGTACGACCTAGTTCAGGGTTGGATGGCCCTGTGCTTTGGCCAATGGCTCGATCCTTACGCCCGCTATGGGCGGGAGGCTCTTTCGCCTGCAATGCAGAATTTCGAAGGGGCGGCGCCGCTTTACTTGCAGGCAGGAGGGCGCGAAATTCTACATGACCAGATCGAAGCGTTCGCGCAGGCGCAACGACGGAACGGTGCAGACGTGCTGCTGGATGTCTGGCCGGCAATGCCACACGATTTTCAACTGTTTGATAGCACCCAGCGCGCCGCCACCGATGCGATTGATCGCATGAGGGCGGCAATTCGCGCTGTAATCGATGGTGACGGGCGTTTTGAGGCTGGACCAATGACGAAAGTCGTCAATGGCCGCTTCTTCCAGAATGCTTAACATATTCTGACCGTCCGTGCATCGAACGGATGTTTTTACAGCCGGTATTTGATGTGGTCGGTCCAGAAACGCTCAAGGCGCAGCAGGGCAGCATTCATGCGCGCGAAATCATCGGTGGAGATACCGCCGATCGGCTCAAGCGTGACCGTATGCTTGTTCAGCACAATGCTGATCATGTCACGGACATTCTTACCCTTTTCGGTCAGGCTGATGCGCACCGCGCGGCGGTCTGTGCGTGACCGGGTGTGATGCATATAGCCCATCTCGACGAGCTTCTTGACGTTGTAGGACACGTTGGAGCCGAGATAGTAGCCGCGTGTGCGCAACTCGCCGGCTGTCAGTTCGCTGTCGCCGATGTTGTAGAGGAGAAGGGCCTGAACCGCATTGATCTCGTCGATCCGCTTGCGGTCCAGTTCATCCTTCACCACGTCCAGAAGGCGGCGATGCAGGCGCTCCAGAAGGCCCAAGGCCTCCAGATAGCCTGTGCTCAGACCGGCCTTGTCACTCTCTGGCTGGCCTGGAACCAGCATGGCAGCTTGCGTTTTCATGGTAGCCTCACTGTGTATCTTTTTTCAGCCCGGTCGTTATCGCCGCGCCGTGTGAGGACAAATTAGGTTTAGGGAATGAAGACGAGTTTAAATATGAGGATGAATCAAATCTTGCGTGAATTTGCGTAAATTGAATCAGAATCTAACGGCTGTTTACCTTGTGAATTCATGAATATCCACGTGCTTAACAAGCTGTTCTGCTATAGCCGCAATCTGCATGGGCAGCCAATACCGGTATGATGCCGGAGGGTTGCATTGTTTTGTAAAGGGCATGACATGCGCTGCGTCATTTTGTCGTGTCACAGCAAATCCTGACACCTTGATATTTACGCGCACCGCCCTTCTTATGGCATGGGTGTGGGGAAATGAAATGACAAGCAAAACAATTATCATCGGTGCAACGGGCGGCGTTGGTGCAACGCTTGCGCGCCAACTGGCCAGGGATAATGTGGCCTTGCATCTTGTTGGCCGTGACAGCGCAAAATTGCAGACGCTAGCGGCAGAAACCGGAAGCACATATGCGATAGGCGATGTGCATGATCAGGAATCTTTGCACGCGGCTGTTGATGTGGCTGGCGATCAGATCGATGGCCTTGTCTATGCGGTTGGCACAATTACACTGAAATCGGCCGCCAGCGTGACATATGATGATGTGGATGCCGATTTTGCGCTCAATGCGCGTGGCGCATTGTTTGCGTTTCAGGCAGCCCTGCCGGCCATGAAGAAAAGCGGTGCGGCCTCGGTCGTTTTCTTCTCAACTGTCGCAGCCGGGCAGGGTTTCGCCATGCATGCGTCGATTGCCATGGCGAAAGGCGCAGTGGAAGCGCTGACACGATCACTCGCAGCCGAATTTGCGCCGGTGATTCGCGTCAACTGCATTGCGCCGTCTCTGACAAATACACCGCTCGCAGCGCGGTTGCTGGCCTCCGAGCCGGTGGCGAAAGCGATTGCGGCATCGCATCCCATGCAGCGCATCGGTGCGCCAGATGATATAGCGGCAGCCGCGCAATTTTTGCTGTCTGCGCAGAGTGCATGGATAACAGGGCAGGTGATTGCGGTGGATGGCGGGCGCGGTGCCTTGCGCACCCGTGGGCAGTAAGGCCGGGCCGTGGCCAAGCACAGCAAAGCCAATTTGCCCGTGAAAATCTGCATCGTTTGCAACAGGCCATTCACGTGGCGCAAAAAATGGGAAAAGAATTGGCAGGATGTGAAATATTGTTCAGACCGGTGCCGTACCGCGCGGCAGAGCAAAAGCGCTCAAGCAGGCGATAGCCGGTAGCGCACAGTTAAAGCGCTCAAGCAGGCGATAGCCGGTAGCGCACAGTTAAAGCGCTCAAGCAGGCAATAGCCGGTAGCGCATAAAATCACCCATCTTCTTCGCGTGCTGACAACGATGTCAAAATCAGGAACAGGACAATACATGCGATCAAGCCGGAAACGCGCGCGCCGCTGATTGAAAATATACTCGGTGCAATAAATGTCAGCACAAGTTCAACCGTGACGGCCAGCAGCCACATCACGCCGCCCCATGCACTCAGCAGCCACAAGCCGACCGCCGCGACAAGATCAAGCGTCGCAAATCCAATCGCGACAGCCTTTGCCGCAATACGCTTTTCATCAAATTGCGCTGCCCCGTTGAAACCCAGAATATCGGTCCACCACATCACGCCCTTGGCAAACCACGCAATCGCGATCAGCCGCATGACCCATGTCATCACACGCCGCCAGCGCTTGCGCTTGATGTCACGCGCTTCTGTTTGCGCGGGTGATTCAATCACGGACATGATCAGACCTGCAATTCATCTGCACCCAGTGGCGCGAAATAGGTTTCAATGGTGGAATCGGAAATGCCAGCCAGTGTAGCGGGCGACCATTGCGGCGCATTGTCCTTGTCTACAATCACTGCGCGCACACCTTCATAAAAATCGACGCCGGCGGGAATGCGGGAAACAATACGAAATTCCGTCTGCATCGCCTGTTTGAATGTCATGGTTTTGCCGCGCTGCATTTGGGCGAAGGCAATCGCCATGCTGGTTGGCGATTTTGTCCGCATGGTGGCCGCACATTTCCTGGCAAATTCTGATGTGGCTGCGGCTTCATCAAGCCGTGCCAGGATTTGGGCCGGGGATGGCGCTGAAAAACAGCCATCAATGATGGCGCGGTTGGCCGTCACGCCATCGGGGCCCGCATTGGCAGAATGGGCGGCAATGGCGGCATCCACATCGTCACCCGCGATCAGCGCAGCGCGCAAGGCCGCCATCGCGTCCGAGGGCACATAGGCATCGGCAAGGCCGAGCATGACAGCGTCGGCGGCGCGTATCCTGTCGCCGGTGATGGCAATCCACATACCCGTTGCGCCGGGCAGCCGCGGCAGCGCGTAGGTTGCGCCCACATCGGGGAAAAATCCAATGCCGACCTCGGGCATGGCAAACAGGTAGCGGCCACCGGCAACCCGGTGCGAGCCATGCAGCGAAACGCCAACGCCTCCGCCCATCACAATGCCATCAATCAGCGCCACATAGGGCTTGCGGTATTCCTGAATCCGGACATTCAATTCATATTCGCGCCGCCAGAACTCCAGCATCGTTTGATGATCGCCAGCCTTGCCGGCATCGTGCAGCGCCCGAATATCGCCCCCGGCGCAAAACGCCTTCTCGCCCGCGCCCTGCACGATGATGCGGGTGATGGCAGGATCAAGCTCCCATGCATCCAGCGCCACGCGCATGGCATCCACCATGGGCAGCGTCAGCGCGTTCAAGGCCTGCGGGCGATTGAGCGTGATCACGCCAGCCGCGCCCTGGCGCGTGCACAGAACCTCGGGTGTAGCGGCAGGGGTGCTGGTCATCATGATCTCCTCAACCCGGTTAGCCCGTGCCTTTGCGCGGCGTCAACGCGTCTGTTTGTTCCTGACAATATGGCTGCCACGGCAAACGGGGGGATTGCCCAGCCCGGTGCGCAGGCGATACCCTCTTGCAAATCATTCCAATTCCAGACTGGCCGGATGTTGAGGGCCAGACAGGAGCACGCCATGACATCCCCCGTCACCCCGTTTCCGCCCCGCAAGAAGCTGCCGTCTGCCCCGATTCCGGTGGCGTGGGAGCCGCTGGAACTGCCCATTCGCATGCGCCGCAACCGCAAGACGGACTGGTCCCGCCGCATGGTTGCGGAAAATGTCATCACCGCCAATGACCTGATCTGGCCGATGTTTGTGACCGATGGCACCAATGTGCGCGAGCCGGTCGGCTCCATGCCCGGCGTCGAGCGCCTGTCCATCGACCAGATCGTGCGTGAGGCGGAGCGGGCGGCCAAACTCAGGATTCCCGCTATCGCCCTGTTTCCCAATACCGATCCGGCCCTCAAGGATGAGGATGGCAGCGAGGCGCTGAACGCCTCCAATCTCGTCTGCCGTGCCCTGCGCGCCATCAAGCAGGCTGTGCCGGACATTGGCCTGATCACCGACGTGGCGCTCGATCCCTATACCAGCCACGGCCATGATGGCCTGATCCGCGATGGCGTCATCCTCAATGACGAGACGGTGGCTGTGCTGGTGCGCCAGGCGCTGACGCAGGCCGAAGCCGGCTGCGATGTCATCGCCCCATCTGACATGATGGACGGCCGCGTCGGCGCGATCCGTTCGGCGCTTGACGAGGCCGGATTCGAACAGGTGCAGATCATGGCCTATGCGGCCAAATACGCCTCCGCCTTCTATGGCCCGTTCCGCGATGCTGTTGGCTCCAATGCCGCGCTGAAAGGCGACAAGAAAACCTACCAGATGGACCCGGCCAATGGGAACGAAGCGATCCGTGAGGTCGCGCTCGATCTGGAGGAGGGGGCCGATATGGTCATGGTCAAGCCCGGCATGCCCTATCTCGACATCATCCGCCGCATCAAGGACAGCTATGGCGTGCCGACCTTCGCCTATCAGGTCAGCGGCGAATACGCGATGATGCACGCCGCCGCCCAGCGCGGCTGGCTCGATCTCGACCGCGCCATGATGGAAAGCCTGATGGCCTTCAAGCGCGCCGGCGCCGATGGCGTGCTGACCTACTTCGCGCCGGTTGTGGCGGAGAAACTGGCGAAGGGGTGAGGGTGTGAAACCTCGCCTCTCCTTCCTCACCCTCGAAACGCCAGACGTCGAACGCACGGCGGCATTTTATCGCGATCTCGGCATTGAATTATCCGCCGAGCAGCATGGCGGGCCGGTGCATTATGCCTTCACCACCGCAGGGCCGGTCGAATTTTATCCGGTGAGCGAAAACGATGGCGGCAATGGCGTGATGCTCGGCCTCGACACCGATGATCTCGACGCACTGCTGGCGAAGATCGATCCTGTGATGATCCTCAAACCCATCCAAACCGTCGCCGGTTTCCGCCGTTTCATTGTCCGTGATCCTGACGGGCGGCGCGTCTATGTGCGTGAGGTTATGCCCACATCGTGAGGCAAGGCGGCTTGCCTTCCGCGCGGGGAACGGTGAAACTTGGACCCAGAACAATGCCGGTAAACCGCGCGACGCGCCGCTGGAGAAAAGCCCATGACTGACCTGGACCGCCGTACAATTCTGGGAGGCGTAACGCTTGCCGGTGCCGCTTTGGCATCGCGCGCGCAGGCCGCCCCGGCCACACTGGCCCTGAAGGACATCAAGAAGGAGGCGGATGCCGCCTGCCTCTATCACTGCGACTTTGGGGATCCGCCGCGCTTCGTGCAGATGCTCACCAACATTTCGAACCACTATTCGGCCTATGACAATGATCCGTTTGCCGTGCAGCTGGCGATTGTAGCGCACGGGCAGGGCGTCAAATTCTTTTTCGAGAATCTCGATGGCACCACCTGGAAAGATGAAGTGATGGTGCCGCAGATTTTTCCGCGTGTCGCCGATGTCGCGAAAAACGGGTTGAAAGTCTATTTGTGCGACATCACTTTCCAGCGTCTCAAGCTCGACAAGGCGAAAGTGCACAAGCGCGATTTCATCCAGTTTGTGCCATCCGGTGTCGCCACGGCCGGTGCGCTGCAAAACAAGGGCTTTGCCTACATCAAGATCGGCTAGGCGCAGTTACACCGCGCCTTCATCGCGGATAAACAGAACCTTGCCGCAATGCTTGCAATGCACCGCATCGCGGTCATGCACCAGCAGGCCGCAATCAGTGCAGGTAAAGCGCACCTTGGGCGGGCGGAAAATGGATTGCAGCAATTGCACGAACAGGCTGACGCCGACGATCATGATCACGACGGATATCAGACGTCCAAAGTTACCCTGCAGGGTAATATCGCCAAAGCCGGTTGTGGTGAGTGTCGTGACTGAAAAATACAGCGCATCAATATAGTTCTTGATGCCGGGGTTGGTGGGATGCTGCGTCACATACACAACCGATGTGATGACAAACAGGAACACCAGCAGATTGACCGAAGCCTGAATCACCGCCTCATGCGAGCGGAACCAGGCGGATTCCGAGCGCAAATCGCGCAAGAGCTGATACGAGCGCAGCAGGCGCAGCGCCCGCACAACACGCAGGAAAGCCAGATTGGCAAATAGAACAGGCGCAACCAGCGAAATGATCACGACGATATCCGCCAGTGTGGCAAAGCTGAGCACGAATTTGCGGCGGTTGCGTTCAACATAAAGCCGGAACAAAAAATCGCCCACCAGCACGATGCCGAGTCCGAAATCGACCCGCACCATCCACGGCGCTTCAGGCAGAAAAGCCTCCAGCAGGAAAATCAAAATGGTGACAATGTCAAAAACAATCAGCCCATAGCGGAAGCGCCGCCCGCGCGCATGGTCGCCGTAATAGAGATCGCGCAGCTTTTTCAGCAGCGGCTGTTCGGATGTTTTTTCGCTCATGGCAGAATGCTATCGTGATTGGCTGGCATAGAAAAGAGGCGCGCGTCTCCCATGCGCCCAACGCCTTGCGCCATAAACAGTTTTGTGCCGAACTGCCGCACCATTCTGGAGGACGCCCCGATGATCGACACACTGAATGACACACGGCAAGGCTCTGCATTTTCCCGTCGCATGCTGTTGAAGTCAGGCGCGGTGCTCGCTGCTGGTGTTGCTATGCCGCACGCTGCATCGGCGCGTGCGCCAATGGCGAACACGCAGGCACCCTATTATTATCGCTTTGCCCATGGCGCGGCGGAAGTCAGCATCGTGTCTGATGGGCCGCTGCCACTGGGCGATCCCTCGGCGACATTTCTGGGCGTGTCGAAGGATGAAGTGCAGGGCATGCTGCGCAGGCATTTTCTGCCCGTCGATAATGTCGTGCTGGAGCAGAATATTCCGGTGGTGAATTTTGGTGACAGGCTTGTGCTGTTTGACACCGGCATGGGCGCATCGAAAATGTTTGGCAATGCCACGGGCCGTCTGGTTGCGAGCCTGAAAGAGGCCGGCATCGATCCTGCCAGCATTGATGATATTGTCTGTTCGCACGCCCACATTGATCATGTTGGCGGCATTGTGGATGCGGCAGACAAACCCTTGTTTCCCAATGCAACGGTCTGGCTCCATCAGCTTGATTTTGATTTTTGGACAGACGAGGGCAAGCTCGGCGGCCCGGCCAAGGATTTTGTGATCCATGCCCGCAAGAATTTGATGCCGGTGCGTGACCGGATCAAGTTTTTCAAGGATGGCCAGGAATTTCTACCTGGTGTGACGGCATTGCATGCGCCCGGCCACACGGTGGGCCACACCATTTTTGTTGTTGCATCGGGCGGCAAGCAATTCTGCTTCATGGGAGACCTGACGCACCATCAGGTGCTGCTGCTGGAAAAGCCGCGCATGGAATTTGCCTATGATACGGATCCCAAGCAGTCCGCCCTCACGCGGGTCAAAATGCTTGATATGCTGGCGGCGCAAAAAATGCCGGTGATGTCTTACCATTTTCCATGGCCAGGCTTTGGCTATGTGGCGAAGGACGGGGAGGGTTTTCGCTATTTCCCCGAGCCGATGAAAATGGTGCGTGGCTGACGCCAAAGAAAAAGCCCGCCATCAAGGCGGGCTTTTTTGTCGGAGATAGTCCATACTGAGCAGCAGGCCATTCAGCCTGCCTTGTAGGCAACAATTTTTTGCGACTGGTCGCCAAGGCCTTCAATACCAAGGGTCACCGTATCGCCGGCCTTCAGATATTTTGGCGGCTTCATGCCAAGGCCAACACCCGGCGGTGTGCCTGTGGTGATAAGGTCACCCGGCTCGAGAATCATGAATTCGGAAATGTAGGAGACGATGGTGCGCACATCAAAAATCATCGTCTTGGTCGAGCCGGTCTGCATCCGCTCGCCATTCACATCAAGATACATCGACAGATTGTTGATGTCCTTGATCTCATCCTTGGTGACCATCCACGGGCCGATGGGGCCGAAGGTGGCGCAGCCCTTGCCCTTCATCCACTGGCCGCTGCGCTCAATCTGATATTCGCGCTCGGAAACATCGTTGCAGACGCAATAGCCGGCTACATAGTCCAGCGCATCTTTTTTCGAGACGTAGGACGCGCGCTTGCCGATGACGATGACCAGTTCGACTTCCCAGTCGGTTTTCTTCGAACCTTTCGGCAGCATCACATCATCATGCGGCCCGACGATGCAGGAGGGGGCCTTGTTGAAAAGGATCGGCTCTTTGGGAATGGCCGCGCCGGTTTCGGCCGCATGGTCGGCATAGTTCAGGCCGACAGCGATGAAGTTGCGCACGCTGGCGACGCAGGGGCCAAGGCGCGGCTTGCCGCGCACGAGCGGCAGGCGCGATGTCTTGATTTTGGAAATGCGGTTCAAAACCTTGGGGTCAAGCGCTGCCCCATCAATATCGGAAATGACGCCGGAAAGATCGCGAATGCGCCCTTCATGATCAACAATGCCGGGCTTTTCTTTGCCCGGACGCCCATAACGAACAAGTTTCATCAGATGCCCCTCAGTGTCCAAGAGGAAATTCATAACGGCCTGCGGCACAGGTTGAAAGGGCTAATTCGCGGGCCATTCGCGGAACGGCAGCGGCTTGCTTAACAATGTGTCTATTGCGCAACATTGCGCCACTATCTTGTGACGTCAAAGCGCAGCCAATCATGGCATTTGTCCGCATCTGGGCCCTTGATACTGTATAATGGGCTGAAATGTCAGCCTAATTTACATTGGGTTTTTGCGCCAGCCGTGCCAATGACGCAAGGGAGGATGGCTGCCTGTAATCAAGGCGAATGGATGACATTTTGATTGTGCGCTGTGCCGCAAACCAGCATGTTTGTTGCCGAACGGGTCATAGCAAGACCCTGAGTCGAAGAGGGCGGACGGAACTCCATGGGCATGACGATTTTCAAGAAGGCACTCGCAGGATCAGCCGCGCTTGGCGCGCTGGCGCTCTCGGTGACATCGGCAACGGCAGGCGGGTTCATCAATCAGTCGCAGAGCACCGTGTTCAACGGCACGGCTTATGCAGGCTACGCTGCGCCGGGCCGCACAGCATCCACCATGTTCCTGAACCCGGCGACAATGACCGAGTTCACCACCATCACGACAGAAAACAATTTTTCGCTGGTGATGCCCAACACCAAGATCAATGGTTCGTTCGGCGCTGCCATCCCGAATGCCACAAAGGGGTCTGGCGATCAGGGGCAGGATGCCCTTGTGCCCGCATCCTACATCATCGTGCCATGGGGCGATCTGCGCTTCGGCCTGTCGATCAATGCTCCGTATGGCTCGGTAACGTCGCCGGATCGTGACTGGGGTGGACGCATCAATTCGCTCTCGACGAAAGCACGGACGATTACGATCACGCCGTCGGTCGCTTACCAGATCAGCCCGCAGCTTTCTGTCGGTGTTGGCTTGCAGATCCAGTATTTCAAGGCGCGCTTCATTGGCGCTGCCGCAGCAGGTTTGCCGACCCCGGCCATTGCGGGTCTTGAAGGCGACGGCTGGGGTTTTGGCCTCACCGCCGGTGTTACCTGGAAGCCGTTTGCCGGCACATCCATCGGCATTGGTTACCGCTCGCGCATCGACCAGCCGTTTGATGGCAATTATATCAGCCTCACAGCCGCTGGCCTGCCGGCATCCGCGCTGAATGGCTCGAAGATCAGCGGCACATTGCGCTTGCCTGACCGTCTGAACCTCAGCATCCGTCAGGCCATCACCCCGCAGTTTGACCTGTTGGCCTCAGTCGAATGGCAGGGCTGGGGCCGTATTGGCACCGCACGTCTCTCCGGGCCGCTGGTTGCTGTGGCGCCGGTTGCGCTGCGCACATTGCCCTTCAAGTTCCAGGATGGCTGGTTCTTCGCACTCGGTGGCGAATATCGCTACAATGAGGCACTGACCCTGCGCGCCGGTATGGCTTATGAAATCTCACCTGTGACAGATTCTGTGCGCGGCACGCGCCTGCCCGACAATGACCGCTTCTGGCTGTCGGCCGGCCTGTCTTATGCCGTGACCAACCGTGTCACGGTCAATGCATCTTATTCGCATGTGTTCGTGAAGAATGCGAAGATCAATATTTCACCGGCCAATCCCAACAATGGCTGGTTTGCGGGCACAAACCCCTATGTGGGCTCGGCCAAGCAGCATACCGACATCATTTCGCTGGGCATCACCACCAAGTGGGGTGAGCCAGAGCGTGGTGCACTCAAGACCGTGCAGCGCAAGTACTGATTATTGGCGGCAACCCAATTACAAAAAACCGGCCTGCGAAGGCCGGTTTTTTTGTTTTGGCGCGGCAGCCTCAGCCGCCCGTCTGATGCCGCCTGCCATTTTCAGACACGAATACGGACATAGGTTCCCGGCGCATCCTCCAGCGGTTGCAGCTTGCCACCACCGGGCTGCCGCGCCGCTACCGTGGCGGGGGCCTGATCGCGGATCCAGTTGAACCAGTGCGGCCACCAGCTCCCTGCGGTTTCCGTCGTTGATGTGACCCAGTCCTCGAATTCGCCTTTGACAGGCCCGCCGGTCCAGAACTGATATTTAATCTTCGGGCCGGGCGGATTGACAACGCCGGCAATGTGCCCCGATCCGGCCAGCACATATGTCACCGGCCCGCCAAAGCTTTTTGAACCCAGAAAAACCGATTTTGCCGGTGCGATATGATCTTCCTTCGCGGCCAGATTATAGATCGGAATTTTCACATCCTTGAGATGCAGCGTCGTGCCATCGAGCACCATGCGGTCCTGTGAAAGATTATTGTAGAGATAACAATTGCGCATGTAGAAAGAATGATTGGCCGCCGGCATCCGCGTGGAATCGGAATTCCAGTAGAGCAGGTCGAACGGCAGCGGTGCCTTGCCCTTCATGTAGACATTCACGACATAAGACCAGATCAAATCAGCCGGACGCAGCATGTTGAAGCTGTTGGCCATTTTGCTGCCATCGAGATAGCCGGTTGGCGCCATCTGCTCTTCGAGTTTCCTGATCTGCTCCTCATCCACAAATACCTTGAGATCCCCTGCATAGGTAAAATCAACCTGCGTGGTGAACAGCGTCGCGCTATCAATGCGCTTGTCATTGTGCGCCGCCATATAAGCGAGGCTGCTCGACAGCAGCGTGCCACCGACACAATACCCAATGGCTGCAATTTTTTTCTCGCCGGTAATTTCCTCGATGCTGTCGATCGCTGCAAAAACACCTTCCTTCATATAGGCCGCAAAATCCTTGTCGCGGTGGCGCTCATCCGGGTTGATCCAGGAAATGACGAATACTGTCAGCCCCTGATCAACTGCCCAGCGGATGAAGGATTTTTCCGGATTGAGATCAAGAATATAAAACTTGTTGATCCATGGCGGCACGATCAGCAAGGGCCGCTTCAGGACTGTATCCGTGGTTGGCGCATACTGAATCAATTCTATGATTTCATTGCGATACACCACTTTGCCCGGTGTATTGGCAATGTTTACACCCACTTCAAATTTGCTGGGGTCGGACTGGCGTATTTTCAACTGTCCGCCGCCAGCCTCCACATCTTCCGCCATCATATGAATGCCGCGCACGAGATTGGCACCGCCCTCCTTGAGGGTATTGCGCAGCAATTCGGGATTGGTCAGCAGGAAATTCGATGGCGAAATGGCCGTTGCAATCTGCCGCAGATAAAATTCCGCTTTATGCCGGGTATGCTCATCAATGCCATCGGCATCCTTGACCATATCATTGGCCCAGTTTGATGTGTGCAGATAGGCGTCACGAAGGAATTGAAAATAGGGGTTATTTTGCCATTCCGCATCCTTGAAGCGGGGGTCAGCGGGCGCGGGCGTCGCATCGGCCTTGTCCTCGCCTGTCATGCGCCGCAGGGTTGTCGCCCACAAATCGGTAAAGCCAGTGGTAAAGCGCCGCTGCGCCTCCATCAGACGTTCGGGATCAGACCACCACCGCTCCGCCACACGGCCAAGCGAGCGCAAGACCTCCTGCACCTCGTCAGCCCCGGTGGTCGGTGCCTTGCCGCTCTCAAGCGGCTTCAGATAAGCCGCCTGAAGCCGCGCACTCTCTTCAACCAGCTTGCCCATGTTTTCCGCCAGCGCATCGAAATCCGGCGTTTCAATCTGGAATGGCTCATGGGCAGCAGAAGCACCCGATGGACCGGAAGATTCAGGCTTCAGTGGAGCGGCCGGCGCGGGAGCAGATGGGGCCTTGATCGTGCCGTCAGAGCCTGCGTCTCCGGCCGTCGCGGCGGTCTTGGGAGTCATCCTGATGGCCGTTTTGGCGGCAGAATCATTCTTGACGGTCGCCATTGTTTCATCCTCCCAGATGAGCCGCGTGGCCGGCGTGATTGAAGACAGCATCACACCGGAAATTAAGGCCTTGCTTTGACCTGTTTGTGCCATGTTAAAGCGGTAGTGCAACGCTGGCGAGATGCTTTTGAAAGTCTTTTGGTGAGCAGGACGATGGAATTGCGACAAAACAACGGGCAGCGGCTTGCATCTGTATATGCTGCGGTATTGGCGGCAACAGTGATGCTGGCAGGGTGTTCCGGTACCTCCACCTCCATCTCGGAATCGCTCGAGGGCACGGCGCTGGGGCCGAAGCGCCATGAGCCGCAGCCTTTTGTGGTGGCCAGCCGTCCGGCAACACTGGAATATATGCCGGTTGGGGTCACGCCGCCCCGCCGCGCCATCGCGCCAAAAACACCGGCGCAGCTCGCCGCAGAGCAGGCTGCACTGGCAGGCGATGCCCAGCGCTCGCAGGGCCTTGGCGCAGCCGCCGTGGCTGAAGGTGCGCGGGTCAAGGCAACAGCCCCGCGGCCACCGGTGGTTACGCCTTAAGCCTTTTTCCGCGCGTGACCGCATCCCCACTCTGGTCTAAACAGCCCAAATCCTTTTCCTGAATCGGCTCCGTCATGAACGATTTTCACCGCATCAAGCGCCTGCCGCCTTATGTTTTCGAGCAGGTCAACAAGATCAAGGCGCAAGAGCGCGCCAAGGGCGTCGATATTATCGACCTCGGCATGGGCAACCCCGACCTGCCGGCGCCCAAGCATGTGATCGACAAACTGGTCGAGACGGCTGGCAAGCCGCGCACGGACCGCTACTCTGCCTCGAAGGGGATCGCGGGTCTACGCCGCGCCCAGGCTGGCTATTATGGCCGCCGCTTCGGCGTGAAGCTTAATCCTGACACGCAGGTCGTCGCGACGCTTGGCTCGAAAGAGGGCTTTGCCAACATGGCGCAGGCGATCACTGCGCCGGGCGATGTGGTGCTGGTGCCAAACCCGTCTTACCCGATCCATGCCTTCGGATTTTTGATGGCCGGTGGCGTGATCCGCTCGGTGCCAGCCACGCCGGATGAAGAATACTTCCGCGCCATGGAGCGCGCGATTCAGCACTCCATCCCCAAGCCGATTGCGGTTGTGGTGTGCTTTCCGTCCAACCCGACAGCGGAAGTGGCGAGCCTTGATTTTTACAAGGATCTCGTCGCCTTTGCCAAAAAGCATGACATCATCGTTTTGTCGGATCTCGCTTATGCCGAGGTGTATTTCGATGACAATGATCCGCCGCCCTCCATGTTGCAGGTGCCGGGCGCAATGGATGTGACGGTTGAGTTCACATCCATGTCGAAAACGTTTTCCATGGCGGGCTGGCGCATGGGCTTTGCTGTTGGCAATGACAAGCTGCTGGCCGCTCTGGCGCGGGTGAAATCCTATCTCGATTACGGCGCCTACACGCCAATTCAGGTCGCCGCTGCTGCCGCACTAAACGGCCCGGATGATTGCATCAGGGAAATGCGCGAGACCTATAAAAAGCGCCGCGATGTCATGCTGGACAGCTTTGCCCGCGCCGGGTGGGACGTGCCGGTGCCGAAGGCCACGATGTTTGCCTGGGCACCGATTCCTGAAAAATTCCGCCACCTCGGCAGCCTCGAATTTTCCAAGCTGATGGTCGAAAAGGCCGCAACGGCTGTCGCGCCTGGTATCGGCTTTGGCGAACATGGCGATGACTATGTGCGCATCGCCATCGTGGAAAATGAACAGCGCATCCGGCAGGCCGGGCGCAACATCCGCAAATTCCTCGAAAGTGCGGATCAGACCCTGCACAATGTGGTTGATCTGAAACGGGCCTGAGCGTTGGCCAATGAAAAATCCCCGGTTTTCCGGGGATTTTTTCAAGCCGGTATGCGCAGCCGCGCCAGAATATCCTCCACCACGCCTTCCTTTTTTGGGGCAACGGAGATGGTCCAGACATGCTCGTCCGGCCCAGGTTTTTCCAGAGAGTCGAACTGGCTTTTGAGCAACGACGTTGGCATGAAATGGTTTTTGCGCGCCGCCATGCGCGCAGCAATCACATCAAATTCGCCATCGAGATGAATGATTTGAATATCCCGGCGGCTGCCCGCCAGGGCTTCCCGGTAACGCCGTTTCAGCGCCGAGCAGGTGACGACGCATGGTTTTTTGTTGCCGATCTGCTCATCAATGAATTCCGCAATCGCCAGCAGCCACGGCTTGCGGTCATCATCGGTCAACGGCTGGCCGGCTGACATTTTCGCAATATTGGCGGGTGGATGAAATGAATCCGCATCGCGGAAAATCCAACCCAATTTTTCGGCCAGCAATTGCCCCGTCGAGGTTTTCCCCGAACCGGCAACACCCATCAGAATGATGGCTTTGATATCATCACGCATGGCTCAGGCCTTCGGTGGTTCAAGATGGCCGCCAAACCCCTTGCGCATCGCAGACAACACCTTTTCTGCAAAGGTGTGATCCTGCCGGGAACGGAACCGCACGGACAATGCGGCATAAAGCACGTCAGCCGGCACAGCCTCATCAATGGCAGCCTGAATCGTCCAGCGACCCTCGCCGGAATCCGCGACATGGCCGGAATAGCTGGCGAGATCATGCTCCTGCGCCAGCGCTGCCGATGTCAGATCAAGCAGCCATGAGGTGACAACGCTGCCGCGCCGCCACACCTCGGCAATATCGGCAAGGTCGAAATCGAAACGGTGCGCTTCAGGCAAGGCGGTGGAGCTGGCATTTTTCAGAATGTCAAACCCCTCGGCCATGGCCTGCATCATGCCATACTCGATGCCGTTGTGAATCATTTTAACGAAATGGCCGGCACCATGCGGCCCCGCATGAAGATAGCCGCGCTCGGCGCGCGTATCGCGCCCGTCGCGGAAAGGTGTTGCCGGAATATCGCCGCGCCCCGGCGCGAGGGTGGAGAAAATCGGATCAAGTTTTTCGACAATGGCTTTTTCGCCGCCGATCATCAGGCAATAGCCGCGATCAAGACCCCACACGCCGCCGCTGGTGCCCACATCGCAATAATGCAGGCCCTTGTGCGCCAAATGGCGCGCACGGCGAATATCATCCTGCCAGAATGTATTGCCGCCATCGATAATTGTGTCGCCAGCGGAGAGGATAGTTTCAAGGGATGCGATGGTCTGTTCCGTGATGTCGCCGGCAGGCAGCATCACCCACACCGTGCGCGGGGCGGGCATGGCCTTGACCAGTGATTTCAGGGATTCTGCGCCAATAGCACCATCCGTCTGCAAGGCAGCGACGGCTTTCTCATCGCGGTCAAACACGTGGCAGCGATGGCCATCCTTCATGAGCCGCCGCGCGATATTCGCGCCCATGCGCCCCAGCCCGATAATTCCAATGTCCATCCCGTGCCTCTATTTTGCAGTGCTGTTTTCAAGATAATTGCAGATGCCTTTTGCTGCGGCAATGCCGGTTGCAAACGCTGCCTGCAACAAATATCCGCCTGTCGGCGCATCCCAGTCGAGCATTTCGCCAGCAGCAAAAATGCCCGGAATGGCCTTCAGCATGAAGTCATCATTGACCCCGTCAAAGCGGATACCGCCCGCACTGGAAATGGCGCGATCCAGCCCTTGCGGCGCATGCAGCGTGACAGGGACGGATTTGATCAGTCCAGCAAGCTCGCGTGCTGCGGCCGGCAGGTGTTTGCCCGAAACCTCATGCAGCAATCCAATCGCAGCAGGCGTCAGTCCCGCCGCGCGTTTCAAAAATGTGGAGCGGGATTCTTTTGGCTTTTGGCTGCGCGCCAGTCGAAGCGCCAATTGGTCAAGAGTAACTGCGTTTTTCAGATCAACATGAACAAAGGCCGCGCCGGTGGCCTCCACCGCATCGCGCATGGCGGAGGATAATGCGTAAACCGCGCCACCTTCAATGCCATAGCGTGTGATGATCATTTCACCGCTCATGGTTTTTTCCGCGTGACGCACCGTTATATTCTTCAGCGGCTGGCCGGCAAAACGCTCTGCGAAAAATGCTGACCATGCTGTTTGAAAACCCATATTGGCCGGGCGTATCGGTGATAGGGGCACGGCATGCCGGGCAAGAATGGCCTGCCATGTGCCTGTGCTGCCAAGGCGCGGCCAGCTGCCGCCGCCAAGCGCGAGCAGCGTCGCAGCAGGACGATCCGCAATCACCGCGCCAGCATCATCACGCAGCAGCAGGTTGCCATTGGCATCAATATCAATCAGAGCGTGGCGCGGCTTCAAAACAACACCGAGCATATCGAGCCGCCGCAGCCATGCCCGCAGCAGCGGCGAGGCTTTGAATGATTTTGGAAACACCCGCCCGCTGGAGCCAATAAAAGTGTCTTCGCCCAAAGCCGCAGACCACGCCCGCAAGGCGTCGTTGTTAAACGCGTGCAGCGCGTTTTCCAGCAACGGTGATGCCGGGGTGTAGCGCTGGATCATGGTATTCAACAGCTCACTGTGGGTGAGATTGAGCCCACCACGCCCCGCCATCAGAAATTTGCGCGCAGGCGACGGCATATGGTCGTACACAACAACGCGATGGCCTGCCTGCGCCATATGTTCAGCGGCGATCAGTCCAGCCGGGCCTGCGCCAACAATCGCGATGTGAGCTGCGCGCGCGGTCATGATGCAGCCACTGGCGGATAAATATGTGACTTGCCGTGACGGTCACGCAATTCATGGCGGCCATCGGGCAATGCGCGGATGGTATCGCGCGTGAGAATGATTTTGCCAAAGCCGCCCGGCAAATCGAGCACATAGGCCGGTTGTGCAAGGCCAGAAATATGGCCACGCAAACCTTCGACAATACGCAGCCCCTCATCAAGCGGCAGGCGAAAATGGCTTGTGCCGGGCGCGAGGTCGGGATGGTGCAGATAATAGGGTTTGATGCCCGCCATCAAAAAAGCCCGCATCAGGTCAGCCAGTGTTTCCGTGGAATCATTGATGCCGCGCAGCAGCACGCTCTGGCTGACCAGTGACAGCCCGGCTTCGCGCAATTTTGCGCAGGCCGCCATGGCATCAGGGGAAAACTCACTGGCGTGGTTGGCATGAACAGCCACGAACACGGATTGCCCCGGTGCCCGCAATGCCTGGACGAAAGCCGGCGTGATCCGCGCAGGATCGACGACCGGCACGCGTGTATGCCAGCGGATGACGCGCACATGCGGGATCTCGGATAAGGCCTGCATCAAGTCACGCACGCGCCGCGCCGACAGCATGAAGGGATCGCCACCCGTGATGATCACTTCAAATAGAGTGCGATGCGCGCGGATGTAAGCGAGCGCATTCTCTAGCGCTTCCCCGCTCAGCGCGCCGTCACCCTGCGGCCCGACCATTTCCCGGCGAAAGCAGAAGCGGCAATATACCGGGCAGACATGCACGATTTTCAGCAGCACCCGGTCCGGGTAGCGATGCACGATGCCGGGCAGAGGGGCATGCACGTGGTCGCCAATCGGGTCGGCGCTCTCATCGGCTGTGGAGTCCAGTTCACGGATGTCAGGAATATATTGCCGCGCGATAGCCTGATTGCCGCCTGCAATTTGCGCCGCCACGCCGGGCGTCAGTGAAACCGCATAGCGATTGGTCACGCGCTTCAAGGCATGGGTCGCTCCGGGTGCGATCAGGCCGGCATCAGCCAGGGCAGCAACAGATTTCAGGGGACGGGAGAAGGGCATGCAGGCGTCTAACCCAGCCCGGTGCTGCCGCCAACCTCCGGCACCGGGGCCCACAGCACATCGGTGATCCGCGATGCGCCGGTCGCCAGCATCACCAGCCGGTCAAACCCCATCGCGATGCCGCTGGCAGGCGGCATGGCCGCAACAGCCGCGAGAAAATCATCATCAATGGGGTAGCGTTCCCCATACAGCCTGTGCTTGGCCGCCATATCGGCTTCAAAGCGCCGCCGCTGCTCGTCTGGGTCGGTGAGTTCGCCAAACGCATTGGCGAGTTCGACACCGCAGACATACAGCTCGAACCGTTCAGCCACACGCCCGTCATCCGGCTTGGGGCGGGCAAGAGCCGCCTCACTGATCGGATAGTCACACAGAATGGTAGGCCTGTTGATGCCGAGATGGGGTTCGATCCGCGTCACCAGCAGGCCCGAGAGCAGGTCAGACCAGCTATCCTCGGGGCTGACCCGCAACCCGGCAGCCACCATCTGTGCGGCAAGCCCATCGCGATCTGTCGCGCCATCAGCGGCAATGGTCGCCATCAGGTCGATGCCGCCATGGCGCTGGCACGCTTCGGCGACGGTTAGCCGCTCCGGTTGCGCCAGCGGGTCGCATCGGCGGTCGCGCCAGCGCAAAGTTCGGGTAGCGGCCGCGTCAGCCGCCAGCGCCAGCAGAGCCGCGCAATCTTCCATCAGCACATCATAGGCTTCATCTGCACGGTACCATTCCAGCATCGTGAATTCCGGGTGGTGCAGCGGGCTGGTTTCCCGGTTCCGGAACGCATGGGCGAAGGTGAACAGCCGCTCTTCACCAGCCGCCAGCAGCTTCTTGCAGGCAAACTCCGGCGATGTGTTGAGGTAGAGCGGGTGACGTGCGCCATCCATCCCGACAGCCTCGGTCGCGAAGGCGTGCAGATGGGTCTCGTTGCCGGGCGAAAGCTGCATCACGCACGGGTCGGCCTCGATGAAATCGCGGCTGTCGAACCAGTCGCGGAAGGCGCGCATGATGCGGTTGCGGCTCAAAAGGGCAGGGCGGCGGTCCCGGTAGCGGTCGGGATTCCACCAGCTTTTCGTCGCTACCATGGGGCCGGGACTTTCTTTTGGGCGCAGATCATGTCAGGAGCGCGCCAGCAGAGGGCGCGTGTCGCGCCGCGCCAGAAGTTTAGGATTGCACGCAGTGGCCAAGATTATCGCAAGCTCCGTCCGCAAGGGCAACATTCTCGAAATCGACAGCAATCTGTTTGTTGTTCTTTCAGCGGAAAGCTTCTTCCCCGGCAAGGGCACACCGACAACACAGATCGACATGCGCCGCCTGTCAGATGGCGTGAAAACCTCCCAGCGTTACCGCACCACCGAGCAGGTCGAGCGCGCTTTTGTTGAAGATATCGATCATTCCTATCTCTACCAGGATGGCGACAACTTCGTGTTCATGAACCCTGACTCCTATGAGCAGATCACGGTGACACCGGATATTCTCGGCGATCAGGCGGTGTATTTGCAGGAAGGCATGGTCTGCATGTTGTCGATGTTTGACGGCAATGCGGTCGCCATTCAGCTTCCGGCCCGTGTGGTGCTGGAAATCGTCGAGACTGAGCCTGTGACCAAGGGCCAGACCGCGTCCTCATCCTACAAGCCGGCCATCCTGTCGAATGGCGTGCGCACCAACGTGCCGCCTCATGTCTCGGCTGGCACGCGCATCGTCGTCCAGACCGAAGATGGCTCCTACGTCGAGCGCGCCAAGGACTGAAGGAACGAGCAACAGGGTTTGGCGGCTTCTGCCGCCGCGTTGATACGGATCAAAAAGGGCGCGGCCATGGGCTGCGCCCTGTTGTATTTGCGGCGGGTATTTCCATCTTAGCCAAGAACAATGCTATGAACGATGGTATGATTGAGGCAGCGACACGGCAGTGGCCAAATTCACGCTGCATGGTCTAAGACAAGCCAAGGAGATGACGATGCAAAACTGGCCATTCAAGAGCATTTTTGTGCCATGTGTGCCATCTGAGAATATCGCGGGCACGGCCATGGAATATGCTGCATCGCTCGCAGCAAAAGATAATAGTCATCTCACCGTGCGCGTTCTCGGTTCAAAAATTGCGCAGCCCTTCAGCTTTGCCAGCGGCATCACCGGCGGCTATGTCGGGGCGGCCAACGAAGCGACGCAGACGCAGGTCGACCAGACCGTTGCAAGCATTCACAACCGTTATGGCAATGCTGATTTTGTCCTCGACGTGCAGGGCGTGGTGCGGTCCCATACTGATCTCGCCGCCGTCACTGGCTATCATGGCCGCTTGCATGACATTTCCGTCACGGACCGGCTGAATGATTTCTTGAGTGAAGGCCGCGCGATGATGGAAGAGTTGCTGTTCAGCAGCGGCAGGCCTGTCATCGTGGTGCCGCCATCAGTGACGGTTTTTTCTGCCAGGAAGGTTATGGTCGCCTGGGATGGATCGGCCCGCGCGGCCCGTGCCGTGCATGATGCGTTGCCCATTCTGGCCCGCGCCGATCAGGTTCAGCTTGTGTGTGTGGTACAGGACAAGGACCATGCCTCCCGTGTCCCTGGCAGCGAAATTGCACCGATGCTGGCGCGCCACGGCGTCACAGTCGAGGTGGTGGATATTCATGGAAAAGATGCCGAGGCCGGTCAGGTGCTGCTTGAGCAGGCACGCAAATCGGGTGCGGATCTGATCGTTATGGGAGCCTACAGCCATGCCCGCTTCCGCCAGCTCGTGCTCGGCGGCGTAACGCAGGATATGCTGGATCAATCCGTGCTGCCGGTATTCTATTCCTATTGAAGGCCGAAAAAAAACTGCGCATCGGCACCATCGATGCGCGGCGATATTGAGAGGCCGGCATAGCAGCCTGATGCATTTAGCCGATTGGGCTGGCCGACCACGTCCCGGATTGATTGGAAAAGCGCAGCGGCACGCCATTGCGCCGGCAGTCATCATCAAGCGTAACCCGGGTAAGCGCACAAAGCATCAGCAAAATGCCGCCATGGGCGACAATCGCTGTGCGTGGCGCGTGCGCGGCATCAGACAATATCCGGATCAGGCCAAAGCCGACGCGGTGCACAAAGGCGCTGATCGGTTCGCAGCCCTGTGGATCATGACCCCAGTCAAGCTCCTCATCCGGTACCGGCGTATTCCACAGATTGACATAATAGCGCTCGCTCAGGGCGCCATCTGCTTCCGGCACCAGTCCGTGAGGTTCTCCGATCACGGATGCCGTGCGCCACGCCCGCGCCATCGGGCTGGCAACAATGCGCACCAGCGGTGTGCCGGCCAGACGGCGCGCTGCACCTGCCGCCTGCGCCTCACCAGTATCATTGAGCGGAATGTGCGGCACCTGAAAGATGCGGGTGCGGTTGCCTTCCGTTTCCCCATGGCGGACAAAAATAAATTCTGCCGCATCGGTGCGGAAGGGAATTTCCCGGCTCAGTCTTGCCACGGTATCGAAACCGCGCAGCGCAATAACCTGTGTCATGGTGCAGCCTTTGTGAGGATGGTGATGTGCGGCGCGCCTGTGATTCGGGCAAGCTGGCAGCACTGGCATGCCGCGCAGGCATGCAGAAGATGACGGCCGAGGTCTTACCACGGCATTGCCATGCGCTACGTTTCAAGCGGTAATCCTGGCACACGCTCTTGGCGGCCGCATGAGATGGAACACGCTGTGACGACGCAGATTTTTGATGATGACCCGCAGGCGCTGGCAAGTCTGCATCGCATGCTCAGGCAGGCGCGCCGCGCTGTCGGCTTTACGGGGGCCGGTATTTCCACGGAGTCAGGCGTGCCGGATTTCCGCTCGCCGGACAGTCCATGGATGCGCCATCATCCCATCCCGTTCGGGCAATACATGGCGTCGATCGAGGCGCGCAACGAAGCATGGCGCCGAAAATTCATCATGGATGATCTTTATGCTGGGGCGCAGCCATCCATCGGTCATCGCGTGCTCGCGCAGATGGTGCGGGATGGCCAGATGCAGGCGGTGATTACGCAGAATATTGACGGTCTGCATCACGCCGCCGGCCTTGCCGGTGATGATGTGATTGAGCTGCACGGCAATGGCACCTATGCCGCATGTCTCGCCTGCGGCCTGCGCCATGATTTGAAATATGTGCGCACGCGTTTTGAGGCGGAAGGCCTCGCGCCTGATTGTGATGCCTGTGCAGGAGTGGTGAAGTCCGCAACAATTTCATTCGGACAGGCCATGCCTGCCGCAGCCATGCAGCGTGCCGAAAAACTCGCGCGGGATTGCGATGTTTTTATTGTTCTTGGCTCTTCGCTCGTCGTTTTCCCCGCCGCTCATCTGCCGCGCATTGCGCGCCAGTCGGGCGCAAGGCTGATCATCATCAACCGCGAGCCAACGGATATGGATGGCCTGGCTGATGTGCTTGTGCGCGGTGATATTGGTCCCGCCTTGCAGCCTTTGCTGAGAACAGATGTTGATTGCGACAGCCGGGCGCACGCGGGGACTGTTCGGGACGGCTGGTAATGTTATGTTTACCAAAGGATTCGCGCGGGCAGGCGATTCGAGTGGTGTCATGGTGGATGATTTTTTCGACAAGACGGTGAGACTGCAGGCGCAGACGGAAGCCAATACGGGCGGCCGGCCCGGTGTTGATGAATTGGCCGACGGGCAGGGTATTGATCTTGTCGAGGTGACCGGGTCGATCAAATGGTTTGATGTGGCACGCGGTTACGGCTTTATCGTGCCGGATGATGGCGGGCCGGATATTCTCCTGCATATAAGCGCCCTGAAGCGGGATGGCTTCCTCACTGCGATTGAGGGTGCGCGTGTGATGGTTGAGGCGGTGGCTCGGCCCCGCGGCTTCCAGGTATTCCGCGTGATTTCCATGGACAATTCTACCGCGGTGCATCCCGCGCAGATGCCTGCGCCGCGTACGCACGTGACAGTGACGCCGTCGAGCGGGCTGGAGCGGATGACCGTGAAATGGTTTAACCGTCTGCGCGGCTTCGGGTTTGCCTCCAAGGGTGAGGGCGAGCCGGATATTTTCCTGCATATGGAAACATTGCGCCGCTATGGCATTCCTGATCTCAAGCCGGGGCAGGTCATTCTGGTCCGCTATGGCAATGGCTCGAAGGGGCTGATGGCGGCGGAAGTGCGATTGGCCGAGGGCGATGCGTCGCAGCCATCTCACTGACGTGCGCCATCAGTTTATGAACCGCGCTGCACTGTGGCTGACCCTTTGCTTCGGCTTTCTGCTGACTGCGGCCATGATCCCTGCGCAGGCCCAGTCGCTTGAGAAGCTGCTGATCACCAATGCGGCAGGGCAAATCCACAGTTTCGATGTCGAGGTCATGCGCACTGATGACCAGCGTGCGCGCGGGCTGATGTTCCGCCGCTCCATGCCGGCTGACCGGGGCATGCTGTTTGACTTCAAGCGCGAAGACCATGTGGCGATGTGGATGCAAAACACATTCATCCCGCTCGACATGCTGTTCATCCGCCGCGACGGCTCGATCGCCCGCATCGCCGAGAACACTGAACCATTGTCGACGACGACGATTCCCTCCGGCGCGCCCGTGATTGCTGTTCTCGAGATCAATGGCGGCGAGAGCAGCAAGCGCGGCATCAAGGCCGGTGACAAGGTTTCTCACAGTCTGTTCGCGCCCAAGTAACGGGCAAGCAAAAGTGAAAGCCGGGCAAGTGAACGCTTGTCGGGAGCGAACGCGCATGGTAGCGCCGCGAGAGATGGTAACGGGGTGTGGCGCAGTCTGGTAGCGCGCTAGTTTTGGGTACTAGAGGTCCTAGGTTCGAATCCTAGTACCCCGACCATTCGCTTCGCAATCTTTGGCGCGGCCAGGGATAGGCGTCGGCATGATTGGCTCCGGCCAATCGCACAGGTGCAAGAGATACGAGGCTGCAATGACCGCGCGCATTTACCGCCCTGCCAAGACCGCCATGCAGTCAGGGACGGCCAAGACCAGCCGCTGGCTGCTGGAATATGAGCCGGAAGTCGCCCGCGAGATTGATCCGCTGATGGGCTGGACCAGCTCGGGTGACATGCGCCAGCAGGTCAAGCTGTGGTTCGATACCAAGGAAGAAGCGCTGGCCTATGCCGCCAAGAATGGCATTCCCGCCCGCGTCGAAGAGCCGAAGGTTCCCAGCCGCCGCACGGTTTCCTATTCCGACAACTTCCGCCACAACCGCGTCGGCACCTGGACTCATTGAGTCTTGGGTACAGTGGCCTTGGCACGCGCAAGCAGAGGCAGGTGTCGCTGCGACCGTGGTGCCGGAAAAATTGTGCAGAGGCCGTTTACATTCGGCCCCGTAGCTCAGCTGGATAGAGCGCCAGCCTTCTAAGCTGGATGTCGCAGGTTCGAATCCTGCCGGGGTCGCCATTTGAATCAGAGTGTCAGGATCATTGCCTAACCAGCAGACACGATTCAGCTTTTGGAGTTTGACGTGACGAGCCTGCTGCGTGCCAGCCAATCCCTGATCGAATTTGCAGCGCGCTCGCACCTGCGCGCGCTTAGCCTGTTGGTGCTGGTATCGCTGCTCGCCTTTGTCCCCGGTCAGGTTTCGATGCAGCCTATGGACCGGGACGAGCCGCGCTTTGCACAGGCCACCAGACAGATGCTGGAGACGGGCGACTACGTCGATATCCGGTTTCAGGATGAAGCACGGCACAAGAAGCCGGTCGGCATCTACTGGCTTCAGGCGGTGACCGTGAAGGCGGGCGAGGCGCTGGGCATACCGGAAGCGCGCAGCAAGATATGGCTCTACCGCCTGCCATCCCTGCTTGGCGCGATTGCGTCGGTGCTGCTGGCCTATTGGGCGTGTCTGGTGATGATGACGCGGGCGGAAGCTTTTGCCGCAGCCCTCGTGTTTGCCGCCTGCGTGCTGATCGGCGTGGAGGCGCGGCTGGCGAAAACTGACGCTGTGATGTGCGCCACAGCGATCATCACCTTCGGTATTGTCGCGCGGGCATGGATACTGCGCCGGACAACCAGCATTACCACCCGCGAGATGCTGTTGTTCTGGGCGGCGATTGGCGTGTCGGCCTTGCTCAAGGGGCCAGTGATCGCCATGGTCGTGGTGCTGGCCATCGCGGTGCTGTCATGGCCGTCCCGCTCGCTGACTTGGGCAAGACCGTTGCTGGACCGGCGTGGCATGCTGCTGGCTGGCCTCATCGTGCTGCCATGGTTTCTGCTCATCGCGTGGAAAAGCGGCGGGGCGTTCTTCACTGAGTCTGTCGGCAAGGACATGCTGGCCAAGGTTGGCAGCGGGCAGGAAAAGCATTGGGGCCCGCCTGGCCTCTATACGCTGATTTTTCCGGCGACATTCTGGCCGGCATCGGCGGTTGCCTTGCTGGCCATTCCCTATGTCTGGGCCAACCGGCGGGATGATATTGTCCGTCTGTGCCTGGCTTGGATCGTGCCGAGCTGGCTGGTGTTTGAAGCCGTGCCGACCAAGCTGCCCCATTATGTGCTGCCGGTTTATGTCGCAGTTGCCGTGCTGGTGGTGCGGGCGCTGATGGAGCAGCAGGCGTATGTGGCACGGGGCTGGCGCGCGGCTGCCGCAGCCTTCCTGCCGGTGCTGCCGGTTGGCTTTGCGCTGCTGGCTGGCGTTGCCACCTATGCGCTGGAATCGGGCGGCATCACGCGGTTCATTCCGCTGGCCATGGCGGCCCCCCTGTTTGCGCTGTCGATAGCGGTTTCCATCCTCATCATGCGCGCCTTGCGCGGCAATCCAGGCATCGCCCTGGCACCGATGCTCGCGCTCGCGACGGTGACCTTGAGTTGGTCCGTGTATCATTTTGCCTGGCCGGCCCTGCGTTCGATCCAGTTGAGCCCACGGCTGGCTGACGTTGTGCGCAGTGTGCCGTGCGCCAATCCGGCACTGGCCACTGTCGGCAGCTACCGCGAGCCAAGCCTCGTGTTCCTGACCCGGACGGATCTGGCCATGCTTGATGGCAGAAGCGGTGCGGAGTTCATGATGGGCGCAGGGTGCCGGGTGGCTTTGGTGGATAGCGCCGAAGAGCGTGCGTTCAACGATACCTTGGCGCAGAAGGGTGCAAGCGCCCGGCTGTTGACCCGCGTGGAGGGCGTCAACATCAATCGTGCCCTGCAACCACGCTCGATCACGCCGCGCAGGGTAGACATCGGCGTCTATCTGCGCGACACGTCGCGCCCGTAATTCCGGCACTTTGCTGCGCGAACCCCTTTCGCGAAACCGACACCGCCGCCACAGATGACTATGCTCGAAACCATCGTTCCCCGCCTGAGTGTTGTCGTGCCTGTGCGTAACGAGCAGGACAATGTCGGCCCGCTGATTGCCGAGATCGAGGCGGCATGTGCGCCATTGGGCGTGTTCGAGATTATCTATGTCAATGATGGCTCGACGGACCGCACCGCACAGGTGTTGGCCGAACAGGTCGCTGTGAAGCCGCATCTCCGCGTGATCACCCATCGCCAATCCTGTGGACAAAGTGCCGCCGTCCGGTCCGGTGCACGCATGGCCCGCGCTCCGCTGGTCGCAACCCTGGACGGGGATGGCCAGAATGACCCGGCCTTCATCCCTGCCATGGTGGCAGCGATGGAAGCCGGAGGTGCCAGGGCCGGGCTGGTGCAGGGCCAGCGCCTTGGCCGGAAGGATACCGGGTTCAAGAAATTCCAGTCGCGCGTTGCCAATGGCGTGCGCTCACGGGTCTTGAAGGATGGCACGCGTGATACCGGGTGTGGCCTCAAGCTGTTTCGCCGTGAGGCCTATCTGGCGCTGCCTTACTTTGATGCGCTGCACCGTTTCATGCCGGCATTGATGCGGCGTGAAGGCTATGACGTGCTGATGGTCGATGTGAAGGACAGGCCGCGCCTGACCGGCATGTCGAACTACGGATTTTTCGACCGGCTCTGGGTCGGCATCCTTGATCTGACCGGCGTGTGGTGGCTCATCCGCCGCCGCAAGCGCGTGCCGGATATTGTGGAGTAAAAGCCATGCTCGTGGCCTTCAGCGACTCCATCCTGAATTATTTATACGATGTGTTCGTCGCCAAATTCGATTTCTGGCTGGCGTTTGGCATCGTCGCACAATTGTTGTTTACCGCGCGCTTTATCGTGCAATGGCTTGCCAGTGAAAAGGCGGGCGCAAGCGTCATGCCGCTGGCGTTCTGGTTTTTTTCCATGGCCGGCGGGCTGATGACCCTGGTGTATGGCATCGTCAAACGCGAGCCGGTCATCATCATGGGACAGGCGTTTGCGGTGTTCATTTATATCCGCAACCTGATGCTGATTTTCAAGAAGAAAACACCCGCAAAATAGGAGCGCGGGCATAGTCTTCAGCCAGCTTTTCTCATACGCTCGAAGCCGCGGTCCAGATCAGCCTGCAAATCCGCTATGTTTTCAAGCCCAATATGGAAGCGCACCGTTGGCCCGGCTGTTTCATGCCGCGTGGCCGTGCGGTAGGGCTTGGCATCAAATGGCAGCACGAGGCTTTCATATCCGCCCCATGAGGCACCCATGCCGAACAGCGCAAGATGATCAACAAACGCCGCCAAACCAGCGCGGCTCACGGGCTTCAGCTCAATCGAGAATAATCCCGTCGCGCCCTTGAAATCGCGCTTCCACAGCGCATGGCCCGGATCATCAGGCAGTGCAGGATACATCACACGCGCCACCTCCGGCCTGTTTTGAAACCATTGCGCCATGGCGAGCGCGGATTTCTGGTGTTCCGGCAGGCGAATATGCAATGTGCGCAGACCGCGCAGTGTCAGGAATGCATCTTCTGGTGCGATGATGCTGCCGATGGTGTGCCAGCCCTCCTTGATGATTTTATATTGCTCCGGCGTGCGCGCCGAGACCGAGCCGATCAGCACATCGGAATGGCCGGCGAAATATTTTGTGCCGGCCTGCACGGAATAATCGACACCCATGGCGTGCGCATCGAAATAAATTGCTGTTGCCCATGTGTTGTCCATCAGCACAAATGCACCATGGGCATGCGCCGCAGCCGTAATGGCGGGAATATCCTGCATTTCCATCGTTTGCGAACCGGGCGCTTCGGTCCACACCGCCTTCGTGTTCGGCTTGAAAAGTTTGACAATATCGCCAGCCAGGGCAGGGTCATAATAGCTGACTTCGACACCGAATTTCGCCAGCATGCCGTCGGCAAAATTGCGCAGGGGGCGATAAACGGAATCGACGATCAGCAGATGGTCGCCAGCCTTGAGCGTCGCGAGCAGTGGCAGGGTGCAGGCCAGCAGGCCAGATGAGCACAGCATGCAGCCCGCGCCACCCTCGATGCTGTTGATTGCGGCTTCCAGGGCTTCCGTCGTCGGGTTGCCGTGGGTGCCATACATGAAGCGGCCCTTGCGTGCCGTAAAGTCATCAAGGTTGGGATAGAGCACCGTCGATCCGCGCACGATGGGCGGATTGACGAATCCGAAACTGTCAGCCGGATCACGCCCGGCCAGCACCAGACGCGTGCGTTCACCGAAATTTTTCAATTCTTCCTGATCGTATTTGCGCATGGAGCCCCCAGAATCCCCTTTATCTGGGCGTTTTTTATCGCGCGCGTCAACGGATGGGTTCTGCAGGCGGCCATGCGCAACCCTCCTGTCCGGTCCTTGGGTGGCGTCGCAGCGCACCCCCTTGACCCGCCCCCCAAACTCTCATGTTATGGCGTCCATCAAGGGAGGTGATGTGTCCCATTTGTTTGGCTGAACAAAAATCGGCAAACGGGACGCTCAGGTCTGATTTACATGCAACAAGCAGGAGTGCTGAGACGATGAAACGTCTTTTTATGGGTGCCGTTATGGGGGCTGGCCTTGTGATGGCCGCCGCACCGGCGATGGCGCAGGCCACGCTGACACAGGTTAAGTCGCGCGGCCAATTGTCGTGCGGCTCCAACACCGGCCTCGCGGGCTTTGGTGTGCCAGACGACAAGGGCAACTGGACCGGTCTGGATGTTGAATATTGCCGCGCCATGTCGGCCGCCATTTTCAATGATCCGGCCAAGGTGAAATTTGTTCCGCTGTCGGCCAAGGATCGCTTTACGGCCTTGCAGTCGGGTGAAGTCGATGTGCTGGTGCGCAACACCACATGGACGATGTCGCGTGATACGTCGCTTGGCATGAATTTTGGCCCTGTGAACTATTACGACGGCCAGGGTTTCATGGTGCGCAAGAAGCTGAACATCTCATCGGCGATGGAGCTGTCGGGCGCTTCCGTTTGCACCCAGCAGGGCACCACAACGGAATTGAATTTGGCTGACTTCTTCCGAGCCAACAAAATGAAATATGAAGCCGTTGTGTTCGCCACCAACGATGAAACCACCAAGGCTTATGAAGCCGGTCGTTGCGATGCCTTCACGACAGACGCATCGGGTCTCTATTCAGAACGTCTGAAAATGACGAATGCGGATGACCATATCGTTCTGCCGGAAATCATTTCCAAGGAGCCGCTTGGGCCAGCCGTGCGCCATGGTGATGACCAGTGGTTCGACATCGTGAAATGGACTCACTACGCCATGCTCACCGCCGAGGAACTCGGTGTGACCAAGGCCAATGTCGATGAGATGCTCAAGTCGGAAAATCCGGACGTGAAGCGTCTGCTCGGCACCGAAGGCAAGTTTGGTGAATCCATCGGCCTGACCAATGACTGGGCCTACCGCATCATCAAGCATGTCGGCAATTACGGCGAATCGTTCGACCGTTCCGTCGGCCCCGGCTCGCGGTTGAAGATTGCCCGTGGCGTCAACGCCTTGTGGAACAAGGGCGGCCTGCAATACGCGCCGCCGATCCGCTAAAACAATCATGCGGCACCCGGATTATCCGGGTGCCGTTTTATTCAATCAGCGCTCATGCAGAGCGCACAAGCAAGAGCAGAGCAAGGCCGGCATAGATTTCGCATGCGGAAATCCGGTGTCTGGCATATCCAGCGCGTCTGCCAATCAGATTTATGGGGAAAACAATGAAGCGCTTGTTATCATCTGTCGTTGGTGCGGTTGTGGCCGCCCCGCTTATTTTTGCAACACCTGCTGCTGCCCAGGCAACACTTGCGGGCGTGAAACAGCGCGGGGAAATGCGCTGCGGCGTTGGCACCGGCCTGGCAGGCTTCGGCATGCCAGACGACAAGGGCACATGGATCGGCCTTGATGTCGATTACTGCCGCGCGATTGCCGCAGCGATTTTCAATGATCCGCTGAAAGTGCGGTTTGTGTCGCTATCTGCCAAGGATCGTTTTACGGCGTTGCAATCGGGTGAAATTGACGCGCTGATCCGCAACACCACCTGGACCATGTCACGCGACACGTCGCTGGGCATGAATTTCGGTGCCGTGAATTTTTATGATGGTCAGGGCTTCATGGTGCGCAAGAAGTCCGGCATCGATTCAGCCAAGAAGCTTGAGGGCGCATCGGTCTGCACTCAGCAGGGCACCACAACCGAGCTGAATTTGGCGGATTTTTTTCGCGCCAACAAAATGAAATATGAGGCGGTTGTTTTCGCGACCAATGACGAAACCACCAAGGCCTATGAATCGGGCCGTTGCGATGCTTTCACAACCGACGCGTCTGGCCTGTATGCTGAGCGGCTGAAATTCAGTGCGCCGGAAGACCATATCGTTCTGCCGGAAATCATTTCCAAGGAGCCGCTTGGCTCCGCAGTCCGCCATGGGGATGATCAGTGGCTTGATATTGTGAAATGGGTGCAGTTTGCCTTGATCACGGCTGAAGAGCTGGGTGTCACCAAGGCCAATGTGGATGACATGCTGAAGTCGGAAAATCCCGATGTGAAGCGTCTGCTTGGCACCGAAGGCAAGTTTGGCGAAAGCATTGGGTTGACCAATGACTGGGCTTACCGCGCCATCAAGGCCATCGGCAACTACGGCGAATCGTTTGAGCGCAACGTTGGCATGGGTTCGCGCCTGAAAATTGCCCGTGGGCCAAACGCGCTGTGGAACAAGGGTGGTCTGCAATACGCTCCGCCGATCCGCTAACGCGGATCGGTTGTTTTTGTATCCGGGGAGCGGGCTGATATGAGTGCAATGGGCGATCATCAGACGCCGGCCAAGGCGTCAATGCTGTACGATCCGAAAGTGCGAGGCATCGTATGGCAGGCTGTGCTGCTGTTGTTTGTGGTGTGGCTGGCTTACGCGGCCGTGACCAATGCCATCGACAATTTGCAAAAGGCCAAGATCGCCTCAGGCTTTGGCTTCTGGGACAGCATTTCCGGATTTGATATTGGTCAGCGGCTGATTGATTATTCAGCCGCGACCGGCACATATGGCCGCGCCTTCTGGGTCGGGTTGCTGAACACACTGCTTGTTGCGGTCATTGGCTGCATTCTCGCGACTTTTCTGGGATTTGCGGTCGGCATTGCGCGCCTGTCACCCAACTGGGTCGTGCGTAAAATTTCTGAAGTCTATGTGGAAGTGATCCGCAACGTGCCGCTGCTGTTGCAGTTGCTGATCTGGTACAATGCTGTTCTGAAGCCGCTGCCCAACCCGCGCGATTCCATTTCCATTCCCTTTTTCCGTTTCGCCATGCCCGATATGCTGACATTCGGGCTGGGGGTGGCGCTGGCATTGGCGGGCACATTTATCGTGCGCTGGTCGGACCGGCTGGAAAGCGGGCCAATGGCTCGATCGGCGGCCAAATTTGGCGGCTGGTTGCTGGGGCTGATCGGCATTGTGCTGCTGATTTTCCGCTCAGGGCTGATTTCAGCTGTGACCGGCGTTTTTGCGCTCAACAATCGTGGCCTGTATGTGCCCGATCCCACATGGCTGCCAGGTGCGGGCTTTGTTTTTGGCGTGTTTGTTCTGGGCGTGCTCGGGGCCATCGGTTTTCGCTGGTGGGCGCGGCAACAGCAGGCAAAATCTGGCCAGCAATATCCGGTCGCACTGGTCGCCATTCTTGCGGTCATTGCCGTTCCGGTTCTGGCCTTTTTGTTTGCGGGCCGTCCGGTGTCATTCACCTATCCGCAGCTGCAAGGGTTCAACCTGCGCGGCGGGATCCAGATTTTCCCTGAATTTGCCGCCTTGCTTGTCGGGCTGGTGACATACACCGCAGCGTTTATTGCAGAAATTGTGCGTGCCGGTATCGTTTCTGTGAACAAGGGGCAGACGGAAGCGGCCCATGCGCTCGGCATCAAGCCGGGACCAACCCTCAAGCTCGTCATTATCCCGCAGGCGATGCGCGTTATTATCCCGCCGCTGACGTCGAATTATCTTAACCTGACCAAGAATTCGTCCCTGGCGGTTGCAGTGGGGTATCCTGATCTGGTGCAAGTTTTCATGGGCACGGTGCTCAATCAAACCGGTCAGGCGATTGAAGTGATCGCCATCACGATGCTGGTGTATCTGACCATCAGTTTGACGACCGCGACATTCATGAACTGGTACAATGCGCGCAAAGCGCTGGTAGAACGGTGAGGGCACGGCAATGAGCACCGTTCGGCAATCCACTTTTATTCGCACTGCTTTTATCGACCCGCAAAAGCCGCCGCTGAGCGAGGCCGGCATTGTGGGCTGGCTGCGTCAGAATTTGTTTTCGTCTATCCCCAACACTATTCTGACTCTGGCCACGATCGCCTTTGTTTGGCTCATCGCGCCGCCGATCTTCAAATTCTTCATCACCGATTCTGTCTGGAATGGTGAAGACCGGGAGGCATGCCTGTCCCGCAACGGCGTGGAAATTGGGGCCTGCTGGGCTTTTGTGCGCGCGCGCTGGTCCTATTTCATGTATGGCCAGTATCCGATTGAGGAGCGCTGGCGCGTTGATCTGACCGGTGTGCTGGCCATCATCGGTGTGGTGTGGCTGCTGGCGCCGCGTATCCCGCAAAAGGTGTGGGGCTCGCTTTATTTCTTCGTCATTTTTCCGGCCATCGCATTCATCCTGCTTTCAGGCTGGGAAGCGATCGGGTTGAAAACAATCACAACCAATCTGTGGGGTGGCCTGCTCGTTACGCTGGTGATTGCCTCGGTGGGCATTGTGTTTTCGTTGCCCATCGGCATTGCGCTGGCCCTTGGGCGGCGCTCGAATTTGCCGATCATCAAGTTTCTCTCCGTCGTGTTCATCGAATTTGTGCGGGGCGTGCCGCTGATCACCGTTCTGTTTATGGCCAACGTGATGCTGCCGCTGTTTCTGCCTGAGGGGATGCGGCCGGATAATCTTCTGCGTGTGTTGATTGGCGTCGCGCTTTTTGCTGCCGCCTATATGGCGGAAGTGGTGCGCGGTGGTTTGCAGGCCATGCCAAAGGGCCAATATGAGGGCGCAATGGCGCTTGGCCTGAGCTATCCGCAGATGATCGGTTTGATCATTCTGCCGCAGGCGTTGAAAATCGTCATTCCCGGCATCGTGAACACCTTCATCGGCCTCTTCAAGGATACGTCTTTGGTGGCGATCGTGGGAATTTTCGATTTTCTCAAGACCGTTGAGGTGTCGCTGGTCGATCCGAAATGGGCGACGCCGGTTTCGCGGGCAACAGGATACGGGTTTGCCGCGCTTGTCTATTTTGTCTTCTGTTTCGGCATGTCGCGCTATTCCATGTATATGGAACGCCGTCTGGCGACTGGCCATAAACGATAAGAGGGTATTGTCATGTCAACAGCCAAGCCAGCGCAGGTTAAAAATCCAACTGCCATCGAAATGATCGATGTCAATAAGTGGTATGGCGAATTTCACGTCCTGCGTGACATTCACCTGAATGTTGCGCGTGGTGAACGTATCGTGATTTGCGGCCCATCAGGGTCGGGAAAATCAACGATGATCCGCTGCATCAATCGTCTCGAGGAGCATCAGAAGGGGCGGATTGTTGTTGATGGCATCGAGTTGACCAACGATCTGAAACGGATTGATGAAATTCGCCGCGAAGTCGGCATGGTCTTTCAGCATTTCAACCTCTTTCCACATCTGACCATTTTGGAAAACTGCACCCTTGCACCGATCTGGGTAAAGAAAATGCCCAAGAAGGAGGCTGAGGAGGTTGCGATGCACTACCTCAAGCGCGTGCGTATTCCCGAGCAGGCGCTGAAATATCCGGGGCAATTGTCCGGCGGGCAGCAGCAGCGTGTCGCTATTGCCCGTTCGCTCTGCATGAACCCCAAAATCATGCTGTTTGATGAGCCAACATCGGCGCTTGATCCGGAAATGGTGAAAGAGGTGCTCGATACGATGGTGTCCCTCGCCAATGAGGGCATGACCATGCTGTGTGTGACACACGAAATGGGCTTTGCCCGGCAGGTTGCCGACCGTGTGATTTTTATGGATGCCGGGCAGATCGTTGAAATGAACACGCCGGATAAATTCTTTGCCAATCCGCAGCATGAGCGCACCAAACTGTTTCTTAGCCAGATCCTGCATTGAATGTGCTTGTGCGTCTCTCAAAAGCCGCCTTCGGGCGGCTTTTTTATGCGCATGGCAGTGCCGCACGTTTCGCACCTTGCATGGATAAAAAATTCCGGCACAATTTTTCAATAATGGAGAGAATGTCATGGCTTGGCGCGTTGCTGTCGGCGGATTTTTGCATGAAAGCCACTCCTTCGCACCGATGGCCGCGGCTATGGATGATTTTGTCCGGCCCGGCGGCTTTCCGCCGTTGAGCCAGGGCGAGGCGATGCTGATGGCATTGCAAGGTTCATCTGTCGCTGCTGCCGGAATGATCGAGGCTTTGCAAAAAAGCGGTCATGCCATCGTGCCTCTGCTGTGGGGCTTTGCCTCGCCATCAGCGCCAGTCACGCGCCAGGCCTTTGAAAATATCGCCGGACGTTTCATTGATCTGCTGGCGCGCGCCCATCGCGAACAGCCACTTGATGCTGTGTTGATTGATTTACACGGCGCGATGATGAGCGATGATTTTCCTGATGCGGAGGCTGAACTGTTGCGGCGTGTGCGCATCATCGTAGGTGAAACCGTTCCAGTGCTGTGCTCGCTGGATCCGCATGTGAATCTCACCGCAGACATGGTCGAGCGATGCGATGGTTTTGCCGCCTATCGCACCTATCCGCATGTCGATATGAAGGAAACCGGGATGCGTGTTGCGGATTTGCTGGCGCGCCGCATGGTGTTGGGAAGGCCATTTGCAAAGGCGTTTCGCGCCATTGATTTTCTGACGCCGATTACATCGCAATGCACGCTGGTTGAGCCGATGGCTGGCCTGATGGGCGAGCGTGATACATTGGCACGCGGCAACGCAGTTGCGGAATTGATGCTCGGATTTGGATTTCCTTACGCGGATTTTTCCGGCTGCGGGCCGGCGCTCGTCTGTTATGCTGATGATCAGCAAAGCGCTGATCACGCGGCTGATGCCTTGCAGCGCGCCTATAGTGCGCGAAAGGCCCATTTTTCTGGCGGCGTTGTCTCCGCGCGCGAAGGGGTCGCGCGCGCCATTGCGGCGCCGCGCGGGCCTGTCGTGCTGGCTGACACGCAGGATAATCCCGGCGGTGGCGGCCATGGCGACACGACAGGGCTGCTGGCCGAATTGATCGCACAAAAGGCAAACGATGTTGTGTTTGGCTTGATCAACGATGCTGAATCGGCCGCTGCCTGCCATACTGCTGGCGTGGGCGCGGCGCTGAATTTAAGGCTTGGCGGCAAGTCACTCGCACCGCCTTTGCCTGTGAAGGCGCGTGTGCTGCGCCTGTCCGATGGCGTTTATATCAATGAAGGCCCGATGACGCGTGGCAATCAGTCCGATCTCGGTCCGACGGCATTGATTGAAGCAGCACCCGGCATTTGCGTGGTTGTCGTCTCACGCAAAACACAAGCTTATGATCAGATGCTTTTCAAACATCTTGGCATTGATCCGGCGCAGAAAAAAATAATCGCACTCAAATCCAGCGTGCATTTCCGCGCTGATTTTCAGCCTATAGCCTCTGAAGTGATTGTCGTGGCCGCGCCGGGGCCTGTCATTGCCGATCCGCGCGCATTGCCTTTCCAGCATTTGCGCGAGGGCATGCTGGGTTAAAAATCAGGCCGGCCCTGTGGCGAGCGGACGCGAGGGATCAGCGCCCCATTCGGACCAGGATCCATCGTAAATCGCCAATGGCGGATGGCCGAGCCGCTCCATAGCGATCGAAACAATAGCGGCTGATACGCCTGAGCCGCAACTTGTGATCGTTGGGCGGGCTGGATCAATCTGCGCCACGCGAAACAGGGCCGCGATGGCTTCATCAGATTTCAACGTGCCATTTTCCACGAAAGACGAAGACGGCATGTTGAAGCTGCCCGGCATATGCCCGGAGCGGACGCCCTGGCGCGGTTCCGCAGCTTCTCCGCGAAAGCGTTCGGCGGGGCGCGCATCGATAATCTGCGCTGCGCCATTCTCCAGCGTTGCCGCGATGCGCTCAACGCCAGCGATAGCGTCCCTATCAAAGCGCGGCGTAAACACGCGCGCCGCCGGTGTGACTGCACCATTCTCGGTCGCGCGGCCTTCCGCCAGCCAGCGGGGCAATCCGCCCTCCAGAATGAAGGTGTCACGCAAGCCCATGGTTTGCAGCATCCAGCGCACACGCGGCGCTGAAAAGAGCCCCGCACCATCATACACCACCGCCGTCATGCCATCACCAATCCCGAGTGCGCCAGCCATGCGCGCAAAATCATCGGGTGATGGCATCATGTGCGGCAGGGGCGACGCTGCATCCTTCACCGTATCAATATCGAAATAAACCGCACCGGGAATATGGGCGGCAAGATAGTCCGCCAGCGGATCACGATTCATGGCAGGCAGATACCATGATCCATCAATCACGATCAGGTCAGCCGCGCCCAGACGCTGCGCCAGCCAGTCGGTGCTGACAAAAATCTGTTCAGTGCGCATGAGTGCTCCGCAAGGTTATGCCGCATAAAAAAGCAAATGTGCGCTGGCGCACGGAACCCGAATGTGTGCTGGCGCATTGTTGCCATACACACGGAGTGAACGCCATGCGAGCCACGTCTTCAACATTTTCCACGCTGGTTTTCATGGGCTGGATAGGTGCCTTCGCCTGGGCCATGCTGCGCGTCATGTGACATGCGTTACGCCAAGGCGATACGCACACGGCGGTTCTGCTTCCCTTTTTTCTCGATATTCGTTACTGTTACGGTTCCGATTTCGCGCGTGTTATGCACATGGGTGCCGCCGCAAGGCTGCAAATCAAGCCCGGCAATATCAACCAGCCGCACCCGGCCTGAACCCATAGGCGGCTTCACCGACATTGTTTTGACCAGCCCCGGATTGGCTTCAAGCTCGCCATCCGTGATCCAGCGAAATGTCACATCGGCATGGGTCGCGATGGCGTCATTGACTTTGCGCGCGATCTCCTCACGGTCGAGCCCCGCATCGGGAATATCAAAATCCAGCCTGCCATCTCCATCGCCAATTGCGCCGCCCGTGACTGGGTAGGGCAGGGCCACAGTCAGCAAATGCAGGGCTGTATGCACCCGCATCCTTATATAACGCGCGTCCCAGTCGAGCCGCGCCAAAACAGAAGCGCCCATGGGCGGGGGTGTTTCACCTTCAGCCGGGACATGCACAATGGTCGCGCGATCAGCATCATAAATGGTTGTCGCAATTTTCAGTATGCGCCCATCTGCCATGACCAGCGCGCCGCTATCACCAGGCTGGCCGCCGCTCGTGGCATAAAAAACGGTCTGATCAAGAATAATGCCGCCCCGCTCATTCACGCCAAGCACGCGCGCTGGCGTCTCTTTCAGATAGGCGTCATCACGGAATAATGCTTTCGTCGTCATACCAGATCAGCCTTCAATGTTGCCGGCCGGTCCAGCCATGCCGGAACGGGAAGATTTTTGCTGCGCAAAAAATCGGGATTGAATTGCTTGGATGCGTAGCGCGTGCCGTAATCACACAAAATCGTAACAATGGTTTTTCCTGGCCCCAGTTTTTTCGCCAGCCGCATGGCCCCAGCCACATTCACGCCCGATGATGAGCCAAGGCAAAGCCCTTCATGGGCAAGAAGGTCAAATGTAAGCGGAATGGATTCGCTGTCGGGAATTTGAAAGGCCACATCGACTGGCGCATTTTCCAGATTGGCGGTGATGCGCCCCTGACCAATCCCCTCCGTCATCGACGACCCTTCAGATTTTAGGACGCCATCCGTGTAGAAAGAATACAGCGCTGCCCCTGGCGGGTCAGCCAGACCGATCGTGATGTTCGGATTCAGCTGTTTGAGCGCCATGCCGACTCCGGCCAGCGTGCCGCCGCTGCCGGCGGCGCAAATAAATCCGTCAATTTTTCCATCCGTCTGCCGCCAAATTTCAGGCCCGGTTGTTTCAATGTGCGCCTGCCGGTTGGCAATATTGTCAAACTGGTTGGCGAAAATCGCCCCATGCGGATGCTCTTTGGCCAATCGCTCCGCCATGCGTGCAGCAACCTTGATGTAGTTGTTGGGATTTACATAGGGCGCTGCGGGCACCTGAATCAATTCTGCGCCAAGCAATTGCAGGGCGTCTTTCTTTTCCTGTGATTGGGTTTCGGGAATAATGATCACAGACCGGTAGCCGAGCGCATTGCCGGCAAGTGTCAAGCCGATGCCGGTGTTTCCCGCCGTGCCTTCCACAATCATGCCGCCGGGCTTTAAGGCGCCGCGCTTTTCCGCGTCACGGATAATAAAGAGGGCTGCCCGGTCCTTGACCGATTGTCCCGGATTCATGAATTCGGCTTTACCCAGAATGATGCAGCCTGTCATTTCCGAGGCACGCTTGAGATAAATCAGTGGAGTATTGCCAATGGCATCAAGCACAGAAGCATGAAAATGCGGTTGAGACGGCATGAGAAACCCTTGCTGGACAGATGTAAAATGTAGCGGTGGACTATCCCGCCTGCAAGCGCCTCACGCCGTTTCTTTCAGTGCTGCAAAGGCCGCAAGCGCGCGCTTGCGGCCCTCGTCATGGTCGATAACAGGTTTTGGATATGTTTTTCCAAGCGTGATGCCTGCCGATGACAAAACTGCGGCTGGCGCCTCCCATGGCTTGTGAATCCATTGGGCTGGCAGTCCGGCAAGCTCCGGCACAAACCGGCGCACATAGTCACCTTTGGTATCGAATTTTTCACCCTGAAGGATCGGATTAAAAACGCGGAAATAGGGCGCTGCATCAGCGCCGCTGCCAGCCACCCACTGCCAGCTTGCGGGATTGTTGGCGACATCTGCAT
>JBOFCU010000182.1:0-18477 GCA_051646285.1 Beijerinckiaceae bacterium
GTCGCGCCCGGCCCTGTCGATACGGCCATGGCAAAGGCGGTGCATACACCAGACATTCGCGCCGATTATCATGATGCCATTCCGCTCAATCGCTACGGTCTGGAAGAAGAACTGGCTGAAGCAATTTATTTTTTATGCAGCGACAAGGCAAGTTACATCACAGGCCAGACACTCGCCGTGGATGGCGGCTTCGAAACCACTGGCATCGGCCTGCCATCCCTGCGCAAATCTGGCATCAATGGATAATTATCGGAATAGCCAGTCCGATAATGATCAGAGAAAACCAAGCATGGCCTTTGCTTCGGCCGGCGTTGCAATATCCCGGCCGGCATCCCGCGCCAACGCAACAACACGCTGAACCAGCTCTGCATTGGTGGGCTGCCCCAGTTCGGAATACGCGTAGTCGCCAAGGCCAATGGATATATGCCCGCCCTGCGCAATGATAGCCCCTGCAAGCGGCAACAAATTGCCCCCGAAATTTAACACAGCCCATTGCACACGCCGGTTTTGCGGCAAAAAATCCAGAAAAGCTTGCAACCCTTTGAGCGTGCCGGGATGGCCGCCCAGAAACGCATTGTCAGTCAGACATAACAAGAAAAAAGCCGGCTCTTCAATCAGGCCCATATCGAGAAAGGCTTCTGCATAGCGCAAAAAGCCGATGTTCCAGCATACCAGATAAGGCTTGACGCCCGTGCCGTGCAATGCCTCTGCAAAATGTTGTAAAGTCTGTGTCGAGTTTTGGTACACCATATGCGTCGTTTCAAAGCGCCGCGCTTGCGGATTATAACGATCAACATTCAATGACCCCATATCCAACGGCGCAAAATGCGGCGCGGTAAGCGGATTTTTGGCAAGAGACAATATATGACTGATGCGGTCGGCCGCCGTTGCGTCAAGATTGGCATAGCCCAATGTCGGGTGAACGAGAATATCACTGGCCGCACGAATTTTTTGCACACAGTCAGCATAGTTGTCTCTGCTATAATCGGGAGCGCCATCCGGACTGCGGCCATGAAAATGAACAATGCTGGCACCAGCAGCACGGCAAGCCGCCGCATCAGCGGCAATTTCATCAGCGCTGTAGGGCACATGCGGGTTTCCCGCATCCCGCATCGTATATTCGTTTACGCGGACTTCGATGATAAGTTTTTGCATAGACTCGCCCTTCGTCGCATCTCTATAGCTGCTGACTGCTGCTCCATGCTGCCTCGCGACAGGGCTGTAAAGCAGGCATACAGGGAACCATGTTCACAGCCAGACGTTGTCCTCACCGGCCCACATCAAGCGGGTCAAACACTAGTGCGGGCTGGCAAAGTGACATTCATTTCACGAACGATCAATAAGTGGGCATGGGCGGCGCTTGCCGGAGCCGGCGCAGCGATGCTTGTGTCTCGCTCCACATCGGCATCGGTGAATGCGGGCAGTCGTCAACGGACATTATCGCCGGCGGATGAGCGTCACGCCGCTGCAGGCTCAGGCCGTCTCGCTGACAACCCTGCAGATATTCCCGTGGGCGGCTGGAATGCCATTCTCAAGCGCACTTACCACGAAATAGTGAGGGACCGTGTCTTGGCTGTGGCTGCCGGCGTTACCTTTTACGGGTTGCTCGCATTGTTCCCTGCCGTAACAGCGTTCGTTTCTTTTTACGGATTGATCGCGGACCGATCAGCCATTCTCGATCACCTTGCGTTGCTTGACACCGTTTTGCCCATGGGCGCCGTCGACATCATCCGCGATCAGATCATACGCATCACAAGCGGTGATGAAACGAAGCTGGGTGTTGCCTTTCTTCTTGGCGCCGGAATGTCGCTGTGGAGCGCGAATGCTGGTGTCAAAGCGATGTTCGACGCACTGAATGTCGCCTATAATGAGGTCGAAAAGCGCAGCTTTATCAAACTGAATGCGATTTCACTCGCATTTACTTTTGCAGTCATCGCATTCGGACTGATCGCCATTTCAGCGATCGCTGTGGTACCGGCTATACTGAATTATCTTTATCTCGGTGCCTTGAGCGAATGGATTGTCTGGCTGGGCCGCTGGCCACTGATATTTCTTATTCTGTTGGCTGGCCTTGCAGCTCTGTATCGATTTGGCCCAAGCCGCCGGGAACCAAAATGGGCCTGGGTCAGCCCCGGTGCCATTTTTGCGGCAACGGCATGGATTGTCTTTTCAATTCTTTTTTCATGGTATGTCGCAAATTTCGGCGAATACAACAAAACTTATGGAGCGCTCGGCGCTGTCATTGCCCTATTGATGTGGCTCTGGCTATCCGTCACCATCGTGCTGGTCGGCGCAGAATTGAATGCGGAGACCGAGCGTCAGACATTGCGCGACACGACGAGAGGCACAGCCAAACCCATAGGCCTGCGCGGAGCGGTCGTCGCTGATCAAAAGACCATCAGCTAGTGCTTGCGATGCAGCAAAAAAAATTCAGGCTGCGGGCACGGTCTGCGCAGCCTGACGGATGGCCGCAATATTTTCTGAATAATGCGCAGGACCGTTCTTGAAAATGGCTGAGCCGGCCACGAGTGCATTGGCACCGGCAGCAACAACCAGCGGCGCTGTTTCAGGCGTTACGCCGCCGTCAATTTCAATATCAATCGGCCTGCCGCCGATCATTTCTTTTACACGCTTCACTTTTTCGATAACAGCAGGAATGAACGCTTGCCCCCCAAAACCAGGATTGACCGTCATCAACAGGATCAGATCGAGCCGGTCCAGCACATATTCGATGATATGCTCAGGCGTGTGCGGATTGAGTGAAACGCCGGCTTTTTTCCCGAGTGCGCGAATGGCTTGCAATGAACGGTCGAGATGCTTGGTTGCTTCCGCATGCACGGTAATGATGTCGCATCCTGCCTTGGCGAAGGCTTCAAGATACGGATCACACGGCTCGATCATCAGATGGCAATCAAAGACCTTCGGCGAGTAGGGGCGCAACGCGGCAATGATCCCGGGCCCGAAGGTAATATTCGGCACAAAATGCCCGTCCATCACATCAAGATGGACCCAATCGCCACCAGCCTCCATCACACGCTGGGTATCCGGCCCCAGTTGCGCAAAATCCGCTGACAAGATGGAGGGGGCAATCACAAGGTCGCGCATCAACAGATCCTCTGGCCGCAGCGGCAGTCTTCAGGAATAGCATCTGAAGGCGGCTCAACGGCAGGTCAAGCGCTTCCGCCATTGCCAAGCGTCCCTGCCCACATATTTGCTACGCCGGTATCAAGGCCCGCGCTATCAACATAGCCTCATGGTTGAACAACGCGGCCCTGCCGCTTGCGAAGGCAGCGCGCCTGCGCCTACCATGCCAACAATTCAAGCACGCACTCTCACAGGGTTACCATGCAGGCCTATTTCTCAGACCGTCAGCTCGCCCACAAGCCGCAGCAATATATGGTTCATGGCCGCATCGTGAATGCATTTGAAACGGACCAGCGCGCCAGCATCCTGCAAGACGCGCTGCGCGGCGCTGGTCTGACAATGCGCGAACCGGTCAAGGCGGATATGTCGCATATCCTTGCCGTTCATGCCGATCATTATCTGGATTTTTTGCGCACGGCATATGATGAGTTCATGGCTTTGCCCAACCACGGGCCAGAGGTATTGCCGAATATATTTTCATACCGCGGTGCAGGTCCCGATTATGCACCGCGTGGCAAGCCGCGCTGCACAGGCATTATTGGGCGCACGGGGTGGTATGTTGGCGATCTTTCCGCAATCATAACGCAAGGCACTTATGACTCATCGCTCGCTGCGGCTGACAGTGCCCTTGCTGCCGCGCAGGATATTCTGGATGGTGCGCAGGCCAGCATGGCCTTGTGCCGCCCGCCCGGCCATCACGCCTATGTGGACCGCGCATCCGGATTCTGTTTTCTCAACAATGCCGCCATAGCAGCACAACGCCTGCGCAGTGTTTTTGATCACGTTGCCATTCTGGATTTCGATACACACCATGGCGACGGCACGCAGGCGATCTTTTACCAGCGCGAAGACGTGTTCTTTGGCTCAACCCATACAGATCCATCGGCCTACTATCCCCACTATGCGGGCTATTCTGATGAATGCGGAGCTGGCAAGGGCCTGCATCACAACCTCAACCTGCCCTTGCCATTCGGTGCCGGGGATGCCGAATTTATTGTTGCCAATGCGCAATTGATCGTTGCTTCACAGCAGGCTGGCGCCCAGGCTCTGGTGATTTCTGCGGGGTGGGATGCCCATATCCGCGATCCGCTCTCTAAGCTGAAAGTCAGCACCGATGCCTATGCCCGCATCGGCACTATGTATGGCCGTGTGCAACTGCCAACCGTCATTGTGCAGGAAGGCGGCTACGCGCTTGATGCGATTGGCGAGGCGGCCAGCGCATTCATCACGGCCTTTTGCGCCGCACGTGGGTTATAGCAAGACCAGGCACCACTCCGGCTCAGCCTCAGGTTGTGGCCACTCGGTTTCAGCACGGCAAGTTTTCCACGGCACACTGATGCGCAGACCGCCACGACCTGCGGCGGTGCGTAAGGCCAGTCATGTGGAAGCCAACCTTGTATCAAACAGCGCGCGTTGTGTTGTTTGACGCCAACCCGCAAGCGCGGCGCGTCACCAAAGACTGTCTGCACAAGATGCGTGTGCAAACCATTCATGAGATCCAGACGCCGGATGAATTCAACCGCTGGCTGAACAGTCCCAATGCCGACATCATGATTTTTGACGGCTTCAATCTGCGCAGCAAAACGGACTCCGTTATGGCCGCTCTTGAGCAGGCAAAAACAAATGCCAGCTGCTCCATGGCACTGATGCTGGTGACGGCCGAAGACCGTGAAAGCCGCCTGAAACAGATGATTGCGGCTGGCATCGAAGCCATCGTGCTCAAGCCGTTTTCAAGCATGGTGCTGTGTGACCATTTCAGCCATGTGATGCGCAATCATGTCATGCGCAAGCGGGATGAGATCAGCGCCGCACCACCGCCAGCCGCACCACCTGTGCAGCAAGCAGCGTGAACCAGCGCTGCACGCTGGCTTTAAATACTCTTCTGCGATCCCATACTCGCGCACAGCAAACGCACCAGCCGTTCAATTTGCTGGTCCAGCAAGCGTTCCGGCACAGCCACCAGCTTGCCTTCCAGCCCAAGTGACACGACCCCATGCACCGCACTGAAAAGCGTTGAAGCCATGGTCTGCCGCTCGGCCTCCGGTGCATCGGGCATCAACGCAGCCAGCGGTTCCAGAATGTGCCGGAACAAATGCATCTGGTCGATCACCGCCCATTCTGGCAATGGCCTGTCAGCCTGCATGCGATACTCGAACAAGGAACGCCACAAATGCGTATGGGCGGTCGCAAAGGACCGGTAAGCCAACGCAATGGCGACAAGCCTGTCACACGCCGTCGGCATTCCAGCCGGCATAGCGGCCTGCTCCAGCGCCCGATCCAGCCGCGCCAGTGTTCGGGATGCCACCCTCAGCATTAACTCATCCAAGTCAGCCACGAGATTGTAGATCGCACCCAGCGCGACCCCAATATCCTGCGCCAGATCACGTGCCTTGACGCCTGCCAGACCATCACGCGCGATACGTTGCTCGGCTGCATCAATGAGCGCAATGCGCTGCGCCTCCCGGCGGATTTGCACCTTAGTCATCACTCTCCAATCGCCTGCACTTGACTTTTGAACACTGTTCAATCTATAAATGAACAATGTTCAAGAAATCCTATCTGAACACAGTTCATAGCAGATCAGCAGCCATATCCAAGGGCAAGCCATGAAGGCCTGCCACCCGGCCAACCCGCTGATCACAGGAGGAATGATGATCGCGCGGTTCTGGAAAAAGCTCTCATTGTTGTGGACCTGTTTGCCGCAACCCCTCGATACCCACGAAGACGCAAGGCTGCCCCGCCACGTTCGTCAAGCCTGACCACATAAGCCATCACCATTCACGCGCGGCATGACCAGGAACGACTGCCGCAACACTCTGTTCAGACCGGCCAACGATACTGCCGCTAACCAAGGGAATCATGCCATGTTGCATCTGCTTGCCACGCGCCGTTTTGCGCCATTGTTCTGGGCGCAATTCTTTTCTGCCTTCAATGATAATTTCCTCAAGAATGCGCTGGTCTTTCTCATTCTCTATAAATTGGCGGGCCCGGATGCTGGCTCTCTGGTTATGCTCGCTGGCGCAATCTTCATTTTTCCATTTTTCATTCTTTCGGCCCTCGGCGGCCAGCTTGCAGACCGCTTTGACAAGGCCATTGTTGCCCGTCATCTGAAATTTGCCGAAATCGGTGCAGCCCTGGTGGCTGTTGCTGGATTTTATGTTCATTCCATCCCTGTTCTGTTTTTCGCGCTGTTTTTATTCGGCGTGATCGCTGCGCTTTTTGGCCCGATGAAATATGGCATTTTACCAGATCATCTCACACAGGCCGAATTACCGGCCGGAAATGCACTGGTAGAAGGCGCTACATTTGTCGCCATTATTCTTGGAACCATGCTGGGGGCATTTGCCGCGCGTGGCGGCGGTGACCCCGTACATTTTTCGGGCTGGATGATTGGCCTGGCGTTGCTGTGCTGGGGCGCAACCTTGTTCATTCCCAAAACAGGCGAAGCCGCACCGCATCTTAAAATTGATCCAAATATCTTCCGCTCCACCGCATCGCTGCTGAAAACACTCTGGCAGGATGCCCGCTTGTGGCGCACCGGCATCATGGTCAGCCTGTTCTGGCTGATTGGTGCGACCATCATGTCGCTGCTGCCGCCGCTGGTTAAAAATCTTCTCGGCGGCGAAGAAATGGTGGTTTCCACATACCTTGCGATTTTTGCCGTGAGCATCGCTATTGGCTCCGCCTTCGGATCCTTTTTGATGAGCGGGCGCATCGTGCTTCTGCCCGTGCCTGTCGCCAGCATCGTCATGGGTCTGTTTGCCCTGCATTTAGGCTTCGTGCTGCATGGCGTCTCTCCTGCCGCGAGCACACAATCTGTCGGTGAATTTTTCTCACACCCCATTGCATGGAAGGTGGCGATTGATCTGGCCGGTATCGCGATTGCAGGTGGCGTATTTATCGTGCCGTCATTTGCTGCCGCCCAAAGCTGGGCCCCTGTTGAAGCCCGCGCCCGCGTTGTTGGCGCCATCAATGCCCTCAATGCCGCTTTCATGGCGGGCGGCGCGCTCGCTTTCAGTTATTTACAGAGCATGGGGCTGACACTCTCGCAGCTTTTTCTTGTTATCGCAGCAATTTGTCTGCTGTCAGCCATCTGGATATTCAAAATATTGCCAACAAATCCGCTGCGGGATTTTCTTTCGATCCTGTTCCGTACCCTATATCGCGTCGAAGTTGTTGGTATGGAAAATCTCGCAATGGCTGGACCCAATCCGGTAATTGCGATCAATCATGTGAGTTTTCTGGATGGGCCGTTGGTGATGTCGATGCTGGAAAACAATCCGGTCTTCGCTATCGATCACGCCATTGCGCAAAAATGGTGGGTGCGGCCTTTCCTGAAATTGACACGCGCCTTGCCGCTGGACCCAACGCGCCCGCTGGCGACGCGCACGCTTATCAATGCTGTGCGTGAGGGAAATCCCCTGATCATTTTTCCTGAAGGGCGCATCACCGTCACAGGGGCGCTCATGAAAATTTACGATGGTGCTGGCCTGATTGCCGACAAATCAGGCGCAAAAGTTGTGCCTGTGCGCATTGAAGGATTGGAAAAAACTATCTTTTCCCGCCTGCATCGTGACCAGGTAACCCATCGCTGGTTTCCAAAAGTGCGGATGACAATTCTGGAGCCATCCGACTTGACAGTTGACCCGGCACTAAAAGGCAAGGTGCGCCGGCAGGCCGCCGGTGCGGCACTCTATCAGATCATGTCAGACCTCATGTTCAAGACAACAGATATTGACCGCAGTGTTTTCGATGCCATCGTTGAATCTGCCAGAGAGCATGGTAAAAAACATCTCGCTGTTGAAGATCCGGTCACGGGCGCCCTCACCTACAAGCGCCTGCTGATTGGCGCGCGCGTGCTTGGCGAAAAGCTCATGCCACTGGCGCAACAAGATGCTGCTCTTGGCGTGATGCTGCCCAATGCCAATGGTGCAGCCGTGACAATCCTTGGCCTCATGTCGGCGCGGCGCGTCCCTGCCATGATCAATTTTTCCGCTGGGGCCGGCAGCATCCTCTCCGCCTGTGCTGCAGCGCAAATCGAAACCATTGTGACTTCGCGCGCATTCATTGAAAAAGCCAGGCTGGGGACACTGGTGGATGCACTGAAATCATCAATAAGGATTATCTACCTTGAGGATGTCCGCGCCACAGTCACCACACGCGATAAAATCAGCGCGCTTCTTCATCATGAAAAAGCGTTGGTATCCGCCAGCGGTGATAACCGCGCGGCAATTCTGTTTACATCAGGCTCGGAAGGCACACCCAAAGGCGTTGTCCTCTCGCACAAGAATATGCTCGCCAATGTGGCACAGGCTGCGGCACGCATTGATTTCAACCGCAAGGATCGCGTTTTCAACGTCCTTCCGGTATTTCATTCCTTTGGCCTGACAGTGGGTTTGATCCTGCCGCTTGTATCCGGTGTGCCTGTGTATATGTACCCGTCTCCACTGCATTATCGCATCGTACCGGAACTGATTTATGGCTGGAATGCCACGATCATGTTCGGCACTGATACTTTCTTGAATGGCTATGCGCGCACGGCACATCCCTACGATTTGCGCTCCGTGCGCTATGTGCTTGCTGGGGCAGAGCCGGTAAAAGATTCGACCCGCCGCATTTATATGGAAAAATTCGGCGTTCGTATTCTTGAAGGCTACGGCGTCACAGAGACAGCACCGGTCCTTGCCATCAACACACCGATGTTCAACCGTTTTGGCACTGTTGGACGCATGATGCCTGGCATGAGCGCACGTCTGGAGAAAATTTCTGGCATTACAGAAGGCGGACGCCTTTTTGTGAGCGGCCCCAATATCATGCTCGGATACTTGCGGGCGGAAAATCCTGGCGTTCTCGAGCCAACGACCGAAGGCTGGCATGATACTGGCGATATTGTCACCATTGACCGTGAGGGATTCATCACGATTCGGGGACGCGCCAAGCGCTTCGCAAAAATTGCTGGTGAAATGGTTTCACTGGCAGCGGTGGAAGCACTGGCCGCAGAATGCTGGCCCGGCACTCTCTCGGCCGTCGCCAGTTTGCCCGATGCGCGCAAAGGCGAAAAGCTTGTTCTTGTGAGCGAAAACACCAAAGCCACGCGCGCGGAATTTCAAGTCTTTGCCAAGTCGAGAGGGGCCAGTGACATGATGCTTCCATCGGAAGTTATCATTGTTGATAAAGTGCCTGTTCTGGGCTCCGGTAAAATTGATTTTGTCGGCGTCAGCACGCTTGTGCAATCCCTGCATAATGGATCGCGTGCATCGGCATGACGAAGGCAGAAAAAAGGCCGCCCATATGGGCGGCCGAGGCATAGAGGGTCTCGATACACGGTCGCTCGTATAAGGCATAAAAGCACGCCTTATATCACTGGATATTTATTTGGATTGCACACCCTGTGCTGTTGCCTTGTCGGCGTTTGTCACCGGCTCTGTGCAATCTTTCGGATTTTTGGTGCAATCACGAACCATGGTCGGTGCCGCAGAGGATTTATGCCCCTCGGCAGAAGGAAGAATAGCCGCTTCATCTTTCTTGACCTCCTGTTTGGTTGGTGTTTCAGCGCCAACACCACTTTGAGAGCTTGATGCTGGCGGAACAGTCTGCGCCATGGCCGGCGCAATAAAGACACAGGACAGCGCAAGTGCGGCAATCGTAAGGTGACGGTGCATTTCGCTCTCCTGACAACAAGCGCAACAAACTGCTTTCAGGGTAGAAACGCACAAAGGCACCCGCGGTTCCATCGGGTCCGATGTTCATGATCACTGGATCGGAGCCAGCCCTGAGCCTAGCCAAACACACGAATCATCCGGGCAATATCCAGCAGGGCCAGCCCGCAGATGAGCAACCCCACGGCCAGCAGCAAAACCCGTGGCTGCACATGTTTGGCGACGATGCTGCCAAAGGGCGCTGCAATAATTCCGCCGGCCACCAGTGCAAGCATTTGATTCACATGCAGCAAGCCAAGCTCCCCGAAGAATGTGACAGCGATGGTGACCGTGACGAAAAATTCCGACATGGCGACCGTTCCCAGCACATAACGTGGTGCTTGCCCAGACCCCAGCAATGTGGATGTCACGATCGGACCCCAACCGCCACCGCCAATGGCATCGAGGAATCCGCCGGTCAGCCCCAATGGGGCGACAAACCGCGGTTGCGCTTCGACACTGGGGGCTCTGCGCCAGCAGCGGAACAGAATCAGCAATCCCATCAGCAACATGTAGCCGATGACAAAGGGCCTGATGATCTTGCCGTCGACATTCGACAGTATATAGGCCCCTGTGGCGCCACCAAGCGCGCCGGAGGTCGCCAAAGCCAGCAGCAACCGCTTGTTGACGTTGCCTGCCCGCAGATGGGCCAGGCCGGAGGCAGCCGTCGTGAAGATTTCCGCGGTATGAACGGCAGCGCTGGCCTGCGCGAGGGGAATCCCCAGCGTCAGCATTGCTGAGGTGCTGACCAGTCCAAACGCCATCCCCAGCGCGCCATCAACAAGCTGCGCGACGAACCCGACAATCAGGAGGGGGAGCCACTCAGCCATGGCGGGAAGGGTTGCCGATCAATGCAGAGCCAGTCAAGCCCGGTTAAGCGGCATCAGCATGGTTAGTGCTCACCGCTGATCTTGTCTGTCCATGCCATGAACAGGCCTGACACCACAAAGACGACGTGAATACCAACTGACCACATCAATTCACGATCGTCATAGGATTTCACTTTCATGAACGCCGAAAGCAGCTTGACTGCGGAAATCGCAACGATGGACGACAGCAGCTTCAACTTCAGACCGGCAAAATCAATCTTGCCCATCCACTCCGGCCAATCCTTGTGATCGGCCTCATCGATCTTGGACACAAAATTTTCGTACCCGGAAAAAATCACGATGATAACAAGTGATCCCATCAGCGTCAGGTCAATGAGACTGAGTGCTTCAAGAATGACATCAGTCTCGGTCGCCTGCGGAGCAGATATGATGAAATGCACAAGCTGCTGACCCATCTTCACCAGCAGCACGACCAGCACGGCAACAAGCGCCAGATAAAATGGTGCCAGTAGCCAGCGGCTATTGAACAAGATTGTTTCAATGAAAAGCTCGACCGGATTGCGCTGTGACACCCGGCGCGGCCCGAGAACTTCATCCTGCATCTTGGTCTGGGTGTTGTCGCTGGCCATATCTCACCTCTTCGTACCCGTCTGTATGACAACGACGGGCTGCACAGGCAATGCCCTCATAGCATGCTGCCTGAAGTTTCGCGGTGCCGAACACTTGCGCCTTTACTTGACAGGCAAGTGACGTAATTGAGGATTATGGCAACATCTGAAAACTCCCCCAATCCTACTGCGGGCGGTATCATCCTCGGTGCGGCAGCTCTTCTGGCGCTGGGCGTCGCTAATTCGCCCCTCGGGCCTGATTATAGTGCTTGGCTCAACACCCGCACCATCTTCAGCATTGGCAGCTTCGCCATCGACAAGCCGCTGCTGTTGTGGATCAATGACGGCTTGATGGCGATATTTTTCGTGCTCATCGGCTTGGAAATCAAACGTGAATTGTTGATCGGCGAATTGGCGGGATGGGATCGCGCTGCCTTGCCTGTTGTGGCAGCTATCGGCGGATTTGCGCTTCCCGCCATTATCTTTGCCATGGTCAACTGGGGAAATCCGGTAGCACTGCGCGCATGGGCCGTACCCACCGCAACTGACATTGCATTTGTTGTTGGCATCGTCGCCCTTCTCGGCAAGGCCGTGCCCCTCTCATTGCGTGTTTTTGTTGTGGCGCTGGCCATCATCGACGATTTGATGGCGATTATTGTGATCGCCATTTTTTATACAGATAAATTATCGCTTCAGAGCCTGCTGATGGCCGGGATATGTGTGTGTGTGCTCATCGGCTTTAATCGCTGGGGGGTGAAAAGGCTGGCGCCTTATGTGCTCGTGGGCGTTCTGATGTGGGTCGCCGTGCTGAAATCAGGTGTTCATGCAACGCTGGCCGGTGTTGCCATGGCGCTCACCATTCCACTGGACCGGGATGACGGCCACAGCATGCTCGAAAATTTTGAGCATGCGCTTGCGCCCTATGTCAGTTTTCTCATTGTGCCAATTTTTGCATTTGCCAATGCCGGTGTGCCGCTCACAGGCTTGTCATGGCAGACATTCACAACGCCGGTGACGCTTGGCATTATTCTTGGCCTTGTCATCGGTAAACTGGTGGGCGTTGCAGGCGCCACGTGGCTTGCCATTCAAAGCGGTCTGGCACGCCAGCCGGAAGCGGCCAATTGGCAACATATCATCGGCGTCGCCTGTCTCACGGGCGTCGGCTTTACCATGAGTTTATTCATTGGCGGACTGGCGCTTGAGGATGCGGACAAGCAGGTGCTTATGCGCATTGGTGTCATGACCGGATCATTGCTTGCAGGATTGACCGGCACGCTGGTTCTGCTGATGGCACGCACCAGAGATGCATCGCATTAAGCGCCTATAAGTTATGGGCGCGGCGCAAAGCCAATCATCGGCGCAGGTGGGCGTGCGAACCACAAGGCTGCAAATCCGAGGCCGTAAAACACCGCGAATGCAGGCAGCGAGAGCAAAGGCTGCAACAGCCACGCCCAGACCATCGGATGCAGCAGATTTTCCACTGCGGGTTGCCACGCAGAAAAACGCGATCCGAACAGTTCACCCGCCACCTGTGCCAGCGTAGCCGGGGCAACCATTTTTGTGGCCAGCCAACGGGCACCATCAATCACAAAAATCACAAGTCCTGCTGCAATCAGCAAGAATCCAAAAAAGCGGATAAGGCGGCGGATCATGGCAAAGTGACAATCCAACTCACAGGCATGCAGAAGAAATAATATCAGCCAATGCGCATGACCGCCAGTTCATCGGTCCTGCAATATGCACCGCGCGGTCACACCCGGTTTGCAATCAAACACTGCATGTACGCGAAGCCGAAAAGCAAAGGGCGGGATTTCTTTCAAATCCCGCCCCGCCCATTTGATTATTCGGCTGCATCCGCCGCTGGCGGCAATTCCACCGCCGGCTGGTCGTCCTGTCCCTGTTGGGCGAGGATGAGCGTGTCACGCCGTGAAGCGACTTCGCGCAGGCGCGAAACCATGCCGCCGGTGCCCGCCGGGATCAGGCGGCCAACGATGACGTTTTCCTTGAGGCCTTCGAGCATGTCGATCTTGCCATTGACCGCCGCTTCCGTGAGGACGCGGGTGGTTTCCTGGAACGACGCCGCCGAAATGAACGAGCGGGTCTGCAACGAGGCTTTGGTGATGCCGAGCAGCACCGGCACGCCCTTGGCCGGATGCTTGCCTTCTGCCACCAGCTTTTCATTCATCGCCTCGAACTCGAGGCGATCAACATGTTCGCTGACCAGCAGATCGCTGTCGCCCTGATCGTTGACTTCGATCTTCTGCAGCATCTGGCGGACAATCACTTCGATGTGCTTGTCGTTGATGCTCACACCCTGCAAGCGGTAGACTTCCTGAATTTCATTGACGAGGTAGGCAGCAAGCTCCTCCACGCCCTTGATGGCCAGAATGTCGTGCGGTGCCGGGTTGCCGTCGAGAATATAATCGCCAAGCTCAACCATATCGCCATCCTGCAAATGGATATGCTTGCCCTTCGGGATCAGATATTCGACCGACTCCGAACCATCCGTCGGCTCCAGCGTCAGGCGGCGCTTGTTCTTATAGTCGCGGCCAAAGCGGATCGTGCCGGATTTCTCGGCAATGATCGCAGCATCCTTCGGACGGCGCGCTTCGAACAATTCTGCCACGCGCGGCAGACCGCCGGTGATGTCGCGGGTCTTGGCGCTTTCCATCGGAATACGCGCCAGCACGTCACCCGACTTCACGGTGGCGCCCGGTTCAACAGACAAAACGCCATCAGGCGGCAGCAGATAGCGGGCATCGCCGCCACGGGAGAGTTTGCCCACCTTGCCAGCCTTGTCGAGCACAACCATGGCCGGCTTGAGATCGACCGTACGGGCCGACCCACGCCAATCCATGACAACGCGCTTGTTAATGCCCGTCGCTTCGTCAGTCGTTTCCTGCATCGACTGGCCGTCGATCAGATCCTCGAATCCGACAACGCCATCAATTTCAGTCAGGATCGGGCGGGTGTAGGGGTCCCACTCGACGATGCGCTGGCCACGCTTGATCTTGTCGCCTTCATCCACCTTCAGCTTGGCACCAAACGGGATGCGGTGATTGACGCGCTCTGCGCCGTCCGGACCAACAATCGCCACCGACATATTGCGTGTCAGCGCCACAAGATCGCCGTCAGAATTACGCGCCGCAGCGCGGTTCTTCATCCTGACCACACCCTCAAAGTTGGAATCGAGCGAGGACTGTTCGTTGATCTGCGCTGCACCGCCGATGTGGAAGGTACGCATGGTGAGCTGCGTGCCGGGCTCGCCGATGGACTGCGCCGCAATGACGCCGACCGCTTCGCCGAGGTTGACCGGGGTGCCGCGCGCCAGATCGCGCCCGTAGCAGGTGCCGCACACGCCATTCTTGCTGGCGCAAGTGAGCACCGAACGGATCTTGACCTCCGAAACGCCCGCAGCAGCAATCGCCTCCACATGCTTTTCTTCGATCATGGTGCCAGCCGGAACCAGCACACCGCCCTGGCCGTCAAACACATCTTCAGCCGCTGTGCGGCCAAGAATGCGAATACCCAGGGACGCCACGACCTGACCGGCATCCACAATCGCACGCATGCGGATGCCGCCTGTCGAGCCGCAATCATACTCGGAAATGATCGCATCCTGCGCCACGTCCACGAGGCGGCGGGTGAGATAACCGGAGTTCGCCGTCTTCAACGCAGTGTCGGCCAGACCTTTGCGGGCGCCGTGGGTCGAGTTGAAGTATTCGAGAACGTCGAGGCCTTCCTTGAAGTTGGAAATGATCGGCGACTCGATGATTTCACCTGACGGCTTCGCCATCAGACCGCGCATGGCGGCCAGCTGCTTCATCTGCGTCGGCGAGCCACGCGCACCGGAATGGCTCATCATGTAGATGGAGTTCACCGGCAGGTCGCGGCCATTCGCGTCCTTCTTCACAGATGAAATGCGGCTCATCATCTCCGCCGCGAGGCGGTCCGAGCACTTCGCCCACGCATCGACGACCTTGTTATATTTTTCGCCCTGCGTGATCAGACCATCCTGGTACTGCTGCTCGTAATCCTTCACGAGTGTGCGCGTCTCATCAACGATGGACCATTTGTTTTCCGGGATGACCATATCGTCCTTGCCGAACGAAATGCCGGCCTTGAACGCATTGCGGAAACCCAGCGACATGATGCGATCGCAGAAAATCACCGATTCTTTCTGACCGCAGCCGCGATACACGGCATCAATCATTCCCGAGATTTCTTTTTTCGTCATCAAACGGTTGGCGGTTTCGAACGGCACCTTCGGATGCTTTGGCAGAAGCTCGGCCAGCATGGCACGGCCCGGCGTCGTTTCCACGATGCGCGTCACCGGCTTGCTGTCGGCATCAACTCCATGCCAGCGATACTTGATCTTGGTATGGAGGGTAATGGTCTTGGCAAACAGGGCGTGCTCGATTTCGCCCATATCGCCAAACACCGAACCCTGGCCCGGCTCACCATCCGCCTGGATCGACAGATAATACAGACCCAGCACAATATCCTGCGATGGCACGATGATCGGCGCGCCGTTTGCCGGATGCAGGATGTTGTTCGTCGACATCATCAGCACGCGCGCTTCCAGCTGCGCTTCCAGCGACAGCGGAACGTGCACAGCCATCTGGTCACCGTCGAAGTCCGCATTGAACGCAGCGCAGACGAGCGGATGCAATTGAATGGCCTTGCCTTCGATCAGAATCGGCTCGAACGCCTGAATGCCGAGACGGTGCAATGTCGGCGCACGGTTCAGCATGACAGGATGTTCGCGGATCACCTCATCAAGAATATCCCAAACCTCGGGCTTTTCCTTTTCGACGAGTTTCTTCGCCTGCTTCACGGTGGAGGAATAACCACGTGCATCGAGCTTGGAATAAATGAACGGCTTGAACAGTTCGAGCGCCATTTTCTTCGGCAGGCCGCATTGATGCAATTTCAATTCGGGGCCAACGACGATGACGGAACGGCCGGAGTAATCGACGCGCTTGCCGAGCAGGTTCTGCCGGAAGCGGCCCTGCTTGCCCTTCAGCATATCCGACAGCGATTTCAACGGACGCTTGTTGGCGCCGGTGATGACGCGGCCACGGCGGCCATTGTCGAACAGCGCGTCAACCGCTTCCTGCAGCATACGCTTTTCGTTGCGGATAATAATATCCGGCGCGCGCAATTCGATCAGACGCTTCAAACGGTTGTTGCGGTTGATAACGCGGCGGTAGAGATCATTGAGATCCGACGTTGCAAAGCGGCCGCCATCCAGCGGCACCAGCGGACGCAGATCCGGCGGTATCACCGGCACAACGGTCAAAATCATCCATTCCGGCTTGTTACCGGATTCGCGGAACGCATCGATGATTTTCAGGCGCTTGGCGAGTTTCTTCGGCTTCAGTTCACCGGTAGCAACCGCCAGCTCCTGGCGCACCTGCGCAGAAATCTGGTCAAGATCCATCGTACGCAGCATGTCGCGGATCGCTTCTGCGCCAATTTTCGCGGTAAAGCTGTCCTGGCCATACTCGTCCTGCGCAATCAGATATTCATCTTCTGACAACAGCTGACGATCCTTGAGCGGCGTCAGACCAGGCTCAAGCACCACATAGCTTTCGAAATACAAAATGCGCTCGAGTTCTTTCAGCGTCATGTCGAGCAGCAGGCCGATACGCGACGGCAGTGACTTCAGGAACCAGATATGCGCCACCGGCGCTGCCAGTTCGATATGGCCCATGCGCTCACGCCGGACGCGGGCGAGCGTGACTTCCACGCCGCACTTCTCGCAGATCACGCCCTTGTATTTCATGCGCTTGTATTTACCGCACAGGCACTCGTAATCCTTGATCGGCCCGAAAATGCGCGCGCAGAAAAGGCCATCACGTTCCGGCTTGAACGTGCGGTAATTGATGGTCTCCGGCTTTTTGATTTCGCCGTAGGACCACGACAAAATCTTTTCCGGGCTCGCGATAGAAATGCGGATCTGGTCGAACGTCTGGGCCGGGGCCTGGTTGTTGAACAGATTCATCACATCTTGATTCATCGCTCATCTCCTGATGGCTGCGACCGGAAAGCGGCGCCAGCCTTTGGTTATGTCACCGCCGCGCGAACAGCCGCGCGGCACATCATCTGTTCAACGCGGAATTATTCAGCGGCTTCAGCAGGCGTTGAATCCGCATTCGGCTTCTTTGACGATTGCAAATCGACATTGAGACCGAGCGAACGCATTTCCTTGACGAGCACGTTGAACGATTCCGGAATACCGGCCTCGAAGGCATCATCACCGCGCACGATCGCTTCATACACCTTGGTGCGGCCCGCCACGTCGTCGGATTTCACCGTCAGCATTTCCTGCAAGGTGTAGGCTGCGCCATACGCTTCGAGCGCCCAGACTTCCATTTCGCCGAAGCGCTGGCCGCCGAACTGCGCCTTGCCGCCCAGCGGCTGCTGCGTGACGAGCGAATAGGGGCCAATCGAGCGGGCGTGAATCTTGTCGTCCACAAGATGATGCAGCTTCAGCATATAAATATAGCCGACAGTCACCTTGCGATCGAACGCTTCACCCGAACGGCCATCATACAGCGTGACCTGCCCGGATTTATCAAGACCGGCCATTTCCAGATGCTGCTCGATATCCGCTTCCTTCGCACCGTCGAACACTGGCGTTGCGATGGGAATACCACGGCGCAATGTCTCGGACATATCGACGAGATCATCGTCATTCATGCCCTTCAATTGCGGGTGATCGCCATAAATGGTCTTCAGCGTGTCTTTCAGTCCCTGAATTTTCGCGCCGCGCTTGTAAGCATCAATCGCTTCACCGATTTTTTTGCCAAGACCCGCACAGGCCCAGCCCAGATGGGTTTCCAGAATCTGACCGACATTCATGCGGCTGGGCACACCAAGCGGATTCAGCACAATATCAACCGGCTGCCCGTCTTCGAGGAATGGCATGTCTTCCTGCGGCACGATGCGCGACACGACACCCTTGTTTCCATGACGTCCCGCCATTTTATCGCCGGGCTGAATCTTGCGCTTCACCGCCACGAAGACTTTCACCATCTTCATCACGCCAGGCGCGAGCTCATCACCGCGCTGCAATTTTTCAACCTTGTCGAGGAAGCGCTGTTCAAGGCCCTTTTTCGCCTCGTCATATTGCTTGCGCATGGCTTCAACGCTGCCCATCAGCGCATCGTCTTCGACGGCAAATGTCCACCA
>JBOFCU010000195.1:0-4898 GCA_051646285.1 Beijerinckiaceae bacterium
GGGTGGAAACCCATCTGCCCGCCCACCGTGGGCACACCGAAGGAATTGCCATAGCCGCCAATGCCGGCCACGACGCCGCTGACGAGATGGCGGGTGCGGGCATGGTCCGGCGCGCCGAAGCGGATGGCGTTCAGGCAGGCAATCGGGCGCGCGCCCATGGTGAACACATCGCGCAGAATGCCGCCGACACCCGTGGTCGCGCCCTGATAGGGCTCGATATAGCTGGGGTGATTGTGGCTCTCCATCTTGAAGACGCAGGCGAGGCCGTCACCGATATCAATCACACCGGCATTTTCACCCGGACCCTGAATCACCCATTTGGCCTTGGTCGGCAGGGTTTTGAGGTGCAGGCGCGAGGATTTGTACGAGCAATGCTCGTTCCACATGGCGGACACGATGCCAAGTTCGGTCAGCGTCGGCTCACGGCCGATCAGCTTCAGCAGATGCTGATACTCATCCGGCTTCAGGCCATGCTCGGCGACAAGCTGCGGGGTGATGGCGATATCATTGCGAATCATTGCTGGAACCTTACGCCGCCGCTTTGACGATGGCTTGAAACAATCCAAGCCCGTCAGTGCCGCCTGCCAGATCATCAATCAGGTTTTCCGGATGCGGCATCATGCCGAGCACGCGCAGATTGCCGGAATAAATGCCGGCGATGGCGTTGAGCGAGCCGTTGAAATTCGCCGCTTGCGTCACCGCGCCATTTTCATCGCAATAGCGGAACGCGATGCGGTTAGCGTCTTCCAGCACGCGCAGCGTATCGGCGTCCGCAATATAATTGCCTTCGCCATGGGCGGAGCAGACACGGATGGCCTGATGCTTGCCATAGGCGCGGGTGAAATCCGTATCATTGCGCTCGACCCTGAGATGGTGAAACTTGCAGACAAATTTCAGCCCGGCATTGCGCATCAGCACGCCCGGCAGCAAACCGGATTCGCACGCGATCTGAAAACCGTTGCAGACCGCCAGAACATAACCGCCGCGCTGGGCATGCGCCCGCACCGCATCCATGACCGGGGAGCGCGCGGCAATGGCGCCACACCTGAGATAATCGCCGTAGGAAAAACCACCGGGCAGCACCACAAGATCGGTGCCCGAAGGCAATGCGGTTTCCGTGTGCCAGACATAGGCGGATTCAACACCGCTCGCAGTCCTGATGGCGCGGCCTGCATCGCGTTCGCGATTGGAGCCGGGGAAAACAATGACAGCGGATTTCATGGCTGCTCCATCAATCCAGAAAACGGAGATTGGCATACCGCGCGCTGACGGTGGCCTGATCGCTGATGGCGACGATGCCCTCGCCCGCATTGCCGCGCACGCGGATATTGAACACGGCCAAGGCCGATTTCTTGTCGTCGCTGATGCGCACGCGCAGCATCATGACCGCGTTGCGGCGGTCAATGCGCACGGATTCAATCTGCGCTTTTTTGTCATAATGGCCGTCGAACAGCTGCTGATAAAGACGGCGCACGCCATCTTCATTATAGGCGCCCGAGCGGATTGCCGATTCATAGGTGATGGGCGCCATGGAAGGCCCGAGTGAATCGAATGCGGCGGTCATCACCACCACGATCCGCCCGCACTGCTCCTTCTTGCAGATATATATGCCGGTGGTGCGCGCGCCGGGTGTGCTGGCCAAGCCGACGGGGAGATCTGTTTTCGTGAAGCCGAGACGGGTCAATTTCATGCCAGCATCAGCCGACAGCATATTCGGCGTGGTGGTCTGGCAGGCCCCCAGCATGAGCGCAGTCAGAAAAGCCGCAATGGCGTGGCGTATGGTCATTTTTAAATTCTCAAACAATCTCGATGCGGTAATTCTCGATGACCGTATTCGCCAGCAATTTCTCGCAGGCATTTTTCAGCGCAGCCTCGGCGCCGGCGCGGTCGCTGCCGGTCAGTTCAATGTCGAACACCTTGCCCTGCCGCACCGAATCGACTCCGGCGATGCCGAGCGATTTGAGCGCGCCCTCGATGGCTTTGCCCTGCGGATCAAGAACGCCGTTTTTCAGGGTAACAGTGACGCGGGCTTTCATTGCTCGTGCTCCATGGGCGTGAAAAGGATGGCGCGTGGAAAAGGATGGCGCGTGAATGGACTGCCTCGGGTTCCGATAGGGCGGAATCAGTGCTGGAGCAACGGCTTTTGCTATTCACCCGCAGATTATGTGTAATTTATTGAAATCTTTGATGAAACCAAAGCATGGCTGGGGCGTTTCATGGCCATCACACCATCACCGATGGTTATAAGGGAGACATTCCATGACTGCGACGATCAAGTCGGCCATGCTGGCCGCAACCCTGTTTGGCGCCGGTTTCGCCGGAGCCGCGATTGCGCAAACGGCTGCGCCTGCACCGGCCCAGCCGCCGGCCACAACCGCGCCCATGACGGCACCACCGGCCAACACGGCAGCCCGCGCCGCCATGATGGAAGCCAAGGGGCCGTGGCTTGGCACACAGATGTGGAAGCAGGCGGTGTATACCGCTGACAACGAAACCCGCATCGGTGAAATCGACAACCTGATCATCAACCGTTCCGGCCAGATTGACTCAGTCGTTGTGGGTGTCGGGGGTTTTCTCGGACTTGGTGAAAAGAATGTCTCGTTCAAATATACCGACCTGACGCCGATGGTGCGTGACGGCAATATCTGGTATATGGTGAAGATGACGAAGGAACAGATCAACGCTCTGCCGTCCTTCGATAACACCAAGTATAAGCTGTGAGATTTGATACAAAACGGCGGGATCATCCCGCCGTTTTTTTTTGCAAATCATCTATGATTGCGCCGAACTGTTTTCAGGCCATTCTGTTCAAGCGGCCTTGCCGGAGGTGCGGCGATCAACAATTCCTGCCACGTCGGCAAGAATATCATTCACCATGAAATCCTTTGGTGTGTAGACAGCGGCAACACCGATATTGCGCAGCACATTCTCGTCATCAGGCGGAATGATGCCGCCGACAACCACAGGAATATCCAGCCCCTCGCGGCGCAATAAATTTACCACCGCGCGCACCAGCGGCACATGGCTGCCGGAGAGTATCGACAAGCCGATGACGTGGGGTTTTTCTGCCTTGGCTTTTTCGACGATTTCATCCGGCGTCTGGCGGATGCCGTCATAAATGACGCTCATGCCGGCATCGATGGCGCGCAAGGCAATTTGCTCGGCACCGTTGGAATGGCCATCCAGTCCGGGCTTGCCGACAAGAAATGACACGGGCGTGCCAAGTTTCTGTTCCAGCGCCTTCACCAAATCTTGCAGGGATTTCAGTTGCGCATCGGTGGGGCGCTGCTCTGTGGTCACACCTGTGGGCGCGCGATATTGGCCGAACACACCGCGCAGGGTTTCGCCCCATTCGCCGGTGGTCACACCGGCCTTGGCGCAGGCAATCGAGGCTTCCATGATATTTTCAGCACCGCGCGCGGCAGCTTCCAGCCGGGCCAGATTCTGGCGCACGGCTTCACCATCGCGCTGGGCGCGCCAGGCTTTCAGGTGGCGCACAGCCTCGGCCTCGACATTGTCCGAGACTGTCATGATGGCACCGTCACCGGCGGTCAGCGGCGATTGTTCCGTCTCCGTCCAGGAATTGACACCGACAACAATTTGATCGCCGCGCTCGATGCGGGTGAGGCGTTCCGCATTGGATGCCACCAGAGCCCGCTTCATGGTGCCCGATTCAATGGCAGCAACGGCTCCGCCGCTGGCATCCAGCCGGGCCAGTTCGGCACGCGCCGCGTCCTTCAGTTCCTCGACTTTTTTATCCATGACGGCAGAGCCATCGAACAGGTCACCAAATTCCAGCAGGTCGGTTTCGTAAGCCAGAATTTGCTGCATGCGCAGCGACCATTGCTGGTCGAACGGGCGCGGCAGGCCGAGTGCCTCATTCCATGCCGGCAATTGCACGGCGCGGGCACGGGCCTTCTTCGATAATGTCACCGCCAGCATCTCGATGAGAATGCGATAGACATTGTTTTCCGGCTGCTGCTCGGTGAGACCGAGCGAATTGACCTGCACGCCATAGCGGAACATGCGGTGCTTGGGATTTTTCACGCCATAGCGGTCGCGGGTAATCTCCTCCCACAGATCGACGAAGGCGCGCAGCTTTGCAATTTCCGTGACAAAGCGCATGCCGGCATTGACGAAAAAGGAAATCCGGCCAACCACATCGTCGAAAGCCTCACCCGTCACTTGCCCCGTGGACTGCACCGCATCGAGCACGGCCACGGCGTTGGCGAGCGCGTAGGACAATTCCTGCACCGGCGTCGCGCCGGCTTCCTGCAAATGGTAGGAGCAGACATTCATCGGGTTCCACTTCGGCATCGCCTTCGTGGTGAACAGAATGGTGTCGCGCGTCAGGCCGAGCGAGGCGGCGGGCGGAAAAATATAGGTGCCGCGCGAGAGATATTCCTTGATGATGTCATTTTGCGTTGTGCCGGTCAGCGCCGCGCGCGGCACGCCCTGTTCATCCGCCACCGCAACATACAGCGCCAGCAGCCAGGCGGCGGTGGCGTTGATCGTCATCGATGTGTTCATGGTGGCGAGCGGAATGCCATCCAGCAGGGTGCGCATGTCGCCGAGATGGCTGACCGGCACGCCGACCTTGCCGACTTCGCCGGCGGCCAGCACATGGTCCGGGTCATAGCCGGTCTGGGTCGGCAGGTCGAAAGCGATCGACAGGCCGGTCTGCCCTTTGGTCAGGTTCTTGCGGTAGAGCGCGTTGGACTCAGCGGCGGTGGAGTGACCGGCATAGGTGCGGAAAATCCAGGGCTTGTCCCTGGTTTTCGCGCCCATGGCGTGGGCATCCTTGGCTATCACCGGCGCACTGGGCGCGGGGGAATCCATCACAGGGGTGCGGTTGGTCATGCAGCATCCTTGGTCGGCAGCAGCTTCATCATGCCAGC
>JBOFCU010000198.1:0-5769 GCA_051646285.1 Beijerinckiaceae bacterium
GCCGCTGCACCTTCACATCTGACAGGCTGGCCGTGCCCTCGGAATCAAGTCCCACCCGCAGCACCGCCTGCTTGCCGAGCAAGTCCAGCGCATCCGAAAGATTGCGCACGGTGATGATCGGCACATGTTCCAGCCCGCCTGACGCTGCTTTCGCCAGCACGCCTGTCGCCACGGGCGAATGCCGCTCTGTCGTGATCACGGCATCAACGCCGAACGCGGCAGCCGAACGCAGGATCGCACCGACATTGTGCGGATCGGTGATCTGGTCGAGAACGATCAGCAGGCTGTCATCGGGAATGGCGTCCAGCGGCGGGCCCTCTAACGGATCGCACTCGATCAGCAGGCCCTGATGCACGGCATCTGGAGTCAAAAGCGCATCAATCTCGCGTGGCGACACGATCTGCGGTTCCATGGGCAGGCGGCCCAGCTCGTCCATCAGGCGGCGATGGCCATTTTCTGTCACCAGGATCTTGCGCACCTTGCGCTTGGGATTGCGCAGCGCTTCGACGACCGGGTGCCAGCCATACAGCACCACCTCATGGTCAAACCGTGCCGCTGGCCCGTGTGCGCGCGGACGGCCGCTGCCGCCACCGGTGCGGCCACCGCCTTTCGGGCCAAAGCGGAATTTACCGCCAGAACCGGAGCGGGGCGGGCGGCCAGAGGAACGGCCCGGTGAGTCGGAGGGGGGGCGATCAGAAGACAGGAGAGCCTCGCAGTGTGGACGAATGCGCCTGAAAGGTGAGCGCACCCCATCTCCTATCATGGCGGGCAGGCCGGGCAATGCCATGGTCCCGGCCAGCCGTCATAAAAATCGCAGTCTAGTCGCAAACCTCGACACGCTGGCGCACATACCCATAGCCATCCCAGACACGCCGGCGCTCGGTCCAGCATTCCGAAACAACCCGTGGGGCCGAGCGGTAAACCGGCACCGGCTCCTCGATAAATTCAGGCCGGGGGCGGGCCGCTGCAATGGCGCTGCCTGCCAGCACTCCCCCAACAATGCCCAGGCCAATGGCAGCGCCTGGCGCATATCCATGGCGGTATGGCCGGTAATATTGGGCGGCGGCTGGCGTGGCCGAGGCGGCAAGGCCGGCAAAGGTGGCGCACAGAGCCACGGTTCCGGCGGCGAGATGGCGTGTGGGCATTGCTGTCATTAGTCCCCTCCTGCGGGTTCTACGGTCATCGGCAGGTTAAACGATCATGCGGCATGCTGACGGCGCTTTGTGGCGTGACCGTGGAGCATGCCAAACCGTGTCGCGTTACGGTTAACAAAGGGTGAGGCACCGTGCCCTGCGGCCTGCGCGTAATCTGTGCCGCTATTGATGCGCGAAGGTGCTTGTTTTTTTTCGGGGCTTGGCCCATGAGAGGCACGCCTGTGACAGGCGCGCTTTGGCGCGCCGGCAGCAGCCGGTTTAGCTCAGCGGTAGAGCAGCGGTTTTGTAAACCGAAGGTCGGGGGTTCAATCCCCTCAACCGGCACCATTCCATCCCTTTATTTCTTTTCGCTGGATTTTGAACGCCAAGTGCTGGACATGCGCCTGCCAGCGCCCATCATGGTCCTTGAACCGGAGGCTATTCATGACAAAGCCCGCTGATGTGATAGCATTACGCATGCGTCTCGCAGCGGCAGGTTTGCCGCCAGCCGATCTGCGTTGGCTTGAGAGCATCGGTTTCGATGACGCCGCTGTGCCGCCCGTGGAAAGTGAGTTCGTTCTGGCCGACTACGAGCGGCGCGCACAGGCGTTGACGGCAAAGGCCGCTGAATTGACCCTGTGGGAGCGTGAAAGTGCTGCCGAATCCAAGCTGGCAGCCGCCATCGGCGCGCGTATAGCTGACTGGAAAGACCGCGCTGAAGGGGAAGACGACGAATAAGGCGGGAATTCGCCACGGGCGGGCTTGCAATTCGGGCGGCGGCGATTCATAGCGTGACCACCAGTGCTGGCTTAGGCCAGCACGTCTGATGCTAAAAATGCGTGCGCCTTGTGCTGCGCGCCTGCGGACAGGTGGCCGAGTGGTTGAAGGCGCACGCCTGGAAAGTGTGTATACGGGCAACCGTATCGAGGGTTCGAATCCCTCCCTGTCCGCCATTTCTATGGCTGAAACACCGCCAGAAACGTATCTTTTGCTGCATTTATTGACATCGCTTACCGCACAAGGTCAAAGATTTGTGCAACAATGTGTGTAACATCTGGACCGGAGAACTGATGTGGCCGCACTGCGCTATCTGACCAAGCGCGCTGGCTTCTGGTACTTTGTCCGGCGCATCCCCGACCAACTTGCGGCGCTGGATCGGCGTGTAATTGTCAGGACTAGCACCGGTATCAGGATCGCTGACGATCCAAAGGCGGTCCGGGCCAAATCCGCCGCGCACCGCCTCAATATCGATCTGGAGGCCTATTGGCAGACGATACTGACTGGCCCGACAAATCAGGCATTGGCTCGATATGAAGCCGCGCGCCAGCAGGCACGGGAAAGCGGTTTCCGCTACCGAGATGCGGCCGCACTGGCCAAGGAGAGTTCGGTCGATGAACTGCTGGCCCGGATCGAAACCCTGATCCAGAAAAACCAGATCGAAGATGTGGGCGCAGTTGATGCCTTGCTCGGCGGCATCGCGGCACCAGATATCATGCTGTCTGATCTCTATGCTGAATATGAGAAAGACATGCTGGCCTCGCTGACTGACCTTTCACCGCAGCAGCGCCAGAAATGGGGAAACCCGAAAAAGCGCGCTGTCGCCAATCTGATTTCTGTTGCCGGTGACAAACCGATTCAAAAGCTGACGCGCAATGATGCGCTGGATTTTCGCGAGGTCTGGCAACGCCGCATCATCACCGAAGGGCGTGACATCGGCACCGCCAACAAAGATATCGGGCACCTTAACCGGATGTTCCGGATCGTGAGCCAGAACCGTCGGCTTGGGCTGGCTTCACCATTTGCGGAAATGCGCATCGAAGGTGAGCGCGGAGGCCAGCGCACCGCGTTTGAGACCGATTTCCTTGCCCACCGGCTTCTAGCCCCAGATGCACTTTGCGGGCTCAATCCGGAAGCCAGGGCTATATTTTATATCATCGTGGAAACTGGAATGCGGCTGTCCGAGGCCTGTAATCTCACCGGCAATACCATCATCCTGAACCATGATGTTCCCCATGTCTGTGTCGAGCCGGAAGGGCGGCGGATGAAAACCGATCAGAGCCGTCGGCAGATTCCGCTCGTCGGGGTTTCGCTGATTGCGGCACAGGCTTTCCCGCAGGGGTTCCCACGCTACCGCGACAAGGCCTCGTCACTTTCCGCGCTGGTCAACGATTATCTCGACCTCCACGGTCTACGTCCGACGCCGAAGCACAGCTTCTATTCGTTGCGGCACAGTTTCGAGGACCGGCTCACCGCCGTTGAACCACCGGATAAAATCATCGCGATGCTGATGGGTCACAAATATCAGCGCCCGCGCTATGGGGCCGGTCCCAGCCTGGTCCAGAAGCAGCAATGGCTGGCTAAGATCGCGCTCGAACCACCGCCTGCGATCTGACTCCTAATCCGGCGGCGTAATTGTGCGGATAATTGTGCCATTCGGCGGAATTTCGCGAAAATTATTCCTCAAATTATGCGCGCGAATATGCGCGGCGCTTCCAACGGACGCACGATCGTTTGCAATTTCAATGAGATAGGAATTGTGCGGAAATTTTCATTTCCGCCGAATGGCACAATTATCCGCACAATTATCCGCACAATTACGCCGCTTCCGATATCGGTGGCCTGCTTGTTCGCTGGGATGAGATGGCATAATGTCCGCTGGTTCATTGCGCATGATGCGCGCCAGCATCTGCGGCGCGATTTTGCTCTGATGCTGTAGGCACCGGAGCGAGGCATCAGATGGCACAAATCGATATTTACCAGAATGACGAGAAGCTGATGTTCCCCTACATCGGCGGCTTCCCGATCACTCCAGACGACATATCGGAATTGCCGAAGGTCACGCGCGGCATCTATGTCGGCTCGGACAATGTCGATGTCAGCGTTGAAATGCTCGACGGTTCGGTGGTGACTTACAAAGGCGTCCGGATCGGCACAGATTTGCCGGTGCGCGCGGTCCGGGTGAAAGCGACGGGCACCACCGCCACAGATCTGATCGGGCAATACTGATGCCGCGACTTGGTGTCGGGACCGGGCCGGGTCGAAAACAGCGGAATCTGGGTAGCGCTGGCGGCGCTGCAGGCGGGATCGTTCCTGTAGGGGCCACATACGTCATGATGGGCGATGGCACCATGGCGGGCATCGGCGGCACCAGCGGCATCCGTGGCGTTCCATTCTGGTTGATGTCGCGATTGGCCGCTCGGTTGCAGCCGGCACCGATGCCGGTGTTGGCTCAGTCCGGGTCAACGATTGCTCGGCAAGACGGCTCTAACATGCCGTTCATCGTGCCGGTGGCTGTGCCAGCGGCGTCTGCGCAATATCCCGATGTGCTGATATTGTTGTCCGTCGGGGCAAACGACAACGTGTTGTCCCGCGACCCAGCGGCCACTCCATGGCTTCAGGACTGGAAAGATGCTGTCAGCTTAATGATAGCTTCCAATCCTCAAGCCCTGCTGTTTGTAATCACCGGCACAGCACCGTCTCTTAAGGCTGGAGAGACAACCTACCGCAGCGGCGTATGGGCGCAGCAGTCCGCTTTTGTTGCGGGCCTGAACAACCCGAAGTGCGTCTTCGTCGATGTTTCCAGCATCGACCCCAATTCGTGGTCCCCATCGTCCGATACCCTCCGGGTGCATCCTGACGAGCGCGGCGCACAGCAATTTGCCGACCTTGTCTTCGCTGCCATGTCTCCGCGCTTGGCCGCGACATCACAGCAGGATGTGCTGGATATGATTTTTGCCGGGGCATATCCGGGACAATCTGCGCAGATCGATACAGATCACGCGCTTGTTGGCACCGGCGGCACCGTCACGAACATGACCGGCGGCTCCACCGCACCGACATCAAAACTGGCGACGAACCTCACAGGTTCTACCAGCGTGGCGGCGGCAGCCGTTGCCACAACTGCGGGTCGGCAAAAATTGAGTGTCACGCTCGGGGGAACTGTGACCACTGAAAACAAGGTGATGCTGCAAGATCGCCTCAATTTGACCGTCACCGGGGCAACACCGGGACAGTTCGCGCTGACCGGCATGATGGTGCGGGCGAGCGCGGGTTTTGTGAATGCCGGCGCTGACTTCGGCACGTTCGCAAGTTCTGGTGGTGGTGCTAGCAGCCTCGCTGCATCAGCGGGTGTGTTCGGGCCGGTCGTCAATCCAGTTGACAGTATCTGGATGATTTTCCCCCAGCCTCTCTGGAGCGCCACTTTTGCCACCAAGCGCAGTGTCGCCTTTCGCTATCCCGTTGGCGCGTTGTCTGGAACCATTGAAATCGAGCAGCCCTTCGCATGGGTGCCATCAATGCGCGCCCGCGGCTCACCGGCCTATCTTGGCGGCTATACGTTCAACGGCGTGTCGCTCGCGGGCACCAATTACCGTCTCAGGGTGACTGGCACCATTGCGGCCGGCTTCCGGTTTGAGCCTGGCTATTGGTGTTCCCCGTCAGCATCCATGAGACAAATTTCGGGTCTTCACGAAGGGAGGAATCCTGGTTCATCGTAGCCGCCGGCGAACGGCATCGTCGCTGCTGCGCGTCCGTTGATACTGGAAGGCTGTTCGATCAACGCCGATCAGCCTGCAGGCCCGCCGTTGTGTGTAACCGTGATCCTCGATCACATGCTTCACCACAGCAAAGCGGGCCG
>JBOFCU010000209.1:0-32640 GCA_051646285.1 Beijerinckiaceae bacterium
CGCACCGTGATATTTTATCGCATTGTTCTGCCGCAAGCCCTCATTCTGGCCCTGCGCCCGCTCGGTAATGAGCTGATCACCATGATCAAGGCCAGCGCGGTGGCCTCCCTTGTCAGCCTCTATGATTTGATGGGCACGACGCGGCTGGCCTTTGCCCGCTCGTTTGATTTGTCGATCTACCTCTACACAGCGCTGATCTATCTGGTGCTGGTCGAAACCATCCGCCGTCTGTGGGGCCGTATTGAGATGCGGCTGACGCGGCATCTGGCCATGAGCCGCTGAATCTTTCTTTTCCTGTTATCCCGCGATAGAAGCAGCGACCACTCTGGAGTTTATCATGGCAAAAGTTGCATTCCTCGGCCTCGGCGTTATGGGCTATCCCATGGCCAAGCATCTGAAAGAAAAAGGCGGCCATGAGCTGACCGTTTATAATCGCACGCGCGCCAAAGCCGACAGATGGGTTTCGGAAAATGGCGGCCGGGCCGCTGCAACACCGCACGAAGCGGCGGCGGGGCAGGATTTTGTTTTTTGCTGCGTCGGCAATGATGACGATCTGCGCGCCGTGACCATCGGCCCGGACGGGGCATTTCAGGCCATGCACAGCGGTGCCATTTTTGTCGATAACACCACGGCCTCGGCCATTGTTGCGCGTGAGCTTGCGGCTGCGGCCAAAGCAAAAGGCGTTGGCTTTATTGATGCGCCTGTCTCCGGCGGCCAGGCCGGGGCGGAAAATGGTGTGCTCACGGTGATGTGCGGCGGCGATAGCGGTATTTTCGCCAAGGCGGAGCCGGTGATCATGGCCTATGCGCGCGCCTGCCGCCTGCTCGGTGACAGCGGGTCTGGTCAGCTTGCAAAAATGTGCAACCAGATTTGCATCGCCGGACTGGTTCAGGGCCTGTCCGAAGCGGTGCATTTTGGTAAAAAATCCGGGCTTGATATGGATGCGGTGCTGGATGTGATTTCCAAGGGTGCGGCTGGCTCATGGCAGATGGAGAATCGCGGCAAGACCATGAATGCCGGCAAATTCGATTTCGGTTTCGCTGTGGACTGGATGCGCAAGGATCTCGCCATTTGCCTGCAGGAGGCGCGTGGCAATGGCGCGCATTTGCCTGTCACGGCCCTTGTCGATCAGTTTTATTCCGAAGTGCAGAAAATGGGTGGCAACCGCTGGGATACATCCTCGCTCATTGCGCGGCTTGATCGCTGAACCGGCAAACATACCCGTTCAACCAAACAAGAATTGTACAATAAAAAGCCCGCCAGATTGGCGGGCTTTTTGTCTCATGGCCGGCATTGCGGCCGTGGATCGCCCGGTGCGCACCCAGAACGCGCGGCCGGTGCAGCGCGAGGCGGCGGTGGCGGTGGGGCTTGGCGCATCACTGGCGGCGGCGGGGCCTGCCGGATCACCGGTGGTGGTGGCGCTTGGCGCACAACAGGCGGCGGAGCCTGCCGGATCACAGGTGGTGGCGCTTGCCTGATGATGGGCGGCGGCGCGGGTGGCCGCACAATTGGAACCGGTGCCGGGCGAGGCGGCGGAACAGCGCGCGGCGCGGCCACGGGCGGCGTGATCCCGGGCGGTGCCACACGCGGCGGCGGAACCTGCCGAACGGTGGGCGGAGGCGCCGTGCGGGACGGAACATCCCGCATGATGGCGCCGGGTGACGCCGGCGGGCGCACGACTTGCGGCGATGCTGCTGGTGGCATGGTGATACCGGATGCAGCTGGTGGTGATACCCGCCCTGCCGGACCCGTGACGGCTGGCGGTGGCGTGACCGGCCCGCCGGGGGGTTGGACGCGCCCGCCTGCTTGCGGCTGGGTGCCAGATGGCAACCCCTGCGCACCCGGCACGGGTGGCCGGCCCGCTTGCGAAGGCGCGATCTGTCCAGGCAGCGGCCCGCGCGGGCCAGTGCCCTGTGGCGTGCCGGAGGCGGCACCCGGCACGGGCGGCTGGACGCTGCCTGGCGCACCGCCGGCCTGTCCTCCCGCCCCTTGACCGCCTGCGCCTGACACCCCGCTCTGGGTGGCCGGCGGTGCGATCTGGCTGGGTGCCGGGGCGCGCACACCCGATGGAAGCTGTGTCCCCGGCGGCGGCAAGGCCGTATTGGGAGCGGTCAAGACTGGCTGGCCCGGAATGGGCGCGCGCACACCTGTCCCACCGGCCTGCCCCGGCAAACCGGGCGGGCGCGTTCCCGGCAGCGTGCTGGCTGGCGCAGCCGCGCCACCCGGGGCCCGCTGTGCCCCAGTGCCGGGAAGACCCTGACCACCGGGACCGATTGGCGTGCCGGGAACGACTCCGCCCGGCAAGCCTTGAGCACCCTGAAGCCCCGGCGCGCCGGGACGCAATCCCGGCACCGCAGGCGGATTGACGAGCGTCGGCGGCGGCATATTCGGTGGCGGTGCCGCCCAGCGCGGCGCATCAGGGCGCGGTGGCGGGCGTTTGACAAGGCGCGGTATGATCGCTGCGGCACCCAGTGCGCCAAGGCCAATCAATGGCAACATGCCCGGTCCGGATGATGGCGGAGGCGGCGGCGGAATCTCCTCATACACACGCGAAGGGGACATAAACAGCGGGGGCGGTGGCGGCGGCATGATATCGCGATAACGCCGAGGCTCCGTCACAATCTCCTCATAATAGGCGATCTCATCATCCGCCGGCGGCTCAAACTCGTCCCAGCGCTCAACCTCGAACTGCGGTGGCGGGGCCACCGGCGCGCCCATCTCAGACAGCTCGTACCCGGCTTCATCATAATGCGCGCCGCGCGGATAGTATTTGCGGTAGGTCCACAAGGCTTCGCGGGTTTTCTTGCGGGCGGCGAGCTGCCAAGCGCGCGCCTCACGCTTCTGCGCCATGCGGGCACGGATCTTGCCGGCCAGCGGATCATTCGGGAAAGCGGTCAGAAAGTCGCGGTAATCCTTCAACGTGTCGCGCTCGATTACCAGCGCATAGGCCGTCGCTGCATCAAGCTCGCGCAAGGGCCGCTTGCGCAGCTCGGCTGCGGCTGGCGGTGCCACGGGCGGGGCATCAGCTGCACGCTCCAGAAAAAGGAAGGGCTGGGTGAGAGAGGACACATGTGCTGGCGTGACCGCTCCCCGGGTTTCCTGATGCACCCGCAATTTGACGCGGTTGAAAATCTCGTCGGGTGGCAAGCCCGGTTCGCGCATGGTCTGCGTCAATGCCAGCGCATAGGCGCCATAATCCCCGGTTTGCGGCGGCATGATTTCGGCCGGTGACGCGGCGGCGGCCAGCAATGTTTCCGGCACCACGGCCAAATTCGCCAATCCCGGTGACAGGCGGGCTGCCGCCGCTTGCGGAGATTGTGTCGCTGCATCAAGCACGACAAACCGGGTCTTCACTTTTTGATTCACCAAATCGCGGAGCATGGCCTCAATCGAGAGAGCCTCTGCAGCAACGTCATTGGGCCGTACAATGCGGGCATCGGTCGGCAGGAAATAATTCTGTGCGCCTGCCTGCACGCCATGGCCTGCGAGATAGATGTAGACAACCATCTGATCATCCGTCGCCTCGATCTTGGCAGCGAAATCGCGCACAAGGCGGCGCAGGGTTGTCTGGTCGAGATCGCGGCCTTCGCTGACATCAAAGCCGAGCTGGCGCAGCGTCTCGCCAATCAGTGCGGCATCATTCACCGCTGTCTTGAGCGGCGCATCGGTATAGCTGCCATTGCCGACAACAAGGGCCAGACGGGTTTCTGCCCAAGCGGCCGTGTAGGAGCAGATCGCGGCGGAGGCGGCCAGCAGAAGTTTCGTCCATCCAGATCGCATCGTCATCATGTTCTCCCTGCTGTGGATCACAGCATATTCCCAGTCCCGCACTACGCCAGTGACAATCTGCCGCCATGATATGCTGCCGATGGCCGCGAGCGGCACCAACACGCCGGTTCACGGGCTCCCCGCGTCCAGAACGCCGCGCACATCGTGGCGAAGGACCGGCAGCAATGTCTCCCCGAACCAGGGATTGTTGCGCAGCCACGCGTTGTTGCGCCAGCTTGGGTGGGGAAGCGGATACAGCCGGATGTGCCCATGTGCCGCGAGAATGGACTGCCAGTTGTGAACAGTGGCTGACAGATTTCCGGCGAGAAGATGGCCAAGCCCCAGCCGGCGCAAATGGTAGCGTTGCGCATGCTGACCGATGCAGAGAAGGATTGCCGGCGGTGGCAAGATGGCAAAAAGCCGGTCATGCCATGTCAGCGCACATTCACGCCGGGGCGGTTTATCGCCGCCATGATCATCCAGTCCGGGAAAGCAGAAGCCCATCGGCACGATGGCGATGCGCGCTTCGTCATAAAATTCGGTATCGGTGACGCCCATCCAGTCACGCAGCCGCACGCCTGAGGGATCAGTAAAGGGGGTGCCGGAGGCGTGCACGCGGGTACCAGGGGCCTGACCGGCAACGACAATCCGGGCTGATGGGGTGACACGCAGCACGGGCCGCGGATCATGCGGCAATGGCGGCGCAAACATCGGCGCGTCGCGGCACAGGCGGCATTGGCGGATGGCTTCGGCAAGGTGCGCCAGCGGTTCGCGTTGCGCCGCGGCCTCCCCGCTCATCAGGGTGCGGGCCGCCTGTTCAGCCGCACCATTGCCGGCGCAGGTGTCTGGCGGCGCGACATCAGTGGTGTGCATTGCCACGGCTTGCCATTGTCAGACCAGTTTTCGGGATTGCCCGGTGTGCGATTGGCCACAGCGGTGGTGTCACTGCGGCTGTGATGGAGCTTGTACTGATTGGGATTGGCGAGCCTCTCAAAGGTCCAGCACCATGTGCCGCGCGGCAGCTCATTGCCGGCATAATAATAGCACACCTCATCACCCTGCACGTCCCAGCAGCCATGATCGACGGGCGCGCCGCCATTGTGACCGAAAATCCGGCCATCCGGTGAATGAAACTCGCTGAACTTCATATAGGTGTTGAGGTGCATGCCGCCGATGGTTGTGCCGCTGACCTCCTTGCGCAGGGCATCACCCTCCAGCTTCTCGGCATGGACGGGGGATGACAGCATCCACAGCAAGGGCGAGACAATCATGACACGCCGCATCATGGCCCCATGGCGCGGCTTCGCGGCAAAATCGCGGCGCATCAGGCTGCCCAACTCGGCCGTGCCTTCAGGCCCGCATGCCAGCGCGCCACGTCCGGGCAGTCCGCCGGGATCTCCAAACGCGCCCAGCCCAGCATATCCAGCGCCACACCGCCGGTGATATCGGCAACCGATATGGCATCGCCGGCCAGAAATTCCCTGCCCCGCAGCGCATCATTCAGCCGCTGCATTTCAAGCATCAGCTTGTCGCGCGCCGCAGCTGCCCAGTCCTTGACCTGCGGCACTTCGAGTTTGGCCATGCGTGGATGGGTATGGCGGAAAACGGCCGCGACGAATTGCAACAGGCCAAGCTCGACCCGGCGGTTCCACATTTCCACCTGCGCCCTGCCGACAGGCCCCGTGCCAAACAGGGCTGGCAGCGGATGCATTTCCTCGAAATACCGGCAGATGGCGAGGCTTTCGGAAATCACCGTACCGTCATCAAGCTCCAGAAACGGAATGCGGTGCCACGGATTTTTGGCACCAAGTGTGCCCGCCTTCTGCTGCTCACCCATGATGTCAATGTCGGTGCGCGGCGGACAGGGGATGCCCTTTTCAGCAAGAAAAATCCGCACGCGACGCGGATTGGGTCCAAGCTGGTTGTCAAAAAGCTGCATGAATATCTCCTGTCATAAGGCTGCCTTGGCCTACGCCACAGGGCGCAGGCTGTCACCAGAACACTCAAAATGCGAGTCAATTGAATCGCTTTCCGGCTTTGGTTCATTCAGGGAATCATCGCCATGATGCAGTGATTCACGCACCTCACCCATCCGATCCTCATCTTCACGCGGTGATTCCGCTGAGCCAGTCAGGCATCGCGGTTATGGGCGATCTGAACGGGGATGGCGGGCGCGCCATTCCGCCGGGCGGTCGAACTGCAACGCCCACAAACCCCGCTTGGCTGCCCGCGCATTGGCTTCCTCGGACTCGTAAGCTCCGAAAGCAATGGCCATGCCGGCCCGGACCATGGCGGCGTTGATATTGACCTCACCGGCATGGCACGTGGCGAGATCTCGGCCAAACCGGTCCTGCCCCTTCAGGGCGCAGCGCACATTGGCGCGCGCCAGCATGTCGGCCAAAGTGCGCCGCGCATCACGCCCGCACTGGATTTCCTGACTGCTGGCGTTGCGGCATGTCTGACGGTATTCAGGCGCATCAATGCCCTGCAGCCGCAATTCGCGGTCGTAAAGCCGGAGCGAGTCGCCATCGATGGCTGACCCGGGACCGATCAGATCGCGCCCCTGCATATGGCGCAGCGCAGCCGCACCAAAGGCAAAAAGGACGATCATGACCACGATGGTCGCGGTCATATTCCACCGCATATCATCCCCGCTTTCCCCATCAATTTCTGCCGATTAACCGGAATCGCGCGCCGCCGGTCAAAGCCGCGTTAATGATTTCGTGAGAGATTGGCCAGTGATGACAGTCCCACAGTAACGCGTTTCCTGGATCAATGCCGCAACTCACCGCAGAAATGATTCAGCGCGGGCCGGGTCCTGACCCGGATGTGTCCCGCCGAAAGCGGCATGAGCTGAAGCAAATCCGCTCTGTGCGCGAGCGGCTGACCTCATCCAGCGGCCTGGAGCGCGCCTTTGATTTCGAGCTGCTGCGCACCTTTGCCACACAACGGTCGAGTGCGGCACTCACGATGATATTGCTGGCTGGCATGCTGGCGGTTCTGAGCAGCGCCTGGATTGCCGCGCCACAAGCCTTTCTGTGGCTGTCGTTCATGTGCACCTCGATGGCGGTTTCGCTCTCGACGGGCCGCAGTTTCCTCAACACGCCGGAAACGGATGTTTCCATCCGCACATGGCGGCGGAAATTCATCATCGCGGAATTGCTGCAAGGTTTCTGCTGGGGCGTCTTCATTGCGATGCTGCTGGTGGTATCCTCCGACAACAGCAAGATTTTTATTTTCTTCGCGGTGCTTGTCGTATCAGCAGCGACGGCCATGGTGTCAGCGCCAATTCCTGCCACCGTTTATGCCGGCCTTGCCCCGATGGGTCTGGCGATGCTGTATATGGCCTACCCGCTGAAAGACATGCGCGATATTGTTCTGGTTGGCGCTACATTGTCAGCCCAAGGCTATTTTGTGCTGCTGACCATCCGGCAATTCAAAAGCCTTGTCGCGACACTGAGTTTTCAGGCCGAAAAAGATGCGCTGATTGCCGAGTTGGAACAGGCAAAACTCAATTCCGATGAAGCACGCCGGCGGGCCGAAGAATCCAATATCGCGAAATCACAATTTCTGGCCACCATGAGCCACGAATTGCGCACGCCGCTGAACGCCATTCTCGGATTTTCCGAAGTGATCAAGGGCGAATTGCTTGGGCCGCTGAATATTCCGGCCTACAAGGAATATGTCTCGGATATTCACAACAGCGGCCAGCATCTGCTCAATCTGATCAATGAAATTCTCGATCTCAGCCGTGTTGAAGCCGGACGCTACGAATTGAAGGAAGAATCCATCAGCCTTGCCGGTGTCGCCGAGGATTGCCAGCACATGCTGGCGCTGCGCGCCAAGAACAGGTCTGTTGCCGTGCGCCTGTCAGCCGAGCCGCACCTGCCGAAGCTGTGGGCTGATGAACGCGCCATCCGCCAGATCGTGCTCAATGTGCTGTCGAATGCCATCAAGTTCACGCCGCAGGGTGGCGAGGTTGATATCAAAGTCGGCTGGACCTCCAGCGGCGGCCAGTATGTCTCGATCAAGGATACAGGGCCGGGCATTCCTGAGGACGAAATTCCGATTGTGCTATCGTCATTCGGGCGCGGTTCGGCGGCGATTAAAAGTGCCGAAGAAGGCACGGGACTTGGGCTGCCAATCGTGAAGGGGCTGGTTGACCTGCATGGCGGCAATTTCACCCTGCGCTCGAAATTGCGCGAGGGCACGGAGGTTATCGTCACGCTGCCGCCGCAGCGTGTCATGGAAGCGCTGGCGGCCATGCCGCGCCCCGGCGACAAAGTGACCGGCCGACGAGCCGCCTGATCATTTTCGATACTCATGCCGTGTGTAGCACGGCAGGCTCAAGGCCGCCCATCCACAGCCGGTGTTGCGCCCGTTGCGTTGCGCGCTACGCTGCTCCAAATGCTTTCACCGCGACCTTCTGCAATGGACCTCACGCCTATGAAACTGACTCGCGCCGGCACTCACCCCACGCGCCGCACCTCCCCTGACGCATTCACCGGCATGGTGTGGCAAGACCCGATCATCGAACAGGCCCCGGCGCCGGCGCGCGTGCGCGCCTCGCGCGTGACCTTTGCACCAGGCGCCCGCACGCACTGGCATCATCACCCGCTGGGTCAGACATTGTATGTTTTATCCGGCACAGGCCTGTTTCAAACCGAGCATGAGCCGATTGTGCAAATCCGCGCCGGCGATGTGATTTGGATTCCGCCGGGCGAACGCCATTGGCATGGCGCTGCGCCTGACACGATGATGGTGCATATCGCCATGCAGGAGGCCGAAGGCAGCGTGCATGTGGTCTGGCAGGAGCCGGTCACTGACGAGCAGTATCACGGCCCGGTGGGCGGTTGATTATTGGCCGGGTGATTACTGATTTGCAAATTAAAAAGCGGCGCATCTGCACCGCTCTTGTCATGCCTTCTTCAAAAATTCCGTGCGCAGCACGAGGCCCTTGATTTTCTCGGCGTTGCATTCGATTTCCGCCGGATCACCGGTGAGCCGGATATTCCTGATCATGGTGCCGCGCTTGAGCGTAGCGTTCGCGCCCTTCACTTTGAGATCCTTGATCAGGGTGACGCTGTCGCCATCCTTCAATGTGTTGCCATTGGAGTCGCGTGTGGTGTCTTCGGACATTTTACTTCCTGTCTGATGCCGGCAAGGCCATATTCTGGCCGTATCCCGTGCGCTTGATACAGCCGCAATCCTGATTTGCAAACGCACGCAACGAAAGTCCATGCATGTCACACGCCCTGCCAACTTTCCGCCAACACTATCGCATGATGCTGGCGCTCTGCGCCTGCCTGCCGTCCGTATACGCAATGGCGGCGGGGCTGCCGCTGCCGCTGACCCCAGCGCAGACAGAAGGCCCATATTATCCGGTCACCCTGCCGGTGGATACCGATGCCGATCTCACGCGCATTGGCAATGGCGCCCCGGCAAAGGGACAAGCCCTGATCATTGACGGCCAACTTGTTGACCGTGACCGGCAGGAGATTGGCGATGCACGGGTTGAAATCTGGCAGACCGATCATCAGGGCATTTATATGCACCCGAATGAGGGCCGCACGGCGCAGCGCGACATGAATTTTCAGTTTTATGGCGAGACCCGCACAGGGGCCGATGGACGCTTTCGTTTCCGCACCATTGTGCCCGCCCCCTATTCCGGCCGCCCACGGCATATTCATGCCAAAGTCACGCTGCCGGGCGGACGCACCCTGACAACTCAGTTTTATTTTGCCGGGGACCGGGATTTGCAGCGCGACGGCATTGTGCGGCGGCTTGGGCCGGCGCTCGGCAGTGTCACCCTCACGCCGCAAAAAAATGCCGAGGGCTTGCAGGCCGCGCCCATCACTATCGTGATGAATCGCTAGGCGCAGCGCCTTCGGGACCAATAAAAAAGGCGGCCCGATGGACCGCCTTTTTTTGATTGATGAGACCGGATTAACGCTTCGAGAACTGGAAGCTGCGGCGGGCTTTCGCGCGGCCATATTTCTTGCGCTCGACCACGCGGCTGTCACGGGTCAGGAAGCCTTCCTTTTTCAGAATGCCGCGCAGTTCCGGCTCGAAATAGGTCAGTGCCTTCGACAAGCCATGGCGCACCGCGCCGGCCTGACCGGAAAGACCGCCGCCATGAACGGCAACGTTGATGTCATACTGGTCCATGCGCTGCGCGATCATCAGCGGCTGGCGCAGCACGAGCTGCAACACCGGGCGGGCGAAGTACACTTCGATCGGACGCTCGTTGATGGTGATCTTGCCCTTGCCGGGCTTGATCCAGACGCGGGCGACCGCATCCTTGCGCTTGCCGGTGGCATAGGCGCGGCCCTGCTTGTCCAGCTTCTGCACATGGCGGGGCGCTTCAGCCTGCCCTGTTGCAATGCTGCCCTTGGCGGTACCGAGATCGGCGAGAGAGGAGATTGTTTCCGCCATCGTCAGGCCCTCACATTCTTGGAATTCATGGAACCGACATTCAGCGCTTCCGGATTCTGAGCGGCATGGGGATGCTCAGCGCCCTTATAGACGCGCAGATTGCCGAGAATCTGACGGAACAGCGGACCGCGTGGCAGCATGCGTTCCACAGCCTTCTCAACGATACGCTCCGGAAAGCGCCCCTCGAGAATGAACTTGGCAGAACGTTCCTTGATGCCACCAATGTAGCCGGTGTGATGATAGTACACCTTCTGCTCGCGCTTGCGGCCGGTGAACACCACCTTGTCGGCGTTGATGATAATGACGTTATCGCCGCAATCGACGTGAGGCGTGAAGTTGGCTTTGTGCTTGCCGCGCAGGCGCATTGCCACCACTGACGCCAGACGGCCCACAACCAGGCCCTTCGCGTCAATCACAACCCACTTCTTCTCGACATCGGCGGGCTTAAGCGAAAAGGTCTTCATCGCTGGTCCCCTGGCTAGAGAAAGGAATGGAAAGGCCGCCACACAGGGCATGACGGCAGAAGATGGCCGCTCATATGGCGACATTGACAAAAGGTCAAGGCACTCAAATTTATCGGCAATGCAAAATCTCATTTGAAAACAATATCTTATGATTAGAGGTATTATTATACCTTAATTAGGTATCCAAATACCTTATATTTGTGATGGCCTTTATACTTGATTCTGCGCGTGGAAGGGCTTTTCGCCATCCTGCGGCCCGCACCGCCATGCAAAACCGGACAGGCGCATAGGGAGATGAGCCATGGATTATCGCGACACTCTGGTGACGATTGCACCGGATTGCCCGGTCACGCAGGCGACCATTCCGCTACCCAAGGCTGGCAAGCCGACGGTCGCGTTGCTGGAATATGAATTGCTGAGCACCCACCCCTATCATTACACCCGCGACGCCTTGCTGTTTGCCGTGCATGTCAAAAAGAACGGCCTGTCGGCAGCGGACGTCGCACGCGATGGTGATGCGATCCGGGCCACCCTTTTTGCAAAACCCCGCGCCTGCATGCGGGCTTCACCTTTGCCCAAATCCTATGGCTGGGGCGTGCATTACAATGAGGACAGCAAATTGGCGCTTGTGGCCTGCGACAGTGATGCGTATCGCGCGTTTGTGTCTGCCGATACGCCTGACGTTAAAATAGCGCCGGCTATGCGCAACGCGCGGCCAAAATAAATGTGCATAGCCGTGGCGTAGAAAATCATGATGTGTAGAATCCAAATGTCACAACGCATGCTCAAATGTATTTTAATCAACACTGAACTGAATAATTTCAGAATTATCATGTAAAATAGAAATCTACGCACAGTTGCGTAGATTAAATTCATATTTGTTGGCTGGCACAATGAAATATGCTGGCCTATCTTATTGTGAACATTCATTCATCGTGTAAAGGCACAATAAATTTCTGGAACTTTGCTCCAGCGGACACGTTTTGCTGACATGTGCAATTCTTGCATGATGAAACAGGAGCGTGAACTATGAAACGTACGGTTTTCTTGAGTGCCTTGATCGCAACGGCCTTGACGGCGGGCGTTGCCAACGCCCAGCAGCCACAGGCTCCCGGTGCTGGCGTTGGTGCTGGTGCAGCAACCGGCGCTGTCGGTGGTGCTATTGTTGGCGGCCCGGTTGGTGCAGCGGTTGGTGCAGTTGGCGGCGCTGTTGTCGGTGGAATTGCCGAAGCAATGACACCAAAATTCAATACCTATGTTGTTGAGCAGAAGCATCCGACTTACACCTATGATCGTGATGTGACAGTTGGTGCTGTTCTGCCACCATCCGGCGTGGTCTATTACGATGTGCCGCGTGATTATAATTCTCGCTACAAATATACAGTCGTGAACAAGCGCACGGTTCTGGTCGATCCAGAAACACGCCGCATTGTTCAGATTATCAACTGAACACATGCCGCTGGTGTGAAAATACCCAGATGACTGGAGCCGGCGGAGCAACACACGCTAATGTGTCTGTCACGGCTTAGGCCCAGTCATCTAACCTTTGTGAGGCCATCTGAGATTTTTCCAGCCCGATAATAGCAGGTGGCTGCACATGCCGCTCTCGCGCAAGCGAGAGCGGTTTTTTATTTAGCGCGGCGGTATGGAATATGTGCCGGTCGCGTGGGCGACCATTTCGCGCATATGATCGGAATGAATATTCACTTCCCCGACAGCAAGACGCTTGCCGATCTTGAATAAATTGCATTCGCCAATCAAATCACGTGGCGCGGGCTTAGATACGAAGTTGATGCTGAGATTGGTTGTTACAGCAAGCGCGACCGGGCCGATGCTGGCGAGGACAGCGCAATACATGGCGTAATCTGCCAGCGCGAACATGGACGGCCCGGATATGGTGCCGCCGGGGCGCAGATGCCTTTCCTGATATGTGAGCCGCACTGTGGCCGTGCCATATCCGGCTTTTTCAATAAAATAACTTTTTCCGCCCACCAGCATCTGGGGAAATTCACGGTCCAGAAAAGCATCCAGTTCTGCGACACTCATCATGGCCTGCGGTTTTGTCATTGTCCCCACCCAATTCGACGGCTTCCTGTGCCGGCACCCTATTCCAATTCAGGCTTCTTGCCCCGTGCCAGCGTTGAGCACAAGATAGCAACCTGCATCGCATGATGAAGTGCGCGCATGAGGATTGCCATGACGATACAGCCGCCCGTCACCCCGCCTGCCCCGATTTCAAGCCCTGTTGCGCGCCGCGATTCCGGCGGCGTGGCTTTCCTGACATTGGCGCAGCCACACAAGCGCAATGCCTTGTCCGAGGCGATGCTGGAGGCGCTTCACCTTGCCCTCGAAGATATTGCCGGAAACGCGCATGTGCGCGCTGTGGTGCTGGATGCGGCAGGGCCGGTGTTCTGCGCGGGGCACGATCTCAAGGAAATGACCGCGCATCGCGCCGATGCCGATGAAGGCCGCGCCTATTTTGCAATGATGATGGACCGGTGTGCAGCGATGATGCAGGCCATCGTGCAACTGCCCGTGCCCGTAATCGCCGCTGTCGAGGGTGTGGCGACGGCGGCGGGGTGCCAGCTTGTGGCAAGCTGTGATCTGGCAATTGCAGGCGCACATGCCAAATTCTGCACGCCGGGCGTGAATATCGGATTGTTCTGTTCCACGCCGATGGTGGCGCTGTCGCGTAACCTCACACGCAAGCACGCGATGGAAATGCTGCTGACCGGCGACATGGTTGATGCTGCAACCGCGGTGCGGTTTGGGCTGGTCAACCGGGCCGTGGGCGCGGGCGATGCCGTATCGCGCGCCACAGAAATGGCCGCCATGATCGCGACGAAAGCGCGGCCCACAATCGTCACAGGCAAGCGCGCCTTTTATGAGCAGGCCGAGATGGGGCTGGCTGATGCCTATCGCCATTGCGCAGGTGTGATGGTCGAAAACATGCTTGCGGCTGACGCGGAAGAAGGCATATGTGCCTTTATCGAAAAGCGCGCGCCATCATGGCCCAGTGCGTAAATCCGGCACATGACAATGAACCACGATTCTTATGATGATGCGTTGATCAGCAGTATTTTGCGCAGCACGAAGACCATTGCGCTGGTTGGTGCGAGCAACAATACGGCGCGGCCAAGTTTCATCGTTTTCAAATATCTGCGGGACAAGGGCTTTCGCGTCATTCCCGTCAATCCGATGATTGCCGGGCAGGATATTCTTGGCGAGCCGGTCATTGCCACGCTGGCGGACCTGAAAGAGCCAGTGGATATGGTGGAAATATTCCGCAATTCCGAAGCAGCCGGCCCCATTACCGATGAAGCGCTGGCACTTGATCCGCTGCCGAAAGTGATCTGGATGCAGTTGTCTGTCCGCAATGAAGCGGCGGCACAGCGCGCGCAGGCCAAGGGCATCACGGTGATTATGGATCGCTGCCCGAAAATCGAATATGGCCGTATCTCTGGCGAAATTGGCTGGCAAGGCATCAATTCGCGGATGCTCTCCTCAAAAAAGCCGACGCTGGCGAAAAAAGGCTTTCAAAAATTCACGCTTGATTCGCGTCGGTAATTGGGGCGGCGCGCTCAACTTTCCAGTCCTGCGCAATTTACGGCTGCTCAAGACTGGTGGCAATTCCCATCGCCATCGCCGTTTTGCCGCTGGGGCGATAATAAGTATTGAAGGCGGCGCGGCGCATCAATTCCACTGCGCGTGGCGTGCCCATGGAGCGATAGACCTTTTCCAGTGTCAGAGAAGCGCCGTCTGCTGCCTGACCGGGAATGCGGCCAACCGCGCGCATGTGGGCGGGATGAAAACCCAACCCATAATAGGCGCTTGATAATCCCTCGAATACGGTGTGGCCGGCCACATAATGGCGGCGCACTCCGGCAACAAATGCCAGCGTGCAGCCGCTGTCACAATGGGTGCGTGACGCATCAACAGCAGTTACAAGTTTTTCCTTGCGGATCAGGGCCGCGAGTTGAACAGAGGCCTTCACCTCGCCGCCGCCGCTCTCCAGATAAAGCACGCGCGGCTTGCGCGGATCAGTCGTCTTGAGCATCGCGGCCAGCCGCTCGGCATCCCCCTCCACGATCATGCCGCGCAGGCGCAGCAGATTACCCTCGCAGGTGATCCAGGCGGCATGGGCCGGCGCTGACAGGCCGACCGCGACCAGAGCCAGAAAACACCGCTGAAGAGACACGCCAATCTTTGTCATGATGACTCCTTGCAAACTGATCATACAAACTGGTTCACTCCATTCCAAGCCGGTGCAGGCCCGCACTTTCAGGACATTCCAACGGGGCTAGTGGCCCGTTGACGACAATCTCGTCGTTCTTTATAGAAAACGATACGTTCTTTTCACGGGAAATGCGTTGAACGCCATCCCGCTCAACAGGAGCTGCTGCATGTCACAGACCCCCGGATTTTCCACCCTTGCCGTCCATGCCGGCGCCTCGCCGGATGCGGCGACCGGCGCGCGCGCTACACCAATTTATCAGACCACCTCATTCGTGTTTGATGACGTGGATCATGCAGCCTCGCTGTTCGGGCTTCAGGCCTTTGGCAACATCTATACGCGCCTTGGCAACCCGACCAATGCCGTTCTCGAGGAGCGTGTGGCGGCACTGGAAGGCGGCACGGCTGCGCTGGCGGTTGCATCGGGCCACGCGGCCGAATTTCTGACATTCCACACCCTGCTCCAGCCCGGCGATGAGTTCATCGCGGCCAACAAATTGTATGGTGGCTCGATCAACCAGTTCAACCATTCCTACAAGAGTTTTGGCTGGCATGTGCGCTTTGCGGATGCGGACAATCCGGCGGATTTTGAGCGTCTGCTCAGCCCGCGCACCAAGGCAATTTTCATCGAGTCGGTCGCCAATCCCGGCGGCGTTATTGTTGATATTGAAGCCATTGCGAAGGTTGCGCAGAAGGCCAATGTGCCGCTGATTGTCGATAACACCATGGCAACACCGTATCTGTGCCGCCCGTTTGAATATGGTGCCGACATCATCGTGCATTCCGCGACGAAATTTCTCGGCGGGCATGGCAATTCGATCGGCGGATTGCTGGTCGATGGCGGGAAATTCAAATTCGCCGGGGATGACCGCTACCCATTCCTGTCAAAGCCGCGGCCGGAATATAATGGCATGGTGCTGGGCGAGACGTTCGGTAATTTCGGCTTCGCCATTGCCGCGCGCGTGCTTGGTTTGCGTGATCTCGGCCCGGCGCTCTCGCCCTTTAACGCGTTCATGCTGTTGCAGGGCATTGAAACGTTGCCACTGCGCATGCAGCGCCATTGTGAAAATGCGCTGGCGGTGGCCCGGCATCTTTCCACCCATCCGGCAATCGCATGGGTCAGCTATCCGGGCCTGGAAAATGACAAATATCATACGCTGGCGAAAAAATATGTGCCGAAGGGCGCTGGTGCGGTTTTCACTATCGGCCTGAAGGGCGGCTATGATGCGGGCGTCAAGCTGGTGACCAACCTCAAGCTGTTCTCGCATCTCGCCAATATCGGTGACACGCGCTCGCTGGTCATTCACCCGGCCTCGACCACCCACCGGCAGATTTCCGACGAGCAGAAAATCAAATCCGGCGCGGGCCCGGATGTGGTGCGCCTGTCCATCGGCATTGAAGATGTGGCCGATATCATTGCGGATCTCGACCAAGCCTTGTCCGCCTGACACCATCTGCCGATCAAACAAAAGCCCCGGATTTCCGGGGCTTTTTTAATGGATAACCATCTTACGGATGGATGGGCTGCAACGCTGGTTCCTTGCGCGCCTGCATGCAGCGCGTGGTATGCACAACAGCCATGGCCAGCACAATCATCGCAAAAGCCTGATGCGCCAATCCAGCCCACAGCGGCACTGCCAGCACCAGCGTAACAATACCAAGAACAAATTGCGCGAAAACAAGTATCATCAGCACGCGGGCGCGGCGCAAGGCTGACGAGTCGGGCACCATGCGCCCGCTCGAAATCATGTGCCAGATTGCGAGTGCGAATAAAATATAGGCGACGAGCCGGTGATTGAGCTGCACCAGCTCAAGATTATCGGCAAAATTTTCGATCAGCGGTGTTTTTGCAAACAGTTTATCCCATGCCGGCAACAACGCGCCGTCCATCAGCGGCCATGTGTTATAAACAAGCCCCGCCTTGGAACCGGCCACCAACCCGCCCAGCGCAATCTGCACACAGATCGCACCCAGCACGATCCATGCGCCAGTGCGCACCCGTTCAGGCACAACCCGCAATGGCACAATCGGCGGCTTCAGAAATGTCACCATCGCGACGAGCGATGCCAGAAACAGCGATGCGAACATCAGATGGAGCATGAGCTTGACCGGCGCGACAGCGGTCATGCCATCCTGCAAGCCGGAGGCTACCATGATCCAGCCAACCGCCCCTTGCAGGCCGAGCAGCAAGCCCATGCCGAATAAAATCGCAGTTTGCAGCGGCGGCAGCGTGCGCTTGAATGCAAACCACAAAAACCCGCCAAGATAAAACAGGCCGATGAAACGGCCGAGCTGGCGATGGCCCCATTCCCACCAATAAATGAACTGGAAATCAGCAAGCGTCATGCCCTTGTTGACCAGCTGATATTGCGGAATGGCCTTGTATTTTTCGAATTCCAGCGCCCACTGCTCCGCGGACAGCGGCGGCAGTGCACCTGTCACCGGCCTCCATTCCGTAATGGAAAGGCCAGAGCCGGTCAGGCGGGTGGCACCGCCCACCATCACCATGGCAAACACCAGCCCAATGGTGATCCACAGCCAGCGGCGCAAACCTGCTGTCTGGTCCAAACCGTCTGTATTCGCCCCGCGTGCAGCGTGGGTGATGCGCATTCCTGATCCTCATGGGCATAAGGCGTGAGCGGGCAATACCTGCAACCGCCGCCAAGCCGTGCCTTCTAGACCCTAATTTGCGGCAATTGAATCAAAAAAACGTCAAAGGCGCAGGACTGCGACAAAAATATCAGCCCTGAGGCGATGTGCTTGACCAGATTTTGCCTTAAGTGTGCGCTGGCCTGTTGCACAGGCTACCCATCCGCAACCCAGATCAGGCTATGACACGCAGCGTCCGCAAGTTTATCGGCACATTCATTCTCATCGTGTTCGTTCTGGCCTATGTCCTGACCGTCATGGCCATTGCGCCGAAGGTTGTTTACGCCTTGCCCGGCCATTGGCAGTGGCTCTTCTATATTGTGGCCGGGCTTGGCTGGGTCTTTCCGCTTTTTCCCATGATCCGCTGGATGGAAAAGCGCGCGCCGGGTGAAGAATAGCCGGCGCTCTAGCTGGCGTTGACGCGGCGAAACGCATTCCACAAGGCGAATGGCAGGCCTGACAGCAGCATTTCCACCTCTTTCAGCGACTGATAACGGCCATTCAGCGACAGGCGCGGCAAAGCCTGGGAATGGGCCGCGTGATCGGAAAACACCATGCCCGGCCTTGTCGTCACGCCGGAGGCAAAGCCCGATTCGCGGGCAAGACGGAATTCGCGCAGACCCGCCACATTGGGCTTGCCAACCGGATAGGCGAAATGCCGCACCGGCGCACCGATGATGGTCTCCAGCCACGCTTTCGGGGCCGCCATTTCCTCGCGTGCATCATTCTCCGGCAAGGAGGCGAGCATGGGATGAGTGCGGGTGTGGGCGGCAATGGTGATGAGCGGATGACCCGCAGCATCGACAAGATCGCGCCGGTCCATGCACCAGGCATCAACACGGTCGAGCCCGTTGACGCCAGCGGCTTGTACGAGCTTGCTGCGCACCGCTTCAATCACATGCTGCGGCGCATTGCGCAGGCTACGCAAAATGCCGGCAGCCGCGTTGTTTTTTTCACGGCCCGTCCGGGTATCGATGGACGATGGCACACCACGCACACGCACCTCGACATGATCGAGCTTGCGGATGGCGTCCTCAATATCCAGCCACCACATCGAGGAGGTGCGTTCAACGAAGCCTTGCGTGATGTATAATGTGCCCGGCGCTTTTTCGCGCTGCATGATCGGCAGCGCCCATTCCAGCGTATCGCGGTAGCCATCATCAAAGGTCAGCACCGCAAAGGGCCGGTCGGTCTTGCCAATGGCGATGCGTTCGAGCGCCTCATCCATCGTCACAATAATCCAGCCGCTCACGCGCAGATGCTGTAAGACCGCATCAAAAAATTCTGGCGTGATCTCCAGTTCGCGATTGGGCGCATAAACGCCGCCACGCCACGGACGGACGTGGTGCAGCATCAGAATCGCACCAAGGCCGCGCGTGTACGGCACAGCCATTTTTGGCACGCCGGTCATGCCCAGCGTACGAAAACCCAGATCAATCACCGCCTGTCTGATATTCATGATGGCAAACTGACACACAAGATTGAACAAGCCGTTGTAACGAAACCCGATTGAAAGGTTGCGGTGATAGTGGCGATGGGTGAACGCCTCCACATGGAAAGGAATCGGCGTGCCTTCCATCGAGATCATCCGTGATCTGCACGCGGCAGCACCAGTATGGCGCACGTTGGAGGCTGCCAACCCGGGTTTTGTTTACCAGCGGTTTACCCTGAATGAAGCCTGGTTCCAGACCATCGGGGCGCACGCAGGTGCAACGCCAGCCATCGTGCTCCTGCGCAGCGGTGCGCATCACGCCTTGCTGCCGCTGGCCTTGCAGCGCTGGCATGCTGTGCAAATTGCACGCTATCCCGGCGGCAGCCATTTCAATGCCAATGGGCCAATTGCAGATGCGGATTTTCCCTGGCCGCAAACATATGACGGCATACGCGCCCTGCTGATGCGCATTGGCGAGGCCATTGGCAGCGTTGATGCCTTTGCACTGCAAACCCAGCCGCAACTCTTTAATGGCCGCCCTCACCCTTTTCAGCACGGGCCAAGCCTGACCGGCGTCAATGATTTCTATGAAGGCGATCTTGCCAGTGATTTTCCGGGACTGGCAGAGCGGGTGCTCAGCAATGACCGCCGTAAAAAAATGCGCAATAAAGAGCGCCGTTTTGCAGAACGCGGCACCGTTGCGCTGATCGAGCCGGACACGATTGAATCAGCGCGTGCCCTGCTGAACGATTATTTCGCGCAAAAGGATATCCGCTTCCGGGCGCAGGGTATTTCCAATCCCTTTTCTGCCCCTGATGCACAGGCCTTTCTGGATGCAGCCGTGACGCAGGCCATTAGCACCAATGATGCCGCTGTGCGGCTGATTGCGCTCACGCTCAACGGAAATCCTGTTGCGATTTTTGGCGGCGTGCAAGATGCCCAGCGCTATTCCGGCATGTTCACTTCCTTCACAGATGACGCCGACCTTGCCCGCTATAGCCCCGGCGAACAGCTTGTCTGCGATCTGGTGCGGCTCTGCTGCGAGCGCGGCCTGCACGTCTTCGATCTGGGCATCGGCGAAGCGCGTTACAAGAAAATATGGTGTGACCGGGCCATTGCCACTTTTGACAGCTATATGGGGCTGTCGCCTGCCGGGCATATTTATGCGCTGCAATGCCGCACGCTGACGCGCGCCAAGCGCATCATCAAAACAAATCCGCCTTTGTATAATCTGGTCAAAAAAATACGTCCGGCCCGGAGCAAACCGGACCGGACGCCTGACGAAAACCAGAATTCTTAAGCCGCTGCCGTATCCTTGCTTGCGCTATCCAGCAGCATGATCAGCGGCTCACGTTGCATGATCTTATGCATGCGATGGAACAATGCAGTCGCGGCATCATCCACATCAGCGCCTTGCGAGACAATGATCGCAACATCTGTCGTTGCAGCCAATCCCTCGGCAATCATGTCCGGCAGATCAGCCTGCGCTTCGACAACAACATTGGTGTATGTTCCGCCAAGGGCATCCATGGCCATAGCGGCCTGATCGGGCGCAGCGGCAATATCATCAAGCGCACCCTGTCCACGCTGCAATATATGCAAATGTGAGTCCTGCTCGCGGCGGATCACTTCAGCAAATGAGACCTCCCCAGCCAATAGATCCAGAAATCCAGCGGCAGCGCTGGCATCTTCAGCCGCGATGGACACACCCAGCGGCAAGAGAATTGTTTCGCCTGTGTCGCAGAGCTTTTTCGCAAGCGCATGCACGGCTGCACCGGCTTCAAACCGTTCGGCCCCAAGAACAAGAAGACGCACGGCCCCATTGGCGTCGCGCTCCTCGGCAATCATGCCAATGATGGCCTGCAAGGATGTTTGCATATTGGCGGATTGCACCTCAGGGGCATCCTTCACAATTGCCGCATTTTCAGATGTAATGTCCGCTGCAATGGCACGCGTATCAGTGGCTGGCTGTTCGTTGAATGAATGTACAGCCGCCACAGCAGGCGCGATATTCGGGCGATGATTGATATCTGCCTCGCGCCACTCGTCCTGTTGATCACTGTCATTGTGCGTTCCGAAATCCGCTGGCCGTGTGGCCATCAATTCACGCACGATGGCAATGGCTGCCGACAAAATCAGCGCGCCAAGGAATGCCAGCAGGATGATCGGTAATTTCTTCGGGAAAGAGGGTTTGGACGGCACGACAGCGCGGGATATAATGCGCGCGTCAGCCGGTTCGGCATTATCGGTGTCGCGTGCAATGGCTTCGCGGTATTTGGCCAGATAGGATTCGAGCTGCTCACGCAGCGTCTTGGCTTCACGCTCGAGAGCACGCAGTTGCACCTCGTTTTCCAGCACTTCGCCGGAACGGCGCTTCTGCTCATCCAGTGAGCTTTGCAACTGGTCGACACGCGCACCAGCCACACGTGCATCATTTTCAATGCCACGCACAGAGCGTTCTGCTGCACTGCGGATCTGGCTTTCCACATCAGTGATTTGCGCATTCAGTTCCTTGATGCGCGGATGCCCGTCCATCAGCGTGCGCGATTCCAGCGCAAGCTGGCCACGCATGGTGGCACGCTGCTCGATCAGGCGGCGCACCAGCTCATTGTTGGCGACTTCGGTAATTTCAAAGACACGGCCAGCACGGATCATGTCGCGCAGGGCCTTGGCTTTGGCCTGCGCGTCTGCCTGCTGCGTACGCGCCTGCGTCAACTGCGTCGATGCTTCGGCGAGTTGCTGCTGCGGCAATGTGGTATCGCGCCCCGCTGTGAACAGGCCATTGCGAGAGCGGAATTCTTCGACCTTGGCTTCTGCTGTCTGCACACGGTTGCGCAAATCATCAATGTTGGAAGACAGCCACGTGCCAGCCGAGCGCGCTAAATCTTTTTTGGCTGACGTAATTGTTTCCAGATACAGGTCAGCGATGGTGTTGGCTGCCTGCGCTGCCAGTACCGGATTTTGCGACGAAAACTCAACGCCAACGACGCGCGATTTACCAACCGGATACACCACCAGTTTTTCATAATAGGCTTGCAGCACGCGGTCTTCGACCGAGCGGTCTGTCAAGTCCTTTGCCATGCCAAGCATTGCCATGATGCGGCTGACAATGCCGGTGCCTGATGCCTGCGGGTCAAACTCCGCATTGCCAACCAGTTTCAGCCGTTTGATGGCTTCGCGTGCCAGGTCATTCGACATGACCACCTGAACCTGGCTTTGCACGCCCTCTGAATCAAACGAATTGGCGGGCTGATCCCGCTCGGCACGATCGGCACGGTTGAGATAACTGGTGCGGCTTTCCAGCAGCATGCGCGCCTCGCCCGAATATTTCGGGGCGGCATAATTCACATAAGCAAAGGCGGCGGCTGTCGCCACGAGTGTCGGCAACAGAATCGACCATTTGCGGCGCAGCAAGGCCGCGCCAATGCCACGCATTTCAATCTCGCCTGGCGCTGCCTGCGAAATCTCATGGCCTGCTGACCGTCTCGAGAACCGACTCATACTGCCTCACACAACCGCAAAACGTCACGCTTTCCGTCAGCCATTACACATCGTTAAGGTTACGGGCAGGTTAAAAGCCTGCGCATTGGCTGGTCGTAATTTATTAACCATAAAGCCGTTACATCAAGCCACACACGGGTTTTGTCATGGCTTTGTCTCGTCGCTCCTTTGCAGCAATTCTGACCAGCGGGTTCACCGTTGCGGCCTGCGCACCGCGCGCGCCCATGTCTTATGCGCTGATGGAAGAATATTCTGCCGCCGATTACCGGCTGGCGAGTGGAGACCGCCTGCGCGTTATTGTGTTTGGTCAGGACAACCTCTCCAATATTTATGGTGTTGATGCCCAAGGCCGCGTTGCCATGCCGCTGATTGGTGCGGTTCCGGCCGCTGGCCACACCGTGCGCGAGCTTGAAAAAGGCATTGAAAGCCGCTTGCGGCAGGGCTTTCTGCGCGAGCCGCGCGTATCGGTAGAGGTTGATGCCTACCGGCCGTTCTTCGTGCTCGGTGAGGTCAACAATTCCGGCCAGTTTCCCTATGTTGTGGGCATGACCGCGCAAACGGCTGTGGCGATTGCCGGCGGATTTTCGCCCCGCGCCTATCAGGCCACGGCGGAAATTACCCGCCTGATTGATGGCGTTCCCGTCACTGGCACCGTGCCGATCACAGCCCAATTGCGCCCCGGTGACACGGTGGTGATCCGCGAACGCTGGTTTTGAGTCAACCATCCATGCCTGAAGCCGCGCGCGACACCCTGCGCATCATTCATGTTTTCCGTGCGCCACTGGGAGGGCTGTTCCGCCACGTGATTGATCTGGCCCGCGGCCAGATTGAACGGGGCCATCAGGTTGGCATTTTCTGCGATATCACGCCTGGCAATCCCTTCTCGGAAGGATTGCTGACAGATATTGAGCCGGATCTGGCGCTTGGGCTGACGCGCGTTGCCATGCACCGCAATCCGCATCCTGGTGACATCAGCGTTCTGTCGCATTTCCGCGCCCTGATTCAAGGCAAAAAGCCCGATGTTGTCCATGGTCATGGCTCAAAGGGTGGGCTTTACGGGCGCGGGCTGGCCTTTTTCGAGGGCAAGAGCCGCGCCGTGCGCGCCTACACCCCCCATGGCGGCAGCTTGAATTACAAGCCCGGTTCTGCCCTGCACCGGCTCTATATGAAAGTGGAGCGTGCGCTGGAAGCACGCACCGATGTCTTCTGCTTTGAGAGCGATTATATCCGCCAGCGCTATGTGACTTTCGTGGGCGAGCCCCGGCAGGCGCTGGTGCGCGTGGTGTGCAATGGCATTCACCCCCATGAGTTCGAGCCGATCCAGCATGATGCGGATGCGCGCGATTTTGTTTATGTGGGCGAGTTTCGTGAAGCCAAGGGCCTCGATATTCTGATCCAGTCATTGGCGGTGGTGCGCGACCGCATTGGCCGCACGCCAACACTGGTCATGGTGGGTTCGGGGCCCGATCTCGACACGATCAAGGCCGACATCGCCCGGCTGGGCTTGCAGGATGCTGTTGACGTTCTGACAGCCCGCGCCATCCGGCAGGCGCTGGCGCGCGGGCGCTGCATTGTTGTGCCGTCGCGGGCCGAATCCCTGCCTTATGTGGTGCTGGAAGCGGCCGGTGCCGCGCAGCCGATGATCTCGACCAATGTCGGCGGCATTCCCGAAGTGTTCGGCCCGATGGGCGACAGGCTGATCCCTCCCGGCAATGTGGAAGCCCTCTCCAATGCGATGACGGCCATGCTGACCGCCAGCGCCACTGTTCGCGACGCGCAGGCCACTGAATTGGCCGCCTATGTGAAAGCCCATTTCACGGTGAGCGGTATGGTAGATGGCATCGTTTCCGGATACCGCTCGGCCTTGAGCCGCCGTGCTTCCTGATCAGGACATCTGAAAGCCTGACGCTACCTCACAGGGCATTAAGTGTTCTGTGACCGTTTTGATCTAAAGCCTTCTGTCATCACAGTTTCACGCCCGCCTTCTGCCAGGCGGGCCAGCCCATGGCAGTGTTATGAGCGGCTTCAGCGTCCGGGATCTCTTACAGCCCGCCACACAGACAGACTTGCAGCAGGCACAGGGCGAGGCCGCCCTGACTCCACTGGCGGAGCGCATCGCCAACCTGCCCCTGCAACCCTCCTACTCAGCCACCGTGCTGACCGGGCTGGTGCGGGCCTGTGATTTTTTCCTGACCGGACTTCTCGGCATCGCGATTTATTTCGCCTATCCCTATCATCAGGTTGGATTTGACGCGGGATATATTTTCGCCGCGTTTGGTGTTGCCACTTTATTCGTTGTTATTTTTGAAGCGATGCACGGCTATCATGTCGGCAGCCTGCGTTCGTTGCGGTCGCAGGGCCTGCGCATCATCGTGAGCTGGACGCTGGTGTTTTTGCTTGCCATGGCGGCCTTGTTTTTCATGAAAGCCGGCAATGCCTATTCGCGCATGTGGCTTGGACTCTGGTTTGCCACCGGGCTTGTGCTGATCACGCTCGAACGTATTGGTATTGCGCTCATTATCCGCAAACTGACCACGCATGGCCGGCTCGACCGGCGTACGGTTATTGTTGGCGGCGGGGCTGCGGGTGAAAAACTCATCCGTTCACTTGAAGCGCAGGGCGAATCCGATGTGCGTATTCTTGGTGTATTTGATGATCGTGATGATGAGCGCTCGCCCGACATCATTGCCGCCTATCCCAAACTTGGCTCGGTCGATGATCTCGTCGAATTTGCCCGCCGCACGCGCGTTGATCTGGTGATTTTCACGCTGCCTATCAATGCGGAAGGCCGCATTCTGGCGATGCTGCGCAAATTGTGCGTGCTGCCGATAGATATTCGCCTGTCTGCGCACACCTCGCAGCTGCGGTTCCGCCCCCGCGCCTATTCCTATATTGGCACCGTGCCGATGATCGATGTCTTTGACCGGCCGATTGCCGACTGGGATATTGTGCTGAAATGGCTGTTTGACAAAATTGTCGGTACTCTGCTGCTGATCATGCTGACGCCGGTCATGCTGGCAACCGCACTGGCGGTGCGGCTGGATTCCAAGGGCCCGATTTTCTTCAAGCAGCGCCGCTATGGCTTCAATAATGAACTGATTGAAGTCTACAAATTCCGCTCGATGTATGTCGATCAGTGCGATGCCACCGCATCCAAACTTGTGACAAAGACTGATCCGCGCGTCACGCGTGTTGGCCGCATCATCCGCAAAACCTCGCTGGATGAATTGCCGCAGTTGTTCAATGTTGTGTTCAAGGGCAATCTGTCGCTTGTCGGACCGCGGCCGCATGCCGTGCATGCCAAGGCCGAGAATAAATTGTATGATGATGTGGTGGATGGCTATTTTGCCCGCCACAAGGTCAAACCTGGCATTACCGGCTGGGCTCAGATCAATGGCTGGCGTGGCGAAACCGATACTGAAGAAAAAATTCAGCGCCGTGTCGAGTGTGACCTGTATTATATCGAAAATTGGTCACTGTTTCTGGACCTGTATATTCTTCTCAAGACGCCCGTGGCCCTTCTGAAATCCGAGAACGCCTATTGAGCGCGGCTTCGCCCACTCCGCCGTACAGCGCACTGCCGCATCGTCCGCGTGATGTGGCAGACTACGATGCCATGCTCCGCCGCGCTGAGCCGGATCGGGTCATTGACCGCATCCAGAATTTTTTTCTGGGCTTGCTGGTTTTCACGGGTGCCTTTGTCGTCATCGATGGGCCTTACAATGCCGCATTCATTCTTGGCGCCATTGTCTTTGCCTTAGCCGGCTTTCGCGTCACCCTGCCTCTCATGCCATTCTTTATTGTGACGCTGCTGTATTTTTTCGGCGGTGTGATATCCCTTCTGCCCTACATCGACCAATTTATTCCAAGCCGCTACATCGTCACCATTTTCTTTCTGGCCTGCACATCGTTCTATTTTGCGCTTCAGATGCAGGAAAGGACCGGCGACCGTCTGGCAGTGATCCGCAATGCCAGCATTGCTTCTGCGGTCATTTCCTGTTTCATCGGCCTGATCGGTTATTTCGACGTCGCGGGTCTGGCACAGTATTTCCGGGTGTATGAAGGACGCGCATCGGGTACATTTCGCGACCCCAATGTTTTCGGTTCCTTCCTGATTTTACCTGCGATGTTTCTGATGCAGGATCTGATTGTTGGCCAGAAGCGCGGGCTGTGGTGGCGTGCGATTGCATTTCTGCTTGTTGTGATCATGATTTTTCTGTCCTTCTCGCGCGGTTCCTGGATCGCCTTTGGCGGATCAGCGATGATTCTCATTGCGCTTACACTGGCCACTGATTTCAAACAGCGCGGCCGTATTCTTGTCATGGCTGTTGCGGCGCTGGTTTTTCTCGTCATCATGGTGGCTGTCGTGCTTTCCATTGATGATGTGCGGGAGGTTTTTGAGCAGCGCGCCAAACTCACACAGAGTTACGATGAAGGCCGCACAGGCCGGTTCGGAAAAATGCTGCTGGCCATCCCCAAATTGCTCGATCACCCCAACGGGTTGGGGCCGCTGCGCTTCTCGCTGTATTTTTTTGAAGATCCGCACAACACCTACGTGAACGGCTTCACGAATTTCGGCTGGTTTGGCGGGCTTTCCTATCTGACATTGATTGTTTTGACGCTGTATATCGGCTTCCGTCATGTGTTCGAGCGGTCACCGTGGCAACGTGATGCCATTGCCGTATGGGCTGCGCTGCTGATGCATTTTGTGCAAGGCTTCCAGATTGACACCAACACATGGCGTCACTTCAACATGATGATGGGATTGATCTGGGGTATGGCTGCTGCATGGACCGTGATCAAATGGCGCCGCGAAAAGCGCCTTGCAGCCGGACGCAGCGCAAAGGCGTCAGTTACCCGTGCAGCTCAGCCGGCCACAGCCGCACGATAAACAGCACGCAATTTTTCGAGATGACGCTCCAATGTCAAAGGGTCACGCCAATAGCGCGAATGGGCATCAGCGGCCATGCGCCGCGCCGTGCCATCATCCGACAGAGTTTGCATGGCTTTTTTCAGCGATGCGGTGTCGCCGGAGCGAAACCACATGCCGTTGGCCCCATCGACAACCGCTTCCTTCGCTGCGCCCGCATCACTGGCGATAACGGGGCAGCCATTGGCCAGTGCTTCCTGTACGGTGAGTGGCTGGCCTTCATAAAGGATGGAGGGAAAAATCAGTGCCCGCGCCTTGCGCATTTCCGCAGCAATCTCCTGCGCATTTTTCCAGCCGAGGAATATCTGGTTGGGAAATTGCGCCATCAGGGCGGCACGGTCCGGGCCATCGCCCGCTATGCGAATGCGCAAGCCAAGCGTCTCGGCGGCTTCACACATCAGGCCAACCCCCTTTTCAGGCGAAAGACGGCCAACGAACAGGAAATCACCGATGGGCTCATGCGCATCACGCGGGCCAGGATCACGCACATCGATGGGATTATCGACGCGGTGCATGGTCATATGCGGCGGCAAATACGGCTTCAGTGCCTGCTCTTGTGTCGCACTCAGTGTCACCAGATGGCGCGTAGAGGATTTCAGGCCGCTGAGCTGGTTAAGCAGCACATGGCGCCCTGCGCGCCATATCTTGCGGGCATAGGATTTCTGGTCGCAGTCTGTTTTCCAGCATGACACGGACAGCGGCGTGCGATGACAGATTTCATTTTTTTTGTAGTCAAAAAATCCGCCATTGGGGCAAACCCAGAAATAATCATGGCTCGTGACGACAAATGGTAAACCTGATTTTTTGATTGGCACGCCAATGGATGGCGACAACACTTTTGCCCATGAATGCAGATGCACAATGGTATCGCGCGCATCACAGCCAGCCAGCAGGGCTTGCAATTTGTGTGAGGCCAATGTGTTCCATGTGGCAATCCGCGTGAAGGCAATGGCCGACGAGGCAGTGTTGATGTCGGGCTGATCAAGACACATGACTTCGACACCAGAGGCCACAAGGCCTGGTTCTGCCGGACCAGTCGCACCAAAATAAATCACGCGTTCGCCAGCTTTGGCAAAGCCAATCGCCTCCTGAATGACGACAGAGGCCGCACCGCCGGTCATGCTTGCGTGATCGTTAATGAGAATAATCGTCATGGCTTGCCCGCTCAAAGAGACGGTAGCCATGGCACAGCCGCGTTAAAATCCCTTTGCGCTGCATGCGCGCAAAAAAAGCAGGATCGGCACCTTCAGATTCGGCACAGGGGCAAGACTATCCGCACAGCTGGTTTGATTTGCGGCAACAGGTGGCATGCCGCTATAGCGCGCGTCTGCATCCAGGCAATTTTGCGTGGCCAGCATGATGCGCATGATGGCTTGCAAGCCATCGCACGGGCCAAACAGAAAAGCCGCCCGGTGGGCGGCTGTTATGGTCGGAGCGAGAGGATTTGAACCTCCGACCCCTTGTCCCCCAGACAAGTGCGCTAACCGGGCTGCGCTACGCTCCGACTTGGCGCTCGTATAGGGGCTTCGCCGCCCGCGCGCAATCACTTCTCGTCACGCAGCGACGCGGTTTCGCGCTGCGGCCAGCACGCGTTGACACGCGATGAGTTCCTGCAAAACAGATTCCAGATCGCGGCGATGATCCGCCATGCCTGTGTGCGCCGTGGAGGCATCCAGTGCCATCGCAGGCATGCTTGGCACAGGCCGGTCAGTACGCTGCGTCTGTTCCCGCACGGCAAGAGTCGCTGCCGCGCCCTCAGCCACAGGCACCGTTGCAGCATCTGTCCGGATGGCTGGGGCCTTCGGTGCCACACTGCGCCCCGCCGCCTGCACATGGCGGGCACCATGCTCGCGCAGGATTTTCTGCACGCCCTTGATGGTGAAGCCCTGACTATAGAGCAATTCGCGAATGCCGATGATCAGGGCCACATCATCGGGACGGTAGTAGCGCCGCCCGCCACCGCGCTTTAGCGGCTTGATCTGCGAAAAGCGGGTTTCCCAAAACCGCAGCACATGCTGGGGCAGATCAAGATCGTCCGCCACCTCGCTGATGGTGCGATAGGCATCCGGTGCCTTGTCTGCGTGATCGTCTGCCATGGCACCACTGTCCCTGCCGAATCGTCTGATCAGGGTAATGGGTCAGGACGCCATGGCCAACGGTTGTTGGTAAGCCGCGCCGGGCGGCCTTGCCATGGCCGAACATTGACGAGGCTCAATCCTCGTCCGGCACGTCTTCGCCATTGATGCGCGCCTTCATGACATTGGATGCCTTGAAAACCATGACACGTCTTGGTGTGATCGGCACCTCAATGCCGGTCTTTGGATTTCGCCCAATGCGTTCACGCTTGGAACGCACGATAAATGACCCAAAGGATGACAGTTTTACATTGTCCCCACGTGCAATGCAGTCGGAGATTTCCTGCAAAACCTGCTCAACCAGCTGGGCTGATTCTGAGCGCGACAATCCGAGCCGTTGATATACGGCTTCGCATAAATCTGCTCTTGTAACCGTCCGTCCGGCCATATTGCTCGCTCTTTCACGGAGGTGATGCCCCTACCCGGCGAATTCGAGATCAGTGTCCCCCCCGATCTCAAGGCAGCTCCGGCTCTGCCATTTTCTGCGCGGAATACTGGTGTGCTTTCCAGATTGCACAACATGTTGCGCGAACACTATATGGCTTGCGTTGCAGGTCAACCCGTATCATGGGCCGCATTCATTACCAGCGGATCAGCGCAGAACCCCAGCTAAATCCGCCTCCCATCGCCTCAACCAGAACGAGCTGCCCCGGTTGTATCCGTCCATCTGCCACAGCCTCAGCCAGGGCCAGCGGGATCGAGGCCGCTGATGTGTTGCCATGATGATCAACCGTGATCACAACCCGCGAGCGGTCAATGCCCAGCTTGTGCGCGGTCGCCTCGATGATGCGGCTGTTGGCCTGATGGGGCACGAACCAGTCGATGTCCGCCGGCTTCAGGCCGGATGCTGCAAGCGTGTGCTCGATGGTCTCGGCAAGATTGATCACGGCATGGCGAAACACCTCGCGGCCTTCCATGCGCAAATGGCCGACAGTCTTGGTGGTGGACGGTCCGCCATCGACAAAGAGCTTTTCCTTGTGGCGGCCATCCGATCGCAGATGACTGGCGAGCACGCCGCGGTCGGTCATATCGCCCTTGCCGGTCCGCGCTTCCAGCACCACCGCGCCCGCGCCATCACCAAACAGCACGCAGGTCGTGCGGTCATTCCAGTCCAGAATACGGGAAAATGTTTCTGCACCAATGACAAGCGCCCGTTTGTTCGCGCCCGCTTTGAGAAAATTGTCAGCCGTGGCCAGCGCAAACACAAAGCCCGAGCAGACCGCCTGAAGGTCAAATGCAGCCCCTTGTGCGATTCCGAGCGCGTGCTGGATTTCTGTCGCTGTGGCTGGAAAGGTATGGTTGGGCGTCGAGGTCGCCAGAATGACAAGATCAATATCGGCTGGCGTCAGGCCAGCATGGTCCAGTGCAGCGCGTGCGGCGGCTTCGCCCAGACTTTTGGTGGTTTCGTGATCCCCGGCGATATGGCGCGACCGGATACCCGAACGCTGGGTGATCCACTCATCGGATGTATCAATCTGGCGGGCCAGCTCGGCGTTGGTCACAACGCGCTCCGGCAAGGCCGATCCGCACCCGAGAACAACAGACCGCAACATCATTCCGCCTCCGCCGTGACTTCCGGCGCAAGGTTGAGGCTCAGGCGCTGGCTTTCGGTTTTCTCGAGGCTGTCACTGATCATGCCTCTAAGATCGTAGTTCGCCATGTCATATGCAATATCAATGGCGCTGGCGAACCCCAACGGGTCGGTCCCGCCATGGCTCTTGATGGCAATGCCATCAAGGCCCAGAAAAACGCCGCCATTGGCGCGGCGCGGGTCCATCTTCTCGCGCAACGCACCAAATGCTTTCTTGGCAAAAAGGTAGCCAACTTTCGACATGGCAGAGGATTGCATGGCAGCGCGGAGATAGCCGCCAATCTGCTTGGCCGTGCCTTCCGCCGTCTTGAGCGCGATGTTGCCTGCAAAACCTTCAGTCACCACCACGTCAACCTCGCCACGGCCAATGCCATCGCCTTCGACGAAGCCATGATAGGTCATACCGGGAAGATTGGCGTGGCGCAGGAACTGCCCCGCCTCCTTGACCTCTTCCACACCCTTGATTTCCTCGACGCCAACATTGAGCAAGCCCACGGTCGGCTTGTCCACGCCAAACACGATGCGGGCCATGGCCGCGCCCATGACAGCCAGGGAGACCAGATGGCGGGCATCCGCCCCGATGGAGGCCCCCACATCCAGCACGACGCTTTCGCCGCGGGTTGTCGGCCAAAGACAAGCCAACGCTGGCCGGTCGATGTCTGCCATGGTGCGCAGGCAGAACATCGCCATGGCCATCAGCGCGCCGGTGTTGCCAGCGGATACGGCAACATCCGCCTCGCCCTTCTTCACCGCCTCAAGCGCTTTCCACATGGAGGACACGCGCCTTCCCTTGCGCAAGGCCTGGCTCGGCTTGTCATCCATCTTGATGGCGACATCGGTATGAATCACCGTTGCTGCGGCCTTCAATGCCGGCAGCTTGTCCAGCGCCGCATTGATTCGCGTCTCATCACCAAAAATCAGAAACTGTTGTTGCGGATGACGCTCCAGCGCCAGCGCGCAGCCGGGCACCGTGACCTCCGGACCATGGTCCCCGCCCATGGCATCGATGGCAATACGGACTTTCTTGGACATGCGATTATGCTGTGCTTTCAGGCCTGAACGAGGGCGCGCGACCATAGCGGCTGACGGCCCGCCCGCAAGGGGCGTTTTGCCGCTTTGCCCAGCCATTCCACCGGGTGGCGCTTCTGGAATTTGGCACGGATGCTCATGGCCTAGTTCGCGCTTTGCAGCCTGCGCCAGACGCGCCCGTCATCAAGTGCCTGCTGCTGCGAGCGCACAATTTTGTCTGCCAGCACGCCTGTCGCTGCGACATCCCCCAGGACATCACGCGCAGCGGCGCGGGCGGCACTGACAATATCATCAGCCCAGACATGCGCCTGTGCACCCTGCTCCACCAGCAGGCGCAACGCACGCGCATTGGCCTGTTCAGCCTCATGCAGCGACTGCCCATGCTCGGCGCGGCAGGCCATCTCGATGATCAGCTTCAGATGCGGCGGCAATGCGCGCCAGTGCTGTTCACCGATCAGCAATTCGCTGGCCCC
>JBOFCU010000215.1:0-3408 GCA_051646285.1 Beijerinckiaceae bacterium
GTAAACGGCAGGAACGTATCATCTTGTTCCACAGACGGTGCTGCTTTCAGAGGCGTTGTGGATTTCGCTACTTATACTTCTTTTACCTCTTGCACAGCTTCTTTTGCCGCCTGCAATAATGTCTTCCATGTCAAAAATGGCACTGTAGTTTCTTATACGCCCATCGGTACCGGTGGCTCGCGCTGCTTTACCGACGAAAGAACGCGTCCAGGTTTTCGTGGGCCCACAAATTTTTGATTTTCCTAGTAAAGGCTGTTAAAAAGAATCGAACTTTTAATATTTTCGCACCGAATCATTCACCCCGCCTCCACCTCCTTCTCAATCCGCTTTCCAAACTCTCGCTTCGCCACGGCGAGATCATATTGGCTCTGCAAATTCATCCAGAACGCCGCGCCATTGCCGAAGGCGCGGCCAAGGCGCAACGCTGTTTCGGCGGAAATGCCGCGCCGTCCGTTGATGATTTCTGTAATCCGGTTGGCGGGTACGCGCATTTTCAGTGCGAGAGCATTGGCTGATAATTCGCGCGCGGCCAATTCCTCGGCAATGGTCAGGCCGGGATGAACGGGTGGGATGTCAAAGCCCCCAGCAGGCGCGCTGTGTTTTGATTTTGTCTTTTGTCGCGCATGCATCATGTCAACCCGTCTTCCACCGTCTCAGCCTTAACGCATTACTCAGCACAAAAACACTGGACAGCGCCATCGCGCCCGCCGCCAGCATCGGCGATAATAAAACGCCCCAGAGCGGATACAGCACGCCTGCGGCTACAGGAATCAGCGCGGCATTATAGGCAAACGCCCAGAACAGGTTCTGCTCAATATTGCGCATCGTCGCTTGCGACAGGGCAATGGCATTGGCCACACCATGCAAATCCTCGCCCATCAGCACCACATCAGCACTTTCGATGGCGATATCGGTGCCAGCGCCAATTGCAATGCCGACATCGGCCTCGGCCAGTGCAGGCGCATCATTGATGCCATCGCCAACAAATGCGATGGGGCCGTGGGCATCGCGCAAGCGTTGCAGGAGAGCGCGTTTGCCATCGGGCAGCGTGTCACCAAAAACGCGGTCAATGCCCAGCTGCCGCGCCACAGCATCTGCCGTGCGCTGATCGTCGCCGGAAATCATGCTGACGGTGAGGCCAAGCCGGTGCAGGGCTGCAATGGCGGCGCGTGATGATGATTTGATCGGATCAGCCACCGCAATCAGCGCCGCCAAATGGCCATCCATCGCGGCATAAAGCGGTGTCTTGCCTTCATCGGCCAGCCGTTGGGCATTCACAGCAAAGGGCGCAATGTCAAAATGCAGTGCCTCCATGGCGCGCGCAGCGCCAATGACAATCGCCTTGCCATCAACACGGCCGCTGACGCCAAAGCCCGGCGTGGACAGAAAATCAGTCACTGGCAATGGCGCGAGATTGCTCTCCTCAGCCGCTTTGACAATCGCCTGCGCAATCGGATGTTCCGACAACGCTTCGACTGAGGCGATGGCCTGCAAAACAGCGGCCCGCTCAAATCCGGCACCGAGAATAAAATCCGTGAGGGCGGGGTGGCCTGCGGTCAGCGTGCCAGTTTTATCAAACGCAATCTGTTTCACGTCGCGCAGCGCTTGCAAGGCATCGCCGCGCCGGAACAAAACACCCAGCTCTGCGGCGCGGCCCGTGCCCACCATAATCGAGGCCGGCGTGGCCAGCCCCATCGCACAGGGGCAGGCGATGATCAGAACGGCAATCGCATTCACCAGTGAAAAGCCGAGCGCAGGCTGCGGGCCAAAAATTATCCAGACAAGAAAAGTGACGGCGGCAATGCCCAGCACGACAGGAACGAATATCGCCGTGATCTTGTCGGCCAGCGCCTGAATGGGCAGCTTGGCACCCTGTGCCTGCTCCACCATCGCAATAATGCGCGCAAGCACTGTATCGGCACCCACGCGCGTGGCCTGCATGACAAGGCTGCCGGTGGTGTTGACCGTGCCGCCGGTGACATGTGCGGAAACGGTTTTGTAAACCGGCACCGGCTCGCCCGTAATCATGGCCTCATCGATATGGGATGATCCTTCAATCACAAGGCCATCAACAGCGATCCGAGCGCCGGGCACAATGCGCAGACGGTCGCCAGTTTTGATTTCACTCAGCGCTGTTTCAACAAAGCGCCCGTCACGCTCCACCAACGCTGTATCTGGCTGGAGGGCCACGAGATGGCGGATGGCGTCGCTGGTGCGGCCACGGCTGATCGATTCCAGATAACGGCCAAAAATAATCAGGGTGATGATCACGGCCGCGGATTCGAAATAAACCTGCGCTGTGCCTGCCGGCAAAAGCTGCGGCGCAAATGTCGCGAGCGTGGAAAATCCCCAGGCCGCCAATGTGCCCAGCGCAACCAGCGAGTTCATTTCGGGCTGGCCGCGCATAAGCGCTGGGATGCCGGTGCGGTAAAAGGGCAGGCCCGGCCCGGTCATCACCAGCGTCGTCAGGGCAAACAGCACAAGCCGCACCGGCATGTCACCAAATGTGCCATACAGCCAGTGATGAAAGGCGGGAATGAGATGGCCGGTCATCTCGATGAGAAAGACCGGCAGCGTTAGCGAGGCCGCGATAAAAAGCCGCCGCCGCAGATTGGCCGTTGCGTCTTCCTGCTTTTGCCGTTGCGCATCGGAAACGATGCCGCTGGCCACCGGCGTTGCGCCATAGCCGGCATGATCCACCGCCTGCGCCACGGCTTGTGCGCTCTCAGGGGCAGCATTCTCATTGAATGTTACCGCCGCGCGCTCGGTGGCGAGGTTGACCTGCACATCGGCAACACCCGGCACAGCACGAATGGCACGTTCCACATGCGCCACACAGGAGGCGCAGGTCATGCCCTCAATGGCAAAATTTTGTGATGGTGCGGTTAAGGAGCTAGCCATTTGATTGATATGGGGTGGCGCAGGCACATAGGACATGGCCATCTTTGCATAACTGGTGCCTGCGCAGAAAGCAGCCCGGTGAGGCTGTCGGCGGTCTGCAGACTGCCGTCCACCGCGCTCGGTTGGATCGCTGCCGGTAAAAAAAGGTGGCCACTTACAAAATGAAGCGGCTCAGATCCGTATTTTTGGCCAGATCGCCAACCTGCTTGTTGACGTAATCGCCATCGATGGCGAGCGTTTCGCCGGAGCGGTCGGCGGCGGTGTAGGAAATATCGTCGAGCACGCGCTCGAGCACGGTTTGCAAACGCCGCGCACCGATATTTTCCACATTGCTGTTCACATCCACCGCAATGCGGGCGATCGCCGCAATCGCATCATCCTTGAAATCAAGCGTCACACCTTCCGTGCCCAAGAGCGCGACGGATTGCTTCACAAGGCTTGCTTCCGTTTCCGTCAGGATGCGTTTGAAATCATCCTCATCCAGAGCCCGCAATTCGACGCGGATGG
>JBOFCU010000252.1:0-18474 GCA_051646285.1 Beijerinckiaceae bacterium
CCGGTGGAAGACGTGGAAGACGCTTTCAATGCTGGCGAGGTCATCGGTATCCTGCGCGACAGCGGTTATCGCACCTTGACCCGGCCACGGCGCACCGGCGGCGTGTTTGTTGCCAACGCTGTGGACAGGAATGGCAACCGTGTGCGCGTGGTTGTCGGTGCCTATGATGGCGATATTCGCGGCGTCACTGCCCTGGCGCCGGAAAAGCCGCGCGAACCGCGCGTGGCGCGCACGCCCAACCCGCCAGCGGTGACGATGCCGGACAGCAGTGCAACCGTAACTCCAGATGCAAACGCCAACCCGCTGAATGGCGCGATCGGTGCGGGCTCTGGCGGTGGCGCAGCGGGCAGCGCTGGCGCACCCCCTGCCGTGGCCAATACCCCGCGCGGTGACTCCCCGCGCAGCACCCAGCCGCGCCCGCAACCCAGCACGCAAGTGGCACGGCCCGCTCCCGCCGATACCCGGCCCGCTACCCGCGTTATCTTGCCAAACCCGGCAGACAACAATGCCGCCCCGCCGCCACAGGCTGCACCAACCCAGCCCGCCGCCCCGCCACTGCTGGCGCCTTCACAGGCCTTGTCGCCCCCTCCAGCACCGCCCGTCAGCGCTCCGCCGCCACAAATTGCAGCACCCGCTGTGCCGCCGGTGGCAGCACCCGTCATCGTGCCGGCCAGCCCGCCAATTGCCACACCAGCAGTGCCATCGGTTCCGCCCCCGGTGGCGGCACTGGACGACGTGCGCAAGACGCCGGCCACAGAAACACTGCCCGTGCCGCCCGTCACGATGGATTGATGGGCAAAGGCCGGAACGGCCTGCCAATGACGCCCTGCCATGACACCTGCCATGACAACGGCGCGTGCAGCCAGCACGCGCCGTTGTTTTTTTATCAACCATCCTGCGCCAAGACTGGCGGATCAGATATGGTTAGCAAAATGACACGACAGATACTCAAGGCTTGCCCCGCCCCTCTCGCCGCAACCATGGCGTTGCTGGTATTTGGCATCACGGCACCGTCAGCGCACGCCCAGCAAAAGACCAGAACCGTGGCATCAGCACCGGCACACAGTTCGTTCGCCGCCTTCGTCCAGTCTTTCTGGCCAGTGGCGCAGGCGAATGGCATTTCCCGCGAGACGTTCGATGATGCCTTTCGCGGCGTTGCGCCTGATCCATCCATCATCGCGCTGACACGCAAGCAGGCGGAATTTTCAGCGCCCATCTGGTCCTACATCCGCAGCGCCGTGAACGCATCACGCATCGAGCGCGGACGTGCCGCAGCATCACAGTGGGCCGACACATTGGCGCGCGTGGAAAGCCAGTATGGTGTGCCGAAGGAAATTGTTCTCGGTGTCTGGGGCATGGAAACCAACTACGGCGCGGGCTTTGGCAACACCTATATCATCCGCGCGCTGGCGACGCTTGCCTCGATCAATTATCGTGGTGAGTTCTATCGCAATGAATTGCTGGGTGCGCTGCGGATTCTCGAAGAAGGCCATGTTGAACGCGATAATTTTCGCGGCTCATGGGCCGGTGCCATGGGCCACACGCAATTCATGCCCACAAGTTTTCTGAAATATGCAGTCGATTTCAACGGGGATGGCCGCAAGGATATTTGGCGCTCGATTCCCGATGCCCTCGCCTCCACGGCCAACTATCTGAAGCAATTCGGCTGGAACGCGTCCGTGCCATGGGGCATCGAGGTGGAAATCCCGGACAATCTCGATTATCGCACCATGCGCCGGAGCTTTTCCGCCTGGCAAAATGCCGGCGTGCGGTCTGTGACCGGCCGCGGCCTGTCTTATGGCGGCGAGGCAAGGCTCTTCCTGCCCGCCGGTGCCAGTGGTCCGGCTTTCCTTGTCACCGACAATTATGATGTCATCAAGAAGTACAACATGAGTGATGCCTATGCCATGGGCGTTGCCCATCTTGGTGACCGGATCATGGGGCGTGGCGGCATTCAGGGCACATGGCCGGCGCGCGAGCCATTGTCCTCACCCGCACAAAAGTCCGAGATCCAGCGCCAGCTCACTCGCCTTGGTCTGTATCGCGACAAGATCGACGGAAAAATTGGCTCCGGCACACGCGATGCCGTGCGGCAATTTCAGCTGTCACAGGGCATCCATCCTGCTGACGGCAACCCCACGCCAGATGTGCTGGCCCGCATGAAAACCGCCAAACGCTGAGCAGGCTTTTCTGCCCGGCAGGGAACCATTTCCCACTCCATGGGTTTTGTCAGCAAGCAATTGATGACAATCACAATGGAGAGACCGATGAGCACCAGCAAATTCTCTGCTGTCAGCCGCGACGCGGAACGCACGGCGCGCGATGTCGCCGAAAATGTCCAGCATGGCGCTGAAGTGATCGCCGACAAGGCGAGTGATGCGCTCCACAAGGCCTCTGCCTATGCCAGCGATGCCATGACAACTGTGAGCGATCAGGCCTCTATTGCTGCTGACAAGGCCAAGGACGTCGCCAGTGATGTGCAGCGCACGGTGGCAAGATCAGTCGGTGAATATCCTGTAACGACCTTGGCTGCGGTTGCAGCGGTCGCATTTACTCTCGGAGCGCTGTGGAAAATGCAAACCCCGGCCAAGCAACCCGCCTGGTGGGATGTTGACCGGTTGCGCCGCTGGTAATCACCCTGCTCATCGAAAAAAGGCCGGACATGATCCGGCCTTTTACAATGACAGCGCCTGCTTTGAGCAGTTTAAGGAACAGTGTCGCAAACCAGGAATCGTCAAATGACGTTGCAAAAAGACGCCCATGTGATCCGGCTGGGCACATTGATAAACGATAAACCAGAAACTTTTTTGCGTTATACCTTGAAATAATCAGGATATTGCTCACGCAACCGGCCGGCAAATTCCAGTGAACGGGAGAGGTGATCCCGCAAGGCCGTTTGCGCTTGGTGTGGCTGGCCGGATTCAATTGCATCAACAATATCATTGTGAGCGCGCAGAATTTCCCTGACCTTGCCTTTGATCGGCAAATGCAGGCGGCGCAACCGGTCAATATGGCCACTGCGGCGGCGCATCAGTTGCCAGAGATCAGCCACCTGCCCTGCTTCATACATGGCGAAATGAAATGCCTGATCCATGGCGTTGAACGCATGATATTCTTCAACGCCAGCAAAGGCCTTTTGCTGGCGGATCAGGCTACGCAGGCGTGCGATAAACACAGCATCAGGCTTCAAAGCCAGATCGCGCACGAGTTCCAATTCAATGGAACGCCGTAAGAACTGCGCCTCCCGCGCCTTCGCTATATCAATCCGGCTCACCATCGTGGCATGCTGCGGAAATATATCGACAAGCCCTTCTTCCTGAAGCCGCATCAGCGCATCACGGATCGGAGTCGAACTGACACCAAAGCGCGCCTGCAATTCCAGACGCGACAGCACACATCCCGGGGCCAGCGTGAGCGCGACAATATCCTCACGCAATTGCTCGAGCACCCCGGCTTGCATTCGCCCATGGCCTGCCCAAACCGCTGCAAACTGCATCCCACATTCTCCAGTTCAGCCCATCCTGGCACATTCCACGGCTTGACGCACTAATGCATTAGCGCTTCACTGTGCGTCAAGGTACACGATGGCGGACAGGCACAAGGCCTGTACGGCCACTGCTCTGGTCCAAAACTGCGCCAAAAAGCAGCATGAACCTTGAGTGAAACGCCCGAGAAAGGCTTAAGTTATGCGCCCCTATCCACGCCGAATCCTTTTGACGACCGCCGCCATGGCGCTAACCGCCATCCTGTCGCCCTTGCAGGCTCAGACATGGCCAAGCACAAAACCAATCACCTTTATCGTGCCGTTCCCCGCCGGCGGCACAACCGATATTGTCGGCCGCATGGTCGCACAGGATGTGTCACAGGCGATTGGTCAGACAATCATTGTTGAAAACAGGCCCGGCGCCAATGGCAATGTCGGTTCCGCTGTTGTCGCCAAGGCTGCGCCCGATGGCTATACCTTCCTTGTATCAGGCGTTGGATCAAACGCTGTCAACCATGGCATTTATCGCAACATGCCATATGACTCACGCAAGGATTTTGCACATATCACGCAATTGACGAATGGCCCGAACGTCCTTGTCGTCAACAAAGATTTTCCTGCCAAAAACCTCAAGGAGCTGATTGATTTAATCAAGGCCAATCCCGGCAAATACAATTATGCCAGCTCCGGCAATGGCGCATCAAGCCACATGGCAATGGAGTTGCTGAAACAGCAGGCCGGATTGCAAATGTCACATGTGCCCTATCGCGGCGGTGCACCGGCATTAAATGATGTGATCAGCGGGCAAATTCCCATGATGTTCATCAATCAGGATATGGCATTTGCTCAGGCCAAGGGCGGCACCGTGCGCATGATCGGCGTTGCAAGCCCGCAGCGCAATCCGACAGAGCCCGCCTTGCCAACCATTGCCGAACAGGGGTTTCCCGAATTTTCAGCCGTGTCCTGGAATGGCCTTGCGGCCCCGGCTGGCACACCAAAAGACATTATCGAGCGGATGCACAAGGAAGTGTCTGCGGCTCTCAACAAGTCTGCGATCAAGGATAAGCTGCTCGCACAAGGCTTTGTTATCGGCGGTAACAGTCCCGCAGACCAGCAGATTTTTGTCGGCAGCGAAATCGACAAATGGACTGGAGTGGCCGAAAAAGCCGGCGTCAAGGTTGATTGACATAATGAAATAAGACTGGACTTTGCGGCCGGGAGTGGAAAAATACAGTCTCATATCTTGCCGCAATCATTGTTGGCACCAATCAGAACAGCCGGAACCGATGACAAAGAAAAATCCCGATACCTTGCGCAGCGCCCGTTGGTTTGCGCCGGATGATTTCCGCTCATTCGGTCATCGCTCCCGCATGAACCAGATGGGATATGATGTCGCAGAATTTGCCGGCAAGCCCATCATTGGCATTATCAATACATGGTCTGATTTTGCCCAGTGTCATGCCCATTTCAAGCAAAGGGTTGAAGATGTGAAGCGCGGCGTTTTGCAGGCCGGCGGTTTTCCGGTTGAGCTGCCCGCCATTTCGCTGTCGGAAAGCACCGTCAAACCCACGACCATGCTCTACCGCAATTTTTTAGCGATGGAGACCGAGGAGTTGATCCGCTCGCAACCCGTCGATGGCGTTGTGCTGATGGGCGGCTGTGATAAAACCACGCCCGGTCTTATTCTCGGCGCCACATCAGCAGGCGTGCCAGCGATTTTCATGCCTGCCGGGCCCATGTTGCGCGGCAATTGGCAAGGCAAAATTCTGGGTTCAGGCTCCGATGCGTTCAAATATTGGGATGAGCGCCGCGCCGGCAATATCGGTGCAAAAGACTGGAATGAAATGCAGGTCGGCATTGCCCGCTCATACGGTGTGTGCATGACCATGGGCACCGCTTCAACCATGACCGGGCTGGCAGACAGCCTGGGTATGACGCTTCCGGGAGCGTCATCCATTCCGGCCCCTGATGCCAATCACATCCGCATGGCATCCGCCACAGGCCGCCGCGCGGTTGAAATGGTCTGGGAGGATTTAACGCCGCAGAAAATTCTGACGGAAAAATCATTCAAGAACGCGATCATCGTCGCAATGGCGATGGCATGCTCGACAAACGCCGTGATACATTTGCTGGCAATGGCGCGCCGCGCCGGGCATGCCATCAGTCTCGATGATTTCGACGCCGCCAGCCGGGATGTGCCGGTCATCGCCAATATCCGTCCGAGCGGCGACACGTATCTGATGGAAGATTTTTATTATGCCGGCGGCCTGCTGGGCATGCTGACGCGGCTGACCCAGTTTCTCGATCTTGAGCAAATCAATGCTTCAGGCCAGACATGGCGGGAAAGTCTGAAAGATGCAAAAATTTTCAACGATGATGTGATCCGCCCGCTCGACAACGCCATTTATAATGAGGGCGCGTTGGCTGTTTTGCGTGGCAACCTTGCGCCTGATGGCTGCGTGGTCAAGCCATCGGCGGCTGGCCAGAAATTCATGAAGCATTCGGGACCTGCACTGGTCTTTGATGATTATGCCGCATTAAAAGCCAATATTGACCGTGATGACCTGGATGTGACTGAAAACACTGTACTTGTGCTGCGCAATGCCGGACCGTTGGGCGGACCGGGAATGCCGGAATGGGGCATGTTGCCAATCCCGAAAAAACTCGTGAAGCAGGGGGTGCGCGACATGGTGCGCATTTCCGATGCACGCATGAGTGGCACAAGTTATGGTGCCTGCATTTTGCACGTGTCTCCAGAATCCTACATTGGCGGACCGCTGGCACTGGTGAAAACAGGCGACATCATTACAGTGGATATTCCCAATCGCACCATCAATATGGATATATCCGACGCTGAACTCGCTACGCGCCGGGCCGCATGGCAAAAGCCTGCACCGAAATATGAGCGCGGCTATGGCTGGATGTTTTCACGCCATATCGCACAGGCCGATCAGGGCTGCGACTTTGATTTTCTGCAAACAGACTATGGTGCGCCCATAGGCGAACCGTCGATCAATTGAGGATACGCCAATGGCTTTATCGAATGCGACACGCGAAAAATTGAAAAGAGTTTCCACCGCTACCCTGTGTACAGCCTTGTTCAAGAGGGGCCTCAACCGCCAGTTTATTCAGGATGTGCACCCGCTTGGCGCCAGAAAAGAAAACATGGTGGGAGAGGCTTATACACTGCGCTACATGCCTGCGCGCGAAGACCGCAACCCCATTTCAGTTTTTCAAAACCGGGCCCACCCGCAACGCAAGGCGGTTGAGGAATGTCCGCCCGGCGCTGTCATGGTGATCGACAGCCGCAAGGATGCACGCGCTGCATCAGCAGGCTCCATTCTCGTCACTCGTCTCATGAAGCGCGGTGTCGCCGGCATTGTCACGGATGGCGGTTTTCGTGATGCGCCGGAAATTGCCGCGCTGGAAATTCCCGCCTACCATCAGCGCCCGTCTGCGCCGACCAATCTGACATTGCATGAGGCGATTGAGATCAATGGCCCGGTCGGCTGTGGCGACGCCCCGGTTTTCCCAGGCGATATCATTGTGGGGGACGGCGAAGGTGTCGTCGTCATTCCCGCCCACATGGCTGACGATATCGCCCATGAGGCGGCGGAAATGACGGCTTTTGAGGATTTTGTCACCGAAAAGGTGCTTGAGGGGCGCTCCATTCTTGGCCTCTATCCACCCACCGATCCGCAATCCACCACTGATTTTACAGCATGGCGCAAAACCAACAAACGCTGATAGAGTGGCGCGGAAACATAGCAGGGAAACAACCACGACCATGACCATCCATGCCAACATCATCGGCGGCGAACGTGTCGCGTCAGGTAACATCACGCGCAATATCAATCCATCAAACACGGATGATGTTGTGGGGGAATATGCGCAAGGCTCCAAGGCCGATGCGGAGCGCGCTATTGCGGCCGCGAAGGCGGCATTTCCAAAATGGGCACGCTCCACACCACAGGAGCGGCATGATTGCCTGAAAAAGATTGGTGAGGAAATTCTGGCACGGAAGGACGAACTGGGCCGCCTGCTATCGCGTGAAGAAGGCAAGACACTTCCCGAGGGCATAGGTGAAGCCACACGGGCTGGTCAGATTTTTCTGTTTTTTGCCGGTGAGGCCTTGCGCCAGATGGGCGAAAAGGTTGCCTCGACGCGTCCCGGCCTTGATGTGGAAATGACACGTGAGCCGATGGGTGTTGTTGGCCTCATCACGCCATGGAATTTTCCCATCGCAATCCCCGCCTGGAAAATTGCGCCGGCGCTATGTTATGGAAACTGTGTCGTTATCAAGCCGGCCGATCTTGTGCCCGGCTCTGCCTGGGCCCTTGCTGATATTATTGCCCGCAGCGGCCTGCCGGAAGGGGTTTTCAATCTGGTCATGGGCCGCGGTTCTGTTGTTGGGCAGGCCATTCTGGACCATCGCGATATTGCTGCCATTTCGTTCACTGGCTCGGTCGGCACCGGCCGCACTGTTGCTGCCGCAAGCATCGCGTCACAACCGATGAAGAAAGTGCAGCTTGAAATGGGCGGCAAAAATCCTCTTGTCGTGCTGGATGATGCCGATCTGAAAACAGCGGTTGAATGTGCCGTGAATGGCGCATTTTTTTCAACAGGCCAGCGCTGCACAGCTTCGTCGAGGCTGATTGTGACAAAAGGAATTCATGACCAGTTTGTGGCGGCATTGACTGAGCGGCTGAAAGGTCTTGTGGTCGATGATGCATTGAAATCAGGCACACATATCGGCCCTGTTGTTGATCAGGGCCAGCTTGACCAGGACATTGATTATATTGATGTCGGGCGCAAGGAAGGAGCCAATCTTGCCTTCGGCGGTGAACGCCTCAATCGCGAGACGCCGGGATTCTATTTACAGCCGGCTCTTTTCACGCAAACCACAAATGCCATGCGCATTGCACGCGAAGAAATTTTTGGCCCCGTTGCCTGCGTGATTGCCGCGAAAGACTATGATGAGGCCCTGGCGATTGCCAATGACACGGATTTTGGCCTGTCATCGGGCATCTGCACCTCAAGCCTGAAATATGCCAGCCATTTCAAGCGCAATTCAGAAGCAGGCATGGTCATGGTCAATGTGCCTACGGCTGGCGTAGATTATCATGTGCCGTTTGGCGGCCGCAAAGGCTCAAGCTACGGCCCGCGCGAGCAAGGCTCTTATGCCAAGGAATTTTATACCACAGTCAAGACCGCTTATACGTTTCCTGGATAATCGCGGTGATCACGAAATAAAAAGGCCCGCACAGGCGGGCCTCTTTATTTGGCTTTCATGACCTCGCGGGAAATAATCAGCTTCTGCACCTCGGTCGCACCTTCATAAATCCGCAGAGACCGTATCTCGCGGTAAAGCCGTTCGACAATTTCTCCTGTTTGCACCCCACGCCCGCCAAACAGTTGCACCGCCCGGTCAATCACGCCTTGTGCCGTTTCCGTTGCGGTCATTTTCGCCATGGCTGCTTCCATCGTCGTCGTCAGCTTTTGCACATCGCGCCGCCACGCTGCCCTGTAGGTCAGAAGTGCTGCTGCATCAATGCCGGTTGCCATGTCACCGAGCGCTGCTTGCGTGAGCTGCAAATCACCCAATGTCGCGCCCATCATGGGCCGCGTGCGCACATGGGCCACCGCTTCATCAAATGCGCGGCGCGCAAAGCCGAGAGAAGCGGCTGCAACCGAAGCGCGGAAAATATCCAGCGTGCGCATGGCGATTTTAAAACCTTCACCCGGCATACCGAGCAGCCGGCCTGATGGTATCCGGCAATTTTCGAAACGCAGCGTCGCCAGCGGATGCGGGGCGATGACATCAATCCGCTCTGCAATCGAAAATCCCGGATCGTCCGGAAAGACAACAAAAGCGGATATGCCGCGTGTGCCTGACGCCTCACCTGTGCGCGCAAAAACGCAATACACATCGGCAATACCGCCGTTGGAAATCCAGCTTTTTTCGCCATCAACAATATAATGTGAACCCTCAAGGCGCGCTGCACACTGCATGGCAGCCACATCCGAGCCAGCATTTTTTTCTGACAACGCGAACGCCGCAAGCCATTCGCCAGCACGCACCTTTGGCAGAATATCCAGCCGCAATGAAGGCAAACCAGCCAATGCAATGGGGCCTGATCCCAAGCCCTGCATGGCAAAAGCAAAATCAGCCAGCCCGTCATGCCACGCCAGCGTTTCGCGCGCGAGGCATGCTGAACGGGAGTCAATGCTGCTGCCATCACTTTCAGGATCAGCCACGCACGCGTTCAGCAAGCCAGACTCACCAAGCGCACGCGCCAGCTTTCTGCAGGTGTCATCGATGGTGCGATGATCAATTAAAGCCATCGCTTCACTATGGGTAAAAGAGTCAAGCTGCGTAACAAATTCGCGATGGCGCGCATCAAAAAAAGGCCAGTCGAGATGATCGCGCGTGGGATGAAGGCGCGGCGCGCAGTGCATATCAATTACCTTCAAAGGCTGGCTTGCGCTTGGCGGCGAACGCCTCAAAGGCACGGCGAAAATCACCAGTCGCCATGCAGATAGCCTGTGCCTGCGCTTCTGATTCCACCATTTCATCAATCCCCATGGCCCACTCCTGATTCAGCATGGTTTTTGTGACGCCATGCGCAAACCACGGCCCATCAGCAAGCGAACGCGCAACGGCATGCACCTGCGCCTCAAGGTCGCTGGCCGCATGCAGGTTATTGTAAAATCCCCACGCATGGCCTTCTGTTGCGGCCATCGCGCGACCGGTAAATAGCAATTCGGCGGCCCGCCCCTGCCCTATAATGCGTGGCAAAATTCCACACGCTCCCATATCAGCACCGGCAAGGCCAACGCGCGTAAACAAAAAGGCGGTCTTGGCTTCCGGCGTTGCGTAGCGCAGGTCTGAAGCCATGGCAAGAATGGCGCCGGCACCGGCACAAATACCATCGACAGCTGACAAAATAGGTTGCGGGCACTTGCGCATGGCTTTGACCACATCACCTGTCATCCGCGTGAATGCCAATAAATCCGGCATTGTCATTTTGGTCAGTGGTTCGATAATTTCAAAAACATCACCGCCAGAACAGAAATTGCCGCCACTGCCAGTCAGCACAATGGCCCGCACATCAGATGCGTAGGCAAGATCGCGAAACAGATCGCGCATTTCAGCATAGCTGTCGAATGTCAGGGGATTTTTCTTGTCCGGGCGGTTGAGCCGCAAGGTGGCGACGCGGCCATCATCACTGGTTTCCCATAAAAAATGTCTTGCCTGATACGCCTTGAACGCCCGCTTCATGGCTGTCATCTCCGATGGTCCGCTCATCCCATGATCTCCCCGCCTGCGACCGCAATGGTCTGCCCATTGATGGATTGTGCGCCGCCAGATGCAAGCCACAGCACCGCATCTGCCACCTCCTGCGGCTGAATGAGACGTCCCTGCGGATTGGCGCGTGCCAGCTCCGCGCGCGCTTCATCGGCACTGCGCCCTGTCCTGCGCACAATAGTGTCCACCGCAGCCGCGATCAGCGGCGTTTCGGTAAATCCAGGGCAGACAGCATTCACCGTCATGCCTGTCTTTGCATATTCAACGGCCAATGCGCGCGTAAGGCCGATGACGCCATGTTTAGCAGCGCAATAGGCGCTCACATAGCCATACCCCTTCAATCCCGCCGTCGAGGCAATGGAAATAATGCGACCACGCGAACCGTGGGATCGAATATCCGCCAGCAGCGCGTGCGTGACGCGATAGACGCCGGTTAAATCAACAGAAATCACACGCTCCCACAAAGCCGCATCCGTCTTTTCAAAAGAGGCGCTTGGCGCTTCACCCGCATTATTGACGAGGATGGACACGGGGCCAAACACGTTGCGCGCAGCATCAATCCCACGCGCAACAGCGGCTGAATCGGTCACATCAAACGCATCCGCGATAAAATGATTGCCCGCCCCGCACAACGCGGCTGTCTCTTGCAGGGGCGCGAGACGCCGGCCCGCCAGCGTGACACGCGCGCCCGCTCTTGCCAGCGTCGTCGCAACCGCAGCACCAATGCCGCTGCCTGCCCCGGTGATCAGCGCGTGATGGCCTGATAACATCATGGAAATCCCGCCTGCATGATTACTTGACCGGCGGCAAAGCCGCAGCGCGCGCAAGATTTGTCTCATACTGCGCCTTGCCGGAATAATATTGCTTCGGCCATGGCACGGCCACGTATCCGAGCTTGGCGGCTTCATGCAATGTCCATGCAGGATCCGCCAGGTGCGGCCGCGCCACGGCGCATAGATCGGCGCGTCCCGCCGCCAGAACCGAATTGGCCTGATCCCCATCAGAAATCGCCCCGACAGCAATGGTGGGAATGCCGACCTCATTGCGAATTTTATCAGCGAAAGGTGTTTGGAACAAACGCCCATAAACCGGTTTTTCTTCTTTCCAGACCTGGCCCGATGAGCAGTCGATCATATCAGCGCCAGCATCCTTGAACATGCGGGCGAAAACAACCGCATCATCCGGCGTATTGCCGCCCTCAAACCAATCGTGGCACGACAAGCGCACGGATATGGGCTTGTCGGCAGGCCACGCTGCGCGCACCGCCGCAAAAACCTCAAGCGGATAGCGCGCGCGGTTTTCATGGCTGCCACCATAGTTATCAGCGCGCCGATTGGTAAGCGGTGATAAAAAACTCGACAGCAAATAGCCATGCGCCGCGTGAAATTCCAGCCAGTCTGCGCCAGCCAGGGCCGCCCGCTGCGCGGCTGCAACAAAATCGGCCTTGACGCGATCCATATCCGCCCGCGTCATTTCACGCGGCATCTGGCTATGCGGCAAATACGGTAAGGGTGATGCCGAAATCAGCGGCCATCCGCCCCTTTCAAGCGGCTGATCAATGCCGTCCCACGCCACGCGCGTGGCACCCTTGCGGCCGGCGTGACCGAGCTGGATGCCGAATTTCGCCGGCGAATGGGTATGCACATAATCAATGATACGCTTCCATGCCTGCATCTGCTCATCATTCCACAGGCCCAGACAGCCCGGCGTGATGCGCGCATCAGGCGACACACAGGTCATCTCACCAAAAATAAGCCCTGCACCGCCATGCGCACGCGCGCCGAAATGCATCAGGTGAAAATCACCGGGCACGCCATCCTTCGCAGAATACATCGCCATGGGTGAAACGATGATGCGGTTGGGCAATGCGACGGAACGCACTGTATAAGGCGTAAACATCGGCGGCACAGGTTTGCCGCCAGAATCCGCCATCACGCCAGATTTTTCCGCGAACCAGCGCTCAAAGCCTTCAAGCCATTTCTTATCGCGCAGCCGCAGATTTTCGTGGCTGATGCGCTGTGAGCGCGTCAACATGGAATACATGAATTGTTCCGGCTCAAGCTGGTCAGCATAGCGGTAGCCCACCACCTCAAACCACTCCATCGCATTGCGCGCCGCATTTTGTATGCGCGCCACATCGACACGGCGCACCTCTTCATAATGATCAAGCACCTGTGGAATGACACTGGCTTCATGGCCGAAATGCTCAAACTGCTTTGTCAGCTCAATCGCATCGTCAAGCGCGAGTTTGGTGCCTGAGCCAATCGCAAAATGCGCTGTGTGCGCTGCATCGCCCATCAGCACAACATGGCTCTTGCCATTGAAATGGCTCCACCGCTCGCAAATAAGCCGATTGAAATTCAGCCATGCGGAACCGCGCAAATGGCGGGCATTGGTTTTCAGTTCGGCACCATCGAGCACACCGGCGAACAGTTTTTCACAAAAATCAATCGAACCCTGCTGATCAAGCGCGCCAAGCCCGTGCTTCTCATAGGCTTCTTCAGTTGTTTCCACGATAAAGGTCGATGTCTTGTCATCAAATTTGTAAATGTGCGCCTGAAACCAGCCATGCTGCGTCTTCTGAAAATCGAATGTAAAGGCATCATAGGCCTTGTGTGTGCCAAGCCAGATATAGCGGTTAGGCCGCACCAGAATATCGGGCTTGAAAACATCAGTATAACGCTCGCGCACCACTGAGTTGACGCCATCCGCCGCAATGATCAGATCCGCATCTGGAAATTCGAGATCAGACTGCACGCTCTGTTCAAACACAAGTTCGACACCAAGGCGTTCACACCGGCTTTGCAATATATTCAAAAGCCGTTTGCGGCCGATTCCGACAAAGCCGTGGCCTGTGGTACGGATTCTTTTGCCCTTGAACCACAGCTCAATATCATCCCAGTGATTGAACGCCTCCTGCACTTCGCTGGCTGTGTCCGGATCCCACTGACGCATCGCCTCCATCATCGCGTCAGAAAAAACCACACCCCAGCCAAAGGTGTCATAGGGCCGGTTGCGCTCGACAACGGTGATGTGGTGAGCGGGGTGCCTGCTCTTCATCAGGAGAGCAAAATAAAGCCCTGCCGGGCCACCGCCGATACATACAATGCGCATCGCCGCTCCTCCTGTTCCACTGTCCGCCAGCACCATCGCCAGCCAGTAGATATTTTGAACTTAAAATATTTAGATTTCAAAGATCGTCAACTGCCAGACTGCCACGCCAGCCTGCTGCAACGGCACGATGACACGATCGCTGGCCTGAGGCATTGTGCCGGGATCGACCATCGAGGCAACCATTGAGGCCAATCCTATGCCACTGCCGCCGTCCCTGAAGGGCCGCCTTCGTCTGCCTGCCATTGCGTCCCCCATGTTTCTGGTTTCTGGCCCTGATCTCGTGGTGGAAACCTGCCGAGGCGGCATTTTGGGCACTTTTCCGGCCCTGAATGCCCGCACAACGGCTGGCTATGCCGCATGGCTCGATGAGATTAATGGCCGCTTGGCTGCGATCCCAGACGCGGCGCCCTATGGAATCAATCTCATTGTCCACCCCACCAACCCCCGCCTGAAGGATGACCTTGAGGTTACGGTCGCGCACAAGGTGCCACTGGTGATCACGTCGTTGGGCGCAGTCTCCGATCTGGTGAAAGCTGTTCACAGCTATGGCGGCCTCGTGTTCCATGATGTCATCAGCCTGCGCCACGCCCAGAAAGCCGCTGAAGCAGGTGTTGATGGCATCATTGCTGTTGCCGCAGGCGCGGGCGGGCATGCCGGCACCATCAGCCCCTTTGCATTGGTCAGCGAAATCCGGCGCATATTCGACGGCACGATTGTCCTGGCCGGCGCGATCAGCACTGGCGGCCATATTGCCGCCGCGCGCGCCATGGGCGCTGATCTTGCCTATCTTGGGACGCGCTTCATTGCCACGCGCGAAAGCCTTGCCGACGACAAATACAAGACCATGATCTGTGAAGCTGCAGCCGCCGATATCATCTATACACCCGCCATCAGCGGCGTGAACGCCAACTTCATGCGCCAGAGCATCGCCGCTGCCGGGCTTGATCCGGCCAACCTCGTCTCGCACGGAAAAATGGATATGGCGAGCGAGGCCAAGGTTTGGAAAAATATCTGGTCAGCCGGCCACGGCGTCGGTGCCATTGCTGATATTCCATCAACGGCGGATTTGTGTGCAAGGCTGAGGAGTGAATATCGCGAAACCTGCGCGCTGCTGGCCAACGAACGATAGGCAGACATTCATGAGGCGCGGTGCACGCCCATGATTGGCGCCTCGACACGTAATCCGTTCATTCTCATGCGGTTCCGCCTTTATTGAACCGCAACACGGTAATGGGTAATTTTTTTTGCCTCAACGCCCGGCCCATCCACGCGCCAGCCGCCGTCACCGATCATGCCTGCACTGTCATTAGAATTACGCCAGAAGACGTCAACACCATCATCGGTCACTTTGTAATGAATGGACCATGGCTGCACGTTGTGGTCACGAAAAGCCCAGCTCACACCATCATCTTCAAAATGGTGGCCATTCCCATCGCCAGATTTCCCCGCCATTGCAAGATAAAGACGGCGGGGCGGCGCATCATGCGGCAAAATATCTGGCGTCTCTCGCGCCAGCACAAGTGCTGCTCCCGCCCGAATGAATATCGGCGGGCGGCCCAGCGGCGCATCAACCGATACAGTCGTGCCGGAAGCAAACAATTCACCCGTATGAAAATTGATCCAGCCCGCCGGGCCCAGCGGCAGATATTGTGCTTTTTTGCGCGCGCCTGATTCAACAACAGGTGAAAACAGCACATCCGGCCCAAGCATCAGCGCATCCTGATCATCATAGGCGCGCAGATCATCCGGAAAATCATAAAACAGGGGCCGGATAATCGGTTCACCCCGCATGTGTGCCGCATGGGCCAGCGTATACATCAGCGGCAGAAATGTTGTGCGCAGATTGAGCGCCTCACGAATGGCAGGCAGCAACTCCGGATAAAGCCACGGCGTTGTCGCAGCCGTCCAATCCGGCGCAACATCCGGCTTCCAAGAATTCATCACGGCGCGCGGATGCAGTGCCATCATTTCGATCCAGCGGCACAGCAATTCTGCATCAGGCCTGGGCCCGGTAAATCCGCCGATATCATGGCCAACCTTCGATTGCCCAGACAAGGCCAGAGACAGCCCATTGCGCACATTCCATTTCAGTGTGTGCCATGACGTCTCGTTGTCACCCGACCAAGTTTCAGCGTAGCGCTGCAATCCTGCTGGGCCAGCGCGTGTGATCGTAAATGGCCGCAGATCAGGGGCACGCGCCTGCGTCGCCTCATAGGTCGCGCGCGTCATTAAAAGCGCATGCAGGGGCCTTGTTGATGGCGCATCCATCGCTTGACCGAAGCCTGTTGCGGTCGATCCATCGCGGCCAATTTCATATTCGTTATTATCATTCCAGCCAGCGGCAAACCCAGGATCGAGCACCTGCTTTTGAAAACGCTGCTGCCACCAATGAACCATCTCGCTGTTGGTGAAATCCAGATAGGAACCCATCCCGTCCCAGAATTGCTCAAGGACAGGTAAACCTTCCGCATCCTTCACAAATCCTCCCGCCGATTTCACCTCCGCATAATCAGGGTGATCATCAATCAACACCGGCTTGAGATTGGCCACGGCCGGAAAACCCATGGCCGTCAATTTCGCAAACAAGTCTTGCGGATCAGGAAATTTATCCTTGTTCCAGGTAAAAACGTAACGGCGCTTGCCACGGCTGGAATAACCGGAACCAAAATGAATGGCGCTGATCGGAATTTTTTCCGCGCGGCAGCGCTCGGCAAAACTCTCAATAACTTTCTGCCCATTCACATCATCAGCATGATGCATGGTGGTGAAGGCAAAGCCAAAACTCCAGCGGGGAGGAAATGTAGGCCGGCCTGTCAAACATGTGAAGCGGCGCGTTACACTCGCCACATCTGGCCCGGCGATCAGCCAAAGATCAAGGCCCTTTTCTTCAATTTCCACGTATCGGTAGATGCCGTGATAGTTGGACCGCTCGCTGCCAATATCAAATGTCATCGGCGCAAGGCTGTCATAAAATAATCCACCTGCGACCGCGCCATGCTGCACAACCATATACGGCACATGCTTGTAGAGCGGATCACCAATTTCAGCGTCATAGCCTAGCGCGTCAAGTTGCAGCACACGAAAGCGGCGGCCTGTGCGGTCCAGTGGCCCCGTTTTATCACCAAGGCCAAAATGGCGGTCAATCGCATCGCGTTGCTGAAAATGCCGGATGCGCTGGCCTTTCTCTGTCAGCGCAAAGCCGCCTGTAACGCGATCTGAAATCCACGGTTGCCAGGCATCAGCAATTTTCTGCTCAACCACAAGACGAAAGGGCGCATGATGCAATGTGACCCGGAAATGACCGGCGGTCAGGACTGAAATATCGTCGCCTTCCATCACATCTGTTGCTGCGGGAAAAAATCCCTTGCTGTCATCGCGCAGACGGCCCTCCCATGGCACATCGCCTTCCGGCGCAACCATCCATGTCCGCCGAGACGGCAAGCCATCCTGCGGCTCAACAACAATACGCATCAGCGTATCGGACATGGCATGAATACGCAGGCGCCATTGAGAGTCGAGCCGGCCTTCAAGGCCATGAGGATGAGGCGTGACAGCACGCAAGGTTTGAAAAATATGCATGGGCTTAGGCCTGTGGCGCGAATGCAGCGCCTGATTGCGCATGAAATAAATGGCGCAGCGCTGGCGCGGCCAGATTTAATCCGACCGTATCACCGCGTTTGACGCGCGTTTGCCCAGCCAGACGCACCGATAAACCTTCCTGCGACGGCAGAGCGCCGTGAAGATAGCTTTCACTTCCCAACTGTTCGGTAAAACTTACCATCATCGGCACGTCGCCTGCGCCATTATCGGCCACAGTGATATGTTCAGGTCGTACACCCAACTTCACACCCAAACCGTTGGCAGCACCCGCAGCGTTGCACGGCACAACAATTTCACCGCCCGCCTTCAATTGCACTCTGACACCGTCAGCATTCACAGATGAAATCGTGCCATCGAAAAAATTCATGCGCGGCGAGCCGATGAATCCGGCCACAAATAAATTGGCTGGATGATTGTATAAATCCAGAGGCCGGCCGAATTGTTCAAGACGGCCATCGCGCAAAACCGCAATGCGATCCGCCATCGTCATTGCCTCAACCTGATCATGCGTCACATAGATCATGGTGTTGCCGAGCCGCTGATGCAGATTGCCGATTTCCACGCGCATCTGCACACGCAGCTCTGCATCCAGATTCGATAGCGGCTCATCGAACAGAAAAATCTGCGGCTCCCGCACCACAGCGCGGCCAATGGCAACGCGCTGCCTCTGTCCGCCGGATAGCTGGCCAGGACGCCGGTCGAGCAATTGTTCCATCCGCAGCATGCGCGCGGCTTCCGCCACGCGGCGCTGAATTTCCGGCTTTGGTGTTTTCAAATTTTCAAGGCCGAATGATAAATTTTGCCGGACACTCATATGCGGGTAAAGAGCATAGCTCTGAAACACCATAGCCAGGCCGCGCTCGGCCGCAGGCACATCATTCACCACAGCGCTGTCAATCATTACTGAACCTGATGACGCAGGCTCAAGCCCGGCAATCATCCGCAACAGCGTTGATTTTCCGCACCC
>JBOFCU010000265.1:0-40964 GCA_051646285.1 Beijerinckiaceae bacterium
AGCGATACCACTGTTTTGGTATTGACCGGGACTGGGCTGGCTGTTTCCGGTGGAGTGCTGACCGCCGGCACGGTGAGTTCCATTGCTCATCGTGTGTCGCTGGGCGGTGCCGATATTGAAACTTTTACGGGTCTTCCAAATTATGCGGCGACCTTTTTGCAGTCGTTTCTGACCCCGGTGGTTGATGGTGCGGCCTTTCAGGCCACGCTTTTTTCTGGCGCTGACAATATATTCGGTTCGTCAGGAGATGATGCGCTAGCTGGCGGCCTGGGGGATGATTTCTTCCGCGGCCGTGGCGGTGTTGATATACTCAATGGCGGCGGTGGCAATGACATGGCGTCCTATGATCAGGATGCTACCAATGGCGGTTCCGCGCCCGTTGTGGTTAATTTATCATCTGCTGACGTGAATTATGGGGGGATCGTTACTGCCGGCACAGCACGTGATGGTTTTGGCGATGTCGATACCCTGATAAGCATTGAGCACGCACGCGGCACAGCTTTCGCTGATATTTTCATCGGTGGCAGCACTGGTGGGTTTTTTCAGGGGCGGGCGGGTGGAGACACCTATATCGGCACAGTGCCTCTTTACGCAGACAATTATTTCGGCGTGCCATTTGTTGATTATCGGCAAGATGGCGGTACCAGCGGAATTAATGTCAATCTCGACACAGGCACGGGCACTGATACATTCGGTGCTACCGAGACATTCCAGAACATCGCCAGTATTCGCGGCTCGATGTTCGCTGACACTATCACCGGCAGCCAGTTCTATAATTATTTTCAGGGACTGCAGGGGGCTGACATCATTGATGGCGGTGCAGGGTATGATCGTGTCGATTATTCGGGCGATGCAGGTTTTGGCGGTGCAGCCGGTGTTTCCGTCGACCTCGTTATGGGGTTTGGGATCGACGGGTGGGGGAATACGGATACGCTTTCCAACATTGAATACGTCACGGGCACAAATTCTGGCGATTCAATTATTGGCAACAACAGTGATAATTTTTTGATTGGACTTGCTGGTAACGACTCACTTGTGGGCGGCGATGGATTCGATGTTTTTCGAGTCGGTGCGGGCACTGATAGTGCGGATGGCTCGCCCGATGCAGCCGTTGACCAAAGTTATGGAGATCGTGACCGGATTGATTATGCAGACATGACGCCGAGCGTCACTGGGCTAGGTGTGATTGTCAATCTCGGCACTACGAATGTTACCTTCGATGGATTTAATGTAGCGGGCTTGGCCGCGAGGGATACTGCCGGCTTTACAGACACATTTATCGATATTGAGCGGGTGCGTGGCACAAGTGGCCGGGATTACATGGTTGGCAGTGCCTTTGCGAATTTGCGCGAAGAGCGCTTTGAGGGGCTGGCCGGCGACGATTACTTTGATGGCGGTGCTGGTTTTAATATTGTCCAGTATTTTGGTGAGACGCCCAATTACGCTGGTACAACTTCAGGCGGTTCATCGGGCATTATCGCTAATCTTTCGGATGGCACAGTCACAGTCAACGGATTCACGGTTTTGTCTGGCAAGGTGCGTGACGCCTTTGGAAACACCGATACGCTGGTTTCGATTCAAGGTATCAACGGCACCGCGTTGGCTGATGATGTGACGGGTGGAGCAGGGTACAACGTATTTCGCAGTTTTGGCGGCGCTGATTATTTTGACGGCGGTGCCGGCGACGATGACCGGATGACTTTTTTGAGGGATGAGCTTCTGTTCGGTGTTGGCGGCGCAGGCGTGACTGTCAACATGACAGCGGGAACGGCGTTGCAGGTGGATGGCTCAACGGCAACCTTTGTCAATGTCGAGGACATCGCTGGCAGCGAAGGCAATGATGCCATCACCGGGGACGCCAAAGACAATCGGCTGTTTGGTGATTTCGGGGCTGATGCACTGACCGGCGGTTCGGGAAGCGATACTCTCAATGGCGGGCAAGGGGCTGATACGCTGGATGGCGGTGCCGATTTTGATTTCGTTAGCTATTTTGAAGATCCCACCTATCTTTCATACCTCGCACTGGCGCGTGCAGGTGTTGTGAATGTGCTCCCAGCAGGCACGGGCGTTACCGTCAATCTGGCGACAGGGACGGCGACGGATGATTTTGGCAATACGGACGCGTTGACCAATATCGAAGGTATTGTTGGCTCCTTCTTCAGCGACACGCTGACTGGTGACGGCAACGCCAATACCTTTCTCGGCCTGTCTGGAAACGACATCATTAATGGCGGCGGTGGCCTCGATACCATCAGTTTTGAAGATTTTGGCAATCTGATTGGTTCCGGCGCGCCTGATCTCATCGGCATCAACGCATCGCGGCCTGTTGCTGTGGCTGTCAATCTTGGTGCTGGCACAGCATCAGACGGTGAGGGCGGCAATGATACGCTTACCAGTATCGAGAATGTCATCGGTTCCAAGGGGGCTGATTCGATTATTGGCAGTTCGGATGCGAATGTCCTGTCTGGCGGTGATGGCGACGATATCATCGAGGGCGGGCTGGGTGCTGATACGATGGATGGCGGTCTTGGCATTGATACCCTATCCTATTCATCCGGTGACGGTATTGGTTTTTATGCGCTCGCGCCTTCTGCCAATTTCGGCGGTGCGGCCGGTGATACCTATACCGGATTTGAGCGGCTGATTGGCAGTGCCTTCGGCGACCAGATCTACATGGACAACGCCGACAATATCGTGCTCGGCTTCGGGGGGGCTTTGGATACCGTCTTTCTTTATGGTGGCAATGACACATACACAGGCGGCAGTGGGTACGACTATGTGCTCGCAGGAGTTGGCAACGACATCTTGAATATCGGCGATGGCGGCAGCCTGATTTATGGCGAGGATGGTGATGATGCGATCACTGCCACAGGTGGATCGAACAGTCTTTATGGTGGGGCCGGCCTGGATACGATCACTGGCGGTGCCAATCAGGACGTTATCTTCGGCGGCCTCGATGCCGATACGCTGTCCGGTGGCGATGGCGATGATTTCTTCTTTGGTGAGGCGGGGGATGACATCGTTCATGGTGGCCTGGGGTCCGACCAGGCGCAAGGCGGTGTTGGCAATGACACACTGAATGGTGACAGTGGTGTCGATGTGCTGTTAGGCGGTGATGACAATGACATCATCAATGGCGGCACAGATGACGATTTTCTATTCGGCGAAGCTGGTAACGACACGATTAACGGTGGCGATGGCGGCGAACAGATTTTCGGCGGGATCGGCAACGATATACTGAATGGCCAGCTTGGCGTTGACATCATCTATGGCGATGATGGTGATGACACGCTCAACGGTGGGCTTGGATTTGATGTTTCAGCGGGTAACGTGAACTTCCTTATCGCCGGTGCCGGCAATGATATCGTCACCGGTACTGCGGGGCAGGATCAGATGTGGGGTGGCGATGGCGTCACCAGTGCCGGCAATGATACCTTCGTTATCGGTGCAAACTGCGGTTTCGATATCATCTTTGATTTCACGGCAGGCGTTGGTCTGGGTGACGTTATCAACCTGGTTGGCAGCAGTTTTGCCGATTTTGCAGCTCTTCAGGCATCAGGAGCGATTACACAGGCTGGCAGCTATACGCATATCGCATTGAGTGCTGGCAACGATATCTTCCTTGCCAATGTCACATCAAGCACATTGGTTGCAGACGATTTTGTGTTCATTTGATCGCACAGGCTCAATCTTATGCATTGGCTACGCAGAACCCGCAATCCCAAGAGGCATTGTGGGTTCTGCCATTCATGACACGCCAGCATGTTGGTGGTATGGAGCAGTTGTCGTCACAACTGTCGCCTAGGTTTCGAAGGGGCCATGCATAGCTGACCATGCTGATTGCCGGTTTCAATCAACTGCGTACATCGTCAAAGCGCTTCATGGCTGCAATCCATGACATTGGCATGGCGTGTCTCGCGCTGCTTGTGACCTTAGGGGCCCGGTACGGTTTTGCGCATCTCACGTCAGATCCGCGAGTCATCAACTGGACCATCGGTTTTGCGGTCGTGTCAGCTGTTGTGTTCTGGCTTTTTGGCTTGGGACGCGGGATCTGGCGCTTCGCGTCGATCACCGACCTCAAAACGATCTGCCTGGCATCTGCAACGGTCATTCTTGTCTTTTTGATCATGAACTTCCTGGCGAATCGCCTCGACGGCTTGCCCCGCTCGATGCCCATTCTGACTTGGATCAACATGATTGTGCTGATCGGTGCGCCGCGGCTGGCATACCGCGCGCTGAAAGATGGTTGGATGAAAACGTTCAATCCGCTCGCGCATACGCAAGCTATGTCCGAATATATACTTCTGGTTGGCCATGTTGCTGATGCTGATCAGGTCATCCGGACCTATGGTCTTGAAACGTCTCCTCAATACAGAGTTGCCGGTATTGTCGAATATCGCGAAGGGCGTGTCGGGCGCGAAGTGCGGGGTGTGAGCGTTCTCGGCGATGTCAACAATTTCTCAAATATTGTTTCACGGCTGCATAAAAACGGCATCGATATCAATGCTGTTGTTGTTGTTACGCCCCGAGGACAGAGTGAGCAATTCCAGCGACTTGCAGCAGCGGCCGCACACTCTGGAATCGCTGTGCGGCGTGCAGCGCTTGGGCAATTTGAAACCTCGCATGCAAAATTTGAAAATGTCACGCTAGAGGACTTGCTAGGCCGCCCTTCAGTATCGCTCGATTTGGACGGTATTCGTGCGCTGATTCAAGGGCGTGTCGTACTCATTACTGGTGCGGGTGGTAGTATAGGCTCTGAATTGGTTCGCCAGGTTGCGGCCCACTTGCCGCAGCGATTGATTTTGCTTGATCATTCGGAATATAATTTGTTTGCTATTGATCAGGAGATGGAAAAACGATTTTCTGGCCTTGATCGGTTGATGGTGCTTGGCGATGTCCGCAATGGACAATTTGTTCGCCGCATCATGCAAGCGGAACGACCTGCAATTGTTTTTCACGCCGCGGCACTGAAGCACGTACCCATGCTTGAAATCAATCCATGTGAAGGTGCGCTGACGAATGTTATTGGCACACGGCATGTTGCCGATGCTGCAGTAGAAGCTGGCGTTGAAGCTTTTGTCATGATTTCGACGGATAAGGCCATTCGCCCTACCAGCATTATGGGTGCCACGAAGCGGTTTGCCGAAACATATTGTCAAGCGCTCGACACGAAAGCCTTAAAAACAAGATTCATCACTGTTCGTTTTGGCAATGTGCTTGGATCGACAGGATCTGTTGTTCCATTGTTCAAGCAGCAAATTCTCGAAGGCGGCCCTGTTACCATCACGCATCCGGATATGAAAAGATATTTCATGGTAACGAGTGAGGCCACAGAACTTGTATTGCAGGCGGCGTCAGCTGCGCTGTCACGCCCTGATGAACGAGGCCGCATTTTTGTGCTGGATATGGGCGAGCCAATTAAAATTGTTGATCTCGCGCGAACAATGATTGCCCTGTCAGGATTGCGGCCTGATCAGGATATTCCGATCGTTTTTACTGGCCTGCGGCCTGGCGAGAGGCTGTTTGAAGAGATATTTGACGAGAATGAAGCAACGGTTCCTTCTGGCAAGGAAGGCATTTTTATTGCCAGGGCTGGGATTGCAGATTTCAAAGCCATTTTACTTTCTGTAGCGCGGTTAGAGCGCGCGGCAAATGATGGTGATGGATTGGCAGTGCGTGCCATATTGCGTGGTATTGTTCCGGCGCTCCCATACGCTGAGGATGTGGAACGCGATGCACGTGTGGTTCCCTTTTTGTTGCCGCGCGCCTGAATTGACCAAACAGACTTCTTTCACCAGGGCCTGTTTATCAGATCGCGATATGTCGATTCCATCTTTGCTATCACATGCTCAGTCGTAAATTGGTCGCATACACGGGCGCGCGCCGCCTGACCCATGGCTTGCAAATCCCACTCGCCTGCAGCCGCCTGTATAAAAATGTCCGCCAATGCTGACGGGTCATCAGGCGTAACAATCATGCCTTCAATACCATGCCGTATGAATCGGCGGCAGCCGGGCACGTCGGTTGTGAGAATGGCACGGCCACTCGCCGCTGCTTCGAGCATCGTCCGAGGCAATCCTTCTCCACCGCGCGAAGGCACGCAACACAGATGATGGTCTCGCCAGACCTCACGAACGTCGCAGATCTGACCGTGCCATGTTATGCCTTCCAGCGCGTTCCACGACAACAACTGTTCAGCAGTGATGGATTTTGGGTTCTTTCGGTCCGGCGAACCATATAACGACAATTCGATTTTTGCGCCTTTGTTGCGGGCCTCGAGCATCGCATTGACAGCCAGATCCACACCTTTGGACCACACCATTCGTGTCACCATCGCCACGCGAACCGGGTTCGGGAAAGGATAGGGCTGGGCCGTCATGATTGCGGGGTCAATGCCAGCGCCACCAATGAGCACCACACGAGAATCATCGTTGGCGGCGAATCCAAATGCCGTTGCGTCATCTTCATTTTCAAATACATAGATGGTATTCCTGCTGGAACCGGCGCGCAGCAACATCCGCAAAGTTGCCATCATGGACCTCCCGGTCAGACTGCGGTCAATGCCAAGATAACCGAGGCCGGTGATGGCGATAACCTGCCGTTTTATGCCTGCAAGATTGGCAGCGATGGTAGCAACCAAGGCGCTTCGTAGGGCTATGGCGTGGACGAGCACAATCTTTTCACGCTGTAGAATTTTGCTGATTTGGACAGCCTGGGACAGGATGGTGTAGGGTCCAAGGGTGTTGCGGTCGGCGTCAACTTCGATGACTTGCGCACCAGCAGCTTCGATAACTGTGCGATGATTTTGGACACGTGTAATGACCTTTACACTGAGGCCGGCACGGCGCGCTGCTACGACCATTGGCAGAAAATGCGATGCGAAAAACCAGTCTTCTGTTACGATGAAAGCCATGGCGCTGGCTGATGGCAGGCCATGACCCTCTGCCCAAGAAGAGTTACTTTTGTTTGTAAATTCAACCATATTGCGAAGTTTTCTGCCGACTGCGGTTGAACTATACACTGTTGGATGTAAAGAATCCTGGCCAATGTGCAAGAGCATGGATGTGATTTTGAATGAGGAGTGAAACGTCATGACCGGCAGTTCGCGCACCGTCGCGCTTTTGCTGTCCGGCGGGGCGGGCACCCGGCTTTGGCCAGTTTCGCGCGCAGGTATGCCGAAGCAATTTCTGCAATTGTTTGGTGATCTGTCGCTGTATCAGATGACGTTGAAACGGCTTGCAGCCAGCGGCGTGGATGATGTGATCATCTCCGCAAACAGTGACCACGAAATGATGCTGTTAGAGCAAGCCCAAGCGATAGGCTTGCAGCAGCCGACCCTCTTGCTCGAGCCAGACCGGCGCGATTCCGGCCCTGCTATTGCGGCTGGTGTGGCGCATATTCAGAAAGAATTCGGCAATGACGCAACGATTTGCGTCATGCCGAGCGATCACCTCATTCCGGAAATCGATCTTTTCAGTGCAACCCTTCATCGAGCAGTCGGGCTCGCGCAGCATGGCTACTTGACTACATTCGGCATTGCACCGTCATCGCCTTCAAGTGAATATGGTTACTTGCAACGTGGTGATGCAATTGTCGATTATCCAGGCGCATTCAAGGTTGCACGTTTCCATGAAAAACCAAAGCCTGATATAGCGATCCAATACCTCGCCCGTGGCGGTTTCGACTGGAACAGCGGCATGTTTGTCTTCACGGCCAGAGATTTTGCGCATGAAGCGCAGACGCTTATGTCCGATATCTGGGATGCGGCGCAAGAGGCTGTGGCGACTTGTACATCTCGCGGCAATGTCATTTCTCTGGGCCGGGATGCTTTCCTGTCGGCACCCCGCATCTCGATTGACTACGCATTATTTGAACGCAGCCAGAAGGTAGCCATGGTGCCGGCAAAATTCGTTTGGTCGGATGTCGGGAATTGGTCTTCGGTGTATGATGCGACAGAGCGCAATGGTGATGGCAATGCGGAAATTGGTCAGGTCCAGACGCGTGATGTGAGCAACAGTTTACTTGTCGCAGATGGCACACGCATCATTGCTGTTGATGTCGATGATCTTGTGATTATTGCGCGACCTGAAGGTGTTTTTGTAGCGCGCCGCTCCCGATCAGCTGCTGTAAAAGATTTGGTAGGACCATGATAAAAATTGGTGGCGCTGGCGCAATGGAGCCTTTCAATTTCAAAGCTTGGGCTGTTAGCGATGCTTTGCCATTTTGGTCGAGATATGGGGTAGATAAAGAAAAAGGTGGCTTTTTTGAACGGCTGCATTGTGATGGAAGCCCTGACCGAAATGCCATTCGCCGCTTGCGCGTTCAGGCTCGCCAAATCTATGTCTATTCGCATGCAGCATATCTAGGGTGGTATTCAGATGGAATCCGAACCGCTCTTGATGGCTTTTCGTACATGATGGACAAGGCATACTCTCCGGATGGCGCGCCTGGTTTTGTGCACCTTCTGACTGCTGATGGCGCTGTCGAAAATCCTTTGCGTGATACATACGATCATATGTTCGTTTTGTTATCATTGGCCTGGTTGGCGAGGGTCACTGGAGATTCACAGATTCGCCGAATTATTGCAGAGGTCATGCAATTCATTGATGAAAATTTGACAGATCGTCATGGTACGCTGCTCGAGGGTATGCCTGCGTCCCTCCCACGCCGCCAAAATCCCAACATGCATGCGTTCGAAACAATGCTGGCCTTGCATGAGACGCTTGAATGGCCTGATGCCATTGGCCGTGCGCAACGAATATTTGCTCTTTTTCAAAGTCATTTTATCGATCCCGCGACCGGTGCATTGCGCGAATATTTTGCGGATGACTGGTCGCCTCTGCCTGCACCTCTTGGTGACGTGGTAGAGCCAGGGCATCATGTTGAATGGACGTGGTTGTTACGGCGTTATCAATCCTTGGGCGGTCAAATACCGTCACATTTGCCCAGTCAGCTACTTGATTTTGCCGTAAAGACTGCTGATCCGTCGACAGGGCGCCTTTTTGACGAAGTAACAAGATTCGGTGTTGTGACGAAGTTGTCATCGCGGACATGGCTGCATACTGAATTGCTGAAGGCATGGATCGCTGAAGCGCAGGCTGGACGTTCCGGAGCGAGAGAAAATGCAGAGCGTGTGCAGGATTTGCTCGCACGGAATTATTTAATGAACGCGCCGCGTGGCTGCTGGATTGATCAACTTGACCGTGATGGAAAAATGATAAGCGACCATATTCCAGCAAGTACTTTCTATCATCTTTTTGTAGCAGCGGTAGAATTCGATAAACTTTTAACGGGTTGATATAATAGGTTCTTGAGCAGAAGAAAAGTGAGGCAGTGACGTGTCGTCATTAAAATTTGGCACAAGCGGATTGCGCGGGCTGGTTAGCGATCTGGCAGGTATGCCTGCATTTGCTTACACAGCCGCTTTTGTTGATGTGCTGAAACGGCGATCATTATTGAATGATGGCCAGAGAAGCATTTACCTTGGTCAGGACTTGCGCGCTAGCAGTCCTTACATAGCGCAATTGTGTAGTGCCGCCATACATGCGGCTGGCTTTAATGCTATCGATTGTGGCGCAGTTCCCACGCCAGCTCTCGCATACGAAGCGATGCGTAATCAGTCTCCATCGATCATGATTACAGGTAGCCACATTCCCGATGATAGGAACGGATTAAAGTTTTATCTGCCGACTGGTGAAATTGATAAATCAGATGAATCTGCAATTGCTGCTACGCATGCCAGAAAAATTTTAACAGATTTACCATTTATTGAGAGCACAAAACTACTGTCGCAGAATCGGTTTTCTGTCCTTGCAAACTATCGAGATCGTTATTGCTCGTTTTTTTATTCGAGTTCATTGCGTTCTTTGCGTATTGGCGTCTACCAACATTCATCAGTTGCGCGTGATATCATCGTAGATATTTTAAATGCTCTGGGTGCAGAGGTTATACCGCTTGGGAGGTCAAGCCAATTTATTCCGGTTGATACTGAGGCTATTCGACGGGAAGATGAGATATTGGCAAAAGGGTGGGTGCAAGAACACGGACTTGACGCAATTGTTTCAACAGATGGTGATGCAGATCGTCCGCTTATCGCAGATTCAGATGGGGCCTTTCTGCGCGGTGATCTTGTTGGCGCAATCACGGCGCGGCAATTGAACGCATCAACAATTGTAACTCCGGTAACATCAAATTCGCGGTTGGAAACGTGTGGAGCTTTTTTGCGTGTGATGCGCACAAAGGTTGGCTCACCATTCGTGATTGCCGATATGGACCGAGCTATCTTGGAAGGCGAGCATACAGTCGTTGGGTTTGAAGCTAATGGTGGTGTACTGCTTGGCACTAATATTCAACGAGATGGGTGCACATTAACTGCGCTTCCGACCCGCGATGCAATGTTGCCTATTGTTTGCGTTCTCAGCGAAATGGTGCGGGAAGGGAGGCCGCTCAAGGATATTGTTGCGCGCATGGGCTTTGCGAGTGCTGCAAGCACACGCATTGAGCATGCCTCTCCGGATCGTTTGAGCATCTTTCTTGCTGCGCTGAGATGCGATCCTGTGTTTGTAGCTCATTTTTTCTCACAATTGGGTAGCATTGATGCGTTTGACCAAAAGGATGGAGTCCGTTTTCTGATGCAAAACGGCGAGATGGTTCACTTCAGGGCATCAGGTAATGCTCCAGAGCTGCGAATTTATGTAGAAGCGGCGAGTTTGGAACGTGCTGCGGCACTGTTGCAATGGGTTTACGTAAAGGCTGAAAAGGATGTCATCTAGCCAGGCAGAATTTTGCTTTTTGCAACACAATAGCCTAAACATGACACATGTGGTTTGGGCTAGATAGCCTGTCTGGATTGACGAGCGTGAATGATGACTGGTTACAGTCCCGCCGAAAATGATCACCGCCCAATGCGGCTGGACGTACATTTGCGAACTCTTGAAGCAGAAGCCATTGGCATTTTGCGAGAGGCACGTGCCAAGTTTTTGCGGCCCGTTATGCTCTATTCCATTGGTAAAGATTCTTCTGTTCTTTACCACCTTGCGCGCAAGGCTTTTGCACCAACTGCGTTGCCACTTCCTTTGATGCATATTGATACGACTTTCAAGTTTCGTGACATGATTGCGTTCCGTGATGCGATTATGCATCGTGATGGTGTGCATCTTATCAAGGTTGTTAATCAGCAGGCTCTGGATGATGGCATGAATCCGTTTGATTTTGATGCGTCTGTCTACACTGCAGCAATGAAGACTGTGCCTTTACGTGCTGCGCTCGATGCCCATGGTTTTGATTGCGCGATAGGTGGCGCGCGACGTGATGAAGAGAGGTCACGTGCAAAAGAGAGAATTTTTTCTTTGCGTGAATCCGGCCATGTTTGGGAGCCACGCAACCAGCGACCAGAGTTCTTCGATCTCTATAATACATCGCTTTTGCCAGGTGCCACAATGCGATGTTTTCCTTTGTCAAATTGGACAGAAATTGATGTGTGGCGATATATTCTGGCAGAGAAAATTGATGTTGTTCCGCTGTATTTTTCGGCGTTGCGCAGTGTCATCAAACGAAATGGACAGTTAATTCCAGTTGATGATGATCGTTTTCCTCTGCGTTCGGATGAGAAAATTAAAAATCTGTCTGTTCGCTTCCGCACTTTAGGTTGTTACCCTTTGACTGCGGCTATAGAATCAGGCGCCGAAACGGTAGAGGACATTATTCGCGAGCTACTGGTAGCTAAGCAATCAGAACGTGTTGGCCGCATTATCGATCATGTGGGATCGTCAATGGAAGACAAAAAACGCGAAGGTTATTTTTGATGCATGCGGTACCTGCTGATTTTGAATTGCCAGCGCAGATGGTTCGGCCGCGCCTGCGTTTCATGACGTGCGGTTCCGTCGATGACGGCAAAAGCACTCTTATTGGCCGACTTCTTTACGATTCGAATGCTATATTTGAGGATCATTTGCTTGAAGTTGTTCGTGCGACTGGAAATTCTTCAATTGATTTTTCTTTCTTTGTTGACGGGCTGAAAGCAGAGCGAGAGCAAGGCATTACTATCGATGTGGCGTATCGGTATTTTCATACACAGCACCGCGCATTTCTGATTGCTGATGCGCCTGGGCATGAACAGTATACTCGCAATCAAGCTGCTGCGGCTTCGCAGGCGCAACTTGCTGTCGTACTTGTTTCTGCTGATGACGGTGTGCGGTTACAAACGAGACGCCATATGGCACTCGCATCTCTATTTGGGGTGCGGAATATTATTTTGGCGGTCAATAAAATGGACCGTGTTGATTGGAACATTCAGCGCTACAAGGCCGTGCGAGATGAATTGGCAAGCCTTGCTGTAAAACTGGGCCAAACTGTGTCCGCGGCTATTCCTTTATCTGCGACGCATGGTGATAATGTCGTGCGGTCAAGTGCCAATTCGGATTGGTATGATGGGCCGACCCTGCTCCAGGCGCTCGAACAAATTGTAGTTGCAGATACTGAATCGAGCAGTGCAATTCTGCCTGTGCAGGTTACAGGGCGGCTGCATGGTGGCGGGCGCGTATCCTTTGGAACGCTGGCTGGAGGTTCTTTGCGTGTTGGACAAACCGTGCACAGTGACAAGGGCCTTTCCGCTAAACTGGTCAAGCTTTGGGATGCCGGCATTGCTGTTGATTCAGTCGAATCTCATCTGCCAGTCGCTGTGGCATTGACTCCTGAACTTGATCTTGGTCGTGGTGCGGTTCTTTTCAGTGAGCATTCAGAAGCGGGAGCTGCGTCGCAGTTGCGTGTGCGCTTAATTTGGCTGCAACCCCAGCCTCCCAAGCCAGGCGCTGCCTATGATATCCAAATTGCAACGGGGCAGTCAGGAGCCACACTCAGTCGCATTGATGGCGTGCTAGACCTCGTGACGCTGAACCTTACACCGCTTGAAGGTGCGCTTGCTCTCAATGATATTGCTGTAGCGAGATTGACTCTGTCGGCACCGCTTGCTGCTATGCCATTTTCGGAGCAGCGCACACTCGGGGCCTGCATCTTGGTTGACCGCGCATCACGCAACACCGTTGCGTCTGGTGTGGTGCTGTCAGTCGATAAGCGGTTTGGTGATACACCGTGGCAAACGCTTCAGATTAATCCGGTCGATCGCGCCCGGATTATGGGCCAAGAGCCTGTGGTGATTTGGCTGACAGGGTTGTCTGGTGCTGGCAAGAGCACAATTGCCAATTTAGTTGATAGGCACCTGCACCGCGATGGCCGCCATGCTATGGTGCTGGATGGTGACAATTTGCGGCATGGTCTCAGCAGTGACCTTGGTTTTTCCGAAGCGGACCGTGTCGAAAATATCCGTAGGGTAGCTCATGTCGCTGCACTCGCTGCCGATGCCGGGCTGATTGTGATTGTTTCGCTAATTTCCCCCTTCATTGAGGCACGAGAAGCTGCGCGCGACATCATTGGCAGGAACCGTTTTTTGGAGGTTTTTGTTGATGCTCCCTTGGATGTCTGTCAGCAGCGTGATCCCAAGGGTATGTATGCTCGTGCGATTAAAGGGGGACTCCAGCAGTTTACCGGGGTTGCTGCGGGCTATGAACCGCCGCTTACGCCATACTTGCACCTCCAGACTGACCAGATCAGCGCTGAAGATGCTGCCGAGCAGGTCATTGCAGCACTTGCCGCACGCAAAAATGGGCATTAACGACTGCAATCACATAGGTGCAGACGGCTTTTTGCAAATATAGCCCATTCTGCCCTGGCAACCATGGCAAAGAGCAACAAGAGATGGCGCAACAATATTCATTGGATGGAAAACGGGTTTGGGTTGCCGGAGCCAGCGGCATGGTGGGATCGGCTCTGGTCCGGCGGCTCGAAAGCGAGAATTGCGAGATTATTGCACCTAAGGGTGCTAGCCGCGTTGATCTTATTGATAGTGCCGCAACTCTGCGCTTTTTGCAGAAAACAAAACCACATGTAGTTTTTATGGCTGCTGCCAAGGTAGGCGGAATTATTGCCAATAATGTTCTACGCGGCGAGTTTTTATATAATAATATGATGATGGGTGCAAATGTTATTCATAATGCCTATCAGATTGGCGTTGAGAAGCTGCTCTTTCTGGGGTCAACTTGCATTTACCCGCGCATGGCACCACAACCTATGCCGGAAAGTGCGTTGCTGACTGGACCGCTCGAACATACAAATGAACCATACGCGATTGCAAAAATTTCAAGCATTAAGCTCGCTGAGGCTTATCGTGCTCAATATGGATGTGACTTTATTTCCGCCATGCCAACCAATCTGTATGGGCCAGGCGACAATTACCATCCCGAATATAGCCATGTCGTAGCCGCGCTCATTCGGCGATTTCATGAGGCCAAGGTTTCTGGTGCGAAAGATGTTGTTGTATGGGGGACTGGTACTCCAAAGCGAGAATTTTTGTATGTTGACGACCTGGCAGATGCCTGTGTTTATTTGATGAAAGTATATTCCAGCTCAGATATCGTCAACGTTGGAACGGGAGAAGATATTTCCATTGCTGATTTTGCGACGGCTGTAGCCAGTGTTGTTGGCTACAGGGGTAACATATCGTTCGACACAAGCAAGCCAGACGGCACGCCGCGCAAATTAACGGATGTATCCCGCCTCAATGGTCTGGGCTGGAGAGCCAGCACAAGTATTCAAACTGGATTGTCTCTTGCCTACCGCAGTTTTCTAGAGAACGCTGGATAGAACATGCTGGTTCAAATGTTTTATCATGCTGGAATGCTAGTATATTATCTGCTCTCTGGTGTTCAGCATGGTTGAAGAAAAACCACGGTGTGATCTGACATTTATCTTGCCTGTTTACAATGATCAGGATGGTGTTAGCCGCGCCTTGGACAGTATTGTGGTGCAGGCAATTTGGCCTGAACAAGTTATTGTGGTTGACGATGGTTCACCAACATCAATATATCTTCATATCGGCCTGCCTGCGGAATTTCCTGTGACGTTGATCAGACACAAGAAAAATCGTGGTGCTGCGGCGGCTCGCAACACAGGAATGAAAGCCTCGCGTACAGAGTGGATTTCATTTCTCGACAGCGATGACTGGCTTATTTCTGATACGCTTGCACAACGCTGGCAATTTTTGATCCATGCCCAGTCTACGCCTCGTGCAATTGCTAAAACTATTTTTGGCTGTGGTTGGGTGGATTGTTTGGGAAATGGAAAGAAAATTGGCCAACGTATGCCGCGGGCCTCGCAGCATCCGAATGATTTCGCTGCGGGGTGCTGGTTTGCTCCAGGCAGTTGCATCTTTATAAATCGTCGTTGTGCTCTTGGTCTTGTCGGTGGTCAGGATGAAGTATTGGGCCGCTATGAAGATGTTGACTGGTTTTTATCATTGGCAATCAAGGGCTTTCATTTCAAACCGCAAGCCATAGTTGGTGCCATGATTACGCGCAAGCGGCAGGTCGATCCAGCTGTTTCACAACGATCCGTGCATACAATCATTCATAAATGGAGAACGTCGCATTTGCCTGTTGATATGATGCGGCGGCTTGAGGCTTATCTTGCTCTTGAGCAAGCTGCAGCTTTTTTCTTTTCCGGCCGAATTTTGAAGTCGGCAAAATTTATTTTCATGTCCTTATGGCATATGCCACGTCTGCGCTTGCAATTTTCACCAGGATGGGACCGGCGAGCTGCTGATGCTGATACAAATTGCGCGGCGAATAGTAAGACATGACAGCAGTTAGTGTGATTTTACCGGTTTATAATGGTGCAGATTTTTTACGCTCTGCCGTCGAGAGTATTCTTACGCAGACATATTCAAATTTTGAGATGATTGTTATTAATAACGGATCGATTGATGCGACTGCTGATATCCTTGCGTCATTTGCGGCTTACGACAGGCGGCTAAAAATTATTAGACAGGACCACACTGTTCTTGCCCTTGCACTGGAAGCAGGCCGTGCTGCTGCGCAGTCACCCCTACTTGCGCGTATGGATGCGGATGATCGCGCGTTGCCGGATCGGCTGGAGAAGCAAATTGCTTTCTTGCAAATGCATCCAGATGTTGTGGCTGTCGGCGGGCAAGTGAACTGCATCGATAGGAAGGGGGATATTATAAGGCGCGGCCGTTATCCAATTTCTCAAGCTGCTTGCCGTCGCCACGTTGCTTTTGGATCGCCATTTTGTCACCCTGCCGTGACAATGCGCGCAGCAGCTGTCGCTGCATGTGGTGGTTACAGAGATTGGTTTAGCGCCGCGGAAGACATTGATCTGTGGTTGCGTATGGCGCGGCTCGGATCTTTTGCCAATCTTCCTGATGTGGTTCTAGAATACCGCATTCATTCGGACAATCTCACGAGCCGAATGGCATTGGCCAACGCGCGTGATGCTGCGTTGGCTTATTTGGCCAGTCTTGATCCTGGCTCTGACTTTGTCGTTTTGCCGATGAGCCTGGAAGAGCATTGGCTGGAAGTGGAGCGACGCGTTCCTATTGCCTTGCAACTCGAAGCAAGGGACGCTTATATCCGATTTCTGACACTGAATGGCGGGTTGGCCCGTTCTGATATATCATTGCTGTTCGACTCGCTAGGACAGCTCGTTACATGGAGCAAGCAAAATCAACAAGAGCGCCGTCTGGCTTTTACTTTGCTTCGGGCGGCTCGCAGCCTAGTTATGGCAGGTCAGCGCCGTAAAGCGGCGCGTTTGCTGCTCACCGTAGTGAGCCAGATTCCCCAGGCTGCCATGCGCGAGCTCGTAAGTCGGTTGGGATAGCGCGGCACAGACCGCTTTTTGATTGCACAGCGGGCTAATTCCACTAAACAGTTCCCATTGGTGCGGTAGCCTCCATTAACGCGCCATAAGACCGAGCCATCGGCGCGATGCCGGGCTTGTTGATTGAAAATGATCCATGCGGCATAGAGGCAGCAATGATGATGAAAACAAGCGGTCCATCCAGTGAAGAGCTTTTGAGCCTCGCCAAACGTGTTGGGGATGATTGGGTCGATGGCCAATATTACGACGATGCTGAAAAAGGCATGGAAGTGCAATGGGACAATATTGTCTGGCCAATGATAGAAGGAAGTGATTTTTCTTTCACCGTCGATCTCGCGGCCGGTCATGGCCGTAATACCGAACGATTGAGGAGAATAGCCAATACCGTTATTGCGGTTGATATTAATCAGACTAATATCGATTTTATGCGGAAGCGTTTTGCCAAAGAAAATGCCGATAATATCAAGTTCATGCTTACGGATGGTATCAGTCTGAGCGGTATAGCTGACGGAAGCGTTACGTTTCTTTATTGCTATGATGCGATGGTGCATTTTGATAGTGATGTTGTTCGCTCATATATCCGCGAGTTTTCCCGAGTTCTGGCTCCGGGCGGCCGTGGTTTTGTTCATTACAGTAATTTTACCGGCAATCCTACCGGTAGCTACAGAGAGCATCCGGGTTGGCGGAACTTCATGAGCCGCGAATTATTCGAGCACTGGCTGACCAAAGAAGGTCTTAATGTGCGGCGCTCAGAACATGTTTGGCATGGTTACGCAAAAATTGTTCCTGAAAAGAACGATAAAACGGATGCTGTAACATTGTTTGAAAAACCCCTCGTGGCGACTGTCTGAAACGCAGCAGTAAATTCACATGTATACGCATAGTTCCGACTGGAAGTGGATTGGCCTTTTACTAGCAATGCTGGCCATGTTTCCCAGCCTTGTCTGGATACGCCTTGATCAGCATGTATGGCCCTGGGATCAGGCATGGTATGCTGAAACTTCAGTTGATCTGTTTGCGACGCTTATCCATAAGCCTGCTAGCTGGTTTACTGCCATGCAGCAGGCAATGGGGCAAAAGCCGCCTTTACTGCCTTGGGTTGGCCAGTTTTTTGTACCCTTTGGAGTGGTACTTGGAGATGTTGATTTCGCGTTGCTCCTAATCAGTGTACTCGCGCATTGTGTATCGCTTTATCTTCTGTGGTTCACAGCCCGTAGCATGGTGCCTGACAATATATGGGCGGCCATATTCGCAGTGCTTCTCACTGCATCGGCTCCAATGTTTGTAGCTATGAGCCACGAGTACCTCACTGAACCCTTGCTGTCGGTGATTGTTGTTGCAAGCTATCTGATCGCAGCTCGTGCGCGTCAGTTCGGTCTGTTTCTTCTTACTGGTATTCTCATTCTTCTTGTCATGAGTGCGCTTGCTATTAAGGCAACTACGGTTGTTTATTGCGGATTTGCATGGATTTTTATTCTCTATGCCATGTGGGAAAGATGGCAGGCAGGAGATAGGTTTAGGCTAGTCATACGTGGTAATGCTCTAATTTTATCTGCCGCAACACTAACGACCATCTTTACGCTTGCATGGTATTTCAAGAATTTTGAACAGATGATGGTGCATGTTCGTGCTGCAACGTTGTCCGATATTGCAGATGCTTATGGGAGCCGCAGCGATATTATAACCAAATTCAAATTTTGGCTTTCTGGGGGCAATGAATCACTTTTTGTTGTGCCGTATCTTTTTCCCGTACTTCTACTGCTGGTGGGATTGGTTATTTTTTCAAATTGGCGCAAGGCAGTGGGAGCGCCTGACATTATTAAACGCGAGCGCTGGATATTTAGAATAGTTTTTTTTGGATTTCTTCATACGATTTTTCTTGTCATACTCTTGTCCATCCAGGTGAATGAAGAAAAGCGGTTCTTCGCGCCCATTATTCCTGTTTTTAGTCTTGTATTGGCGTGGACATTTTCGCGCTTGCCAAGGCAGGGGTATGTTCTTCCACTGTTATCTGTTGCTGTATTGGTTCAGCTTGTCGCAGTACATTTGGTTGCACATGGCCGTATCGCAAAATTTTTTACCCTGCCGCATCTGGCTGTCATTACGATTGATCCATCCAAGCGTCAGACTGCAACGCAAATAGTGGATCGGACGTGCCCGCGTGATTTGCAGTACCGCTATGTTGTTGTTGGTATTGAAGAGCCACAAATGAATGCCAATTCGCTAGCCTACCAAGCAGCCAAGTTTAGTGTATTCCACGGGTTTCGTTGCTACTATACTGGTCTTGGCTATGCTGAAACTGATCCACAAAAGGCCCTGGATCGTGTCGATTCACTGAATACAACATTTTTGGTGCTTCCGGTGGAATCAAGCCTGCCCAAAAATCCGAATTATCTAAACAAGGTTGTCGTCGACGTTTTCAATGTGGTGTCGCAGTCCAACCGCTATTCTCGTGAAGGTGAAGCGCTGGGTAATTATAACGTGTATCGGCGCGCGCCTTAGTACGTCATATCATGTATTGACTACATCGCCCGCAATTGTGATAGGCGGCTTTATCGCCGCTCAAGAATAATCATCAGCCTGAAGCCGTTGATTGGCCCAAGCAAAGGCATAAGGACATTTTCTACAGCAATCGCTGGTCGCACTAACGCTGCTGGCCACAAGCACCACGATTTGAATCCGCCGGATAAAGGATATGCAACCAGACTGAGCCAGCGGACGTCAGTTACTTTCATGTCTGGAACGATCATCTCAACTTTGGTGCGCGCTGTCTTGTTGCCAAAAAGAAGTGTTGGAATTGCCTGATTGCTATCAAAAGGGTCATCACCAGACTGCACAGTATTTTCGGCAAAAGGATCTGCTGACATGACAACAGGTTCTTGATGAAACTTGTCATAGAATATTTTTGACACGGCACTCATGCCAGGTTCAATCATGGCCAAGCGGCCGCCGGGCTGTAACACACGTGCGGCTTCACGAATAAATTGCACTGGCCTTTGGAGGTGATGCAGCACGTCAAGCATCACAATGCCGGAAAATGTATTCGCTTCAAAAGGCATTTGATGCGCGTCTGCAACGACATCAATCCCTGGAAACGGCAGTATGTCCAATGAGGTGACATCTGGTCTGTAATTTTTGAAGTGGGCTGAACCACCGCCAATATCAAGCAACGGACCGGGCGGGCAAGCTGCCTCAAGCTTTGTGTGAAAATCCTGATAGATTGCGCGCAAGGTAGGTTTCTGATCCCAGATGCGGCGGTGTTCCGTCAATCGGGCGTCAAGCGTTTCATTTTCTGGCTGTGTCACTGGGGTCATACCGCCTTTAGTTTTTTGAATGCAAAAACAACCATTTTGATGAGAAGCCAGCCGTCTCTGAAACGCGATATCTGCGTCTCACCATATGTGCGTGCCTTATAGTGCACAGGTACTTCTATGATACGCAGGCTCTGCTTGGCTGCGCCAAATATAAGATCGAAGTCACCGAATGGATCGAAGTTTCCGAAATAGCTACGTCCGGCGACTATCCGTTCATAGTCCACGCGCCGCAGGACTTTTGTTCCGCATAAAGTGTCTGTAAACCGCTGATTGAGGAGATAAGAGAATATTTTGGCGAATGTTCGGTTGGCAATGTGATTCAAAAATCGCATCGCTTCATTTTCCATCGGATAGACAAGGCGCGTGCCATTGATGAATTCGCCCTTACCGCTGGCGATTGCTTCATGGAACTTGGGCAACGCGGCTGGGGGCACCGTAAGATCTGCATCAAGGATCATGAGAATGTCACAGGATGCAGCAGCGAATCCCTTGCGCACCGCATCCCCTTTGCCGCGGCCGTCCTGCTGCATGACCTTGATGTCCCATTGGCCCTTATAGAGTTCTTGTACACGCAGACACTCAGCGTAGGTGTCATCCTTCGAATTTCCTTCCACGAAGATAATTTCCTGATGGCTACCAAAGCGTGGCATTTCACGAATGGCACGTTCGATATTACCGCTTTCGTTCCGGCAAGGAATAACGATTGTTGTTGAAGGGTTCGTTCGTGGCTGTGCTAAACGTTTCGAGCGTGTCACAATATAATTGCGCAGGCACAGTCGACGAATTCCGGGTAGGGGCGCAATATAGCGATTGATGAGCGTTCCCAATCCAAGTAATCGGAATGGAATAAGCTGGCGCCATTCAAGCCGAATTAATTCCAGATTAGACAAATCCAGAATGTTGGTAAAATCAGTTGTTGAAATCAAGTTGGGCTGAGGTTGAGGCATGCGCATACCAAGCTTGGTTGCCAAATGGATCATTGGTTCCCAAAGCGGAGAATAATATGCAATCACAATGCGCGTGTCGGCTGTACAAAGCTGGTGAAGCTGTTTCAGAGCCTCTTCAATATCCTCGAACATCCCGATCGTATCAGAAATAATAATGAAATCGAACGGGCCTTGCAGTGAGGCTATAAACTTTTCATCTTCTGCATCGCCAACCTTGAATGTCAGATCTGGATTGCGCTTTTGTGCCTCCGCGATCATGGACGGTGAAAAATCAACTCCTACACCGTGCGATGGCCGTAGTGATGCCAACAGGGCGCCAGTTCCACACCCGAGGTCAAGCACCCGTGCTCCTTCTGGAACAATGAATTTGGTGTAGCGCCTATCATCCGAATAATAGGCATCATTACGCTCCCGCCAAGAATCGCGATCCTTGGCCTGTTGTTCAGCATTCTCATAAAAGGCACGTTTGCGTGGCGTGTAGCCCACAGGTGCCTGGATTGCCAAGCTATCGGTAACTTCTGTCATAGTGTTTGAATATCCGCGTTTTTGCTACGCGCCTTCGCGGCGCTTAAGCCTTTGATTCCACCATATTGCTGATAGCCGTCAGCAAACCATATCAACGCACCCAAAATGCCTACAGCGGTGAGTACAAGGCCGAAGGCAATGGATGTAGAAACAGCAGCCGCATCGTTTACGCCGGTGTTGGCGAAAAGCAGGACAACAATGCCTTCGCGGATACCCCAGCCACCAATGGAAATTGGGATGAGCGCAGCCAGTGTAATTCCTTGCAGTATAATGGCCGCATCGTTGAAGCGCAGGGGCACTTGCAGCGCATAAGCGCAAGCTGCGAAACTGGCGATGGTCAACAGACTGCTGGCGAATTGTGCTGCTGCGATTTTGGGTGTTATCGCTCTGTCTGTTGCGCAGCGCGAAAATGACTGGATAAGCACAACTATTGAATTCAGCTTGTGCGGCAGCCAGTCTGCTTTCAGGATACGGCCTAATATAATTGTAGCTAACCCGCCAGCCACAACCAAAGCTGAAAAAATGGCGCAGACTTGAAATGTTTGCGATGCGGTAATGGCCGACCCGACACCATATCCGGCAAACAGCAGAAGTATTGCGGCTGCAAACAAGCCAAAAGCTCGATCAATAATGACGCCGATTATGGCCCACCCCCATATGACACCTGCGCTGTGGGCGCGCAGGACACGGACAATATCGCCACCGACGCCGGTCGGCAGTATTTGGTTAAAGCACATTGCTTCAAAATAGCCTACCGCAGCGGTTTTGACTTCAATAGGACGGTCAAGGCGTTGCATGATGTAGTTCCACCTGGCCGCGTTGCAGATGACGGCAGATGCAAGAAGTAAACATGACAAAAGCAGAATTGCCGGACTTGCTTGGCCCAAAATCGCTGCCACAGTGTGCAAGTCGACCTGATAAAACACTCCGGCGAGCAAAATAAGCCCGACAATAATTTTCACCAGCAGAATGAGAGTAGAGCGTTGCATCGCGGGTGCTGGACTATCCTAGGTTGCGGTTTTGGTTGCCATAATTGGGACTGACGTATGGCTTTGTTGCCGAGACAGCTGCGCCTTACGCCATTCTCAATGATATGAATACCCTGGTTCTCAGTAGATTTCGCGGCGAATCAGACGCAGATCGCGAACCGTTGCCTGCAAGACACAGTTTGCGATGTTTCAAGCGACCGCGTGCTGCCCAACTTTGGCGGTGCCAGGGGCCCGGCAGCATCCATTGCCTATTGGGAGAGGGCAATGCCATCCAAAGTCAGATCGGGCTCAATCCTCGCAGGTTTGCGCGATTCCAGGCATGATCCGAGGATTGTAACCATACTGCGAACCTTGTAGGCGGTAACTGCTGCGGTTGTCTCTGCCGCTGCCCAGGACCTGACCGACACGTGCTACCATGTCAAAAAACAAGCGTCATTTCAATTCGCAGAACGTCGATGGCCGTAATGGGCCGCAGGTAAAGGCCCATTCCAAACGGGCGGAAGGGGATTTGCAAGTGTCAGTCTCTGATGGCCGACGATCGGAGCCGAGTCTCGCTGATGTGTGCCGCTGGCTGTTGCCCGCATGTCAATATCAGGGTTGGCAGCCGCAACATGCCTGCTACATTCAGGGTGTCGGAGTGCGGGAGGGCAATTCTCTCACCGCAGTGCCATTCCCTGAGGCGCTCTCGTCAGATGCTCCTGTGGGGCGTTCAATTGACAGTCGTGTGTGGAGAATTGATGCCCATTCGTACAATAACACCTGCATGGTTGGTTTTGCTGATGACCTTGCGGATTCTGTCACTATTTCTCCGACTGTGTCATATGAGGCGATTGCTGCGATTGAAGCCCTCGGTGCTTCAGATTCAGCTCGTAGAGATTCAATCCGACTTACGCAGCTCTTGTTTGATCGTGGTCTTGTTGCAGCTGCTCATGGCAAAATAGGCGCTTGTGCCATCACGCTTTATATCGCTTCGCGGCTTATTACGAATACATTTATGTTGAGGGGCGCTGAACGTGGCCGTGTTGGCATGTCTACATTGGGCAGCAATGGCCGATTTGCCAATCAGATATTTCAATACGCATTCTTGAAGCTCTATGCGTTGCGCCATTCTCTTTCCGTTCTAACGTCACCATGGGAAGGGCAGTCGCTATTTGCCTTGAATGATCCGCCCATAGCAGAAGGCGATCTTCCGGAACTGCGTTTTTTTGCCTTCGACGATGACGATAAGGCATTATGGAATATGTCGTCACCGCCATTCGATGTGGACATGTTTGGCTATTTTCAAGAATTAGCATCGCCTTATTTACCCCATCGGTCATTGCTGCGCAAAATATTTGATCCTGTTTCTTTAATCCGTGACCCGATTGATTCATTCCGCCGTGCATTGACCAATAGTGGTGCCAGGCCTCTGGTAGCCGTGCATATTCGCCGTGGCGACTATCCCGAGCTGGCTGCGAAAGGATTGGACTGGTATAGGCCTGTTCCTGTCGAGTGGTATAAAGAATGGCTAACTGAACAACTACGGGGCTTGCAAGATCCGGTGGTTTATATTGCGACTGACAGCCCTCCAGATGTGCTTGACCATTTCAAAGCGTTTTCACCTGTATCAGCAAGCACTTTTGGTTCGTCTGGTATCGCTGCGCATCTTATTGACTTTTTCATGCTGCGCGCCGCGGATCGGCTGGCCATCGCAAATAGCAGTTTCTCACGCATGGCGGCCATACTGGCTGAGGATCAACAGAAATGCGCCATACCGGACTTTTCAACCAAGACATTTGTGCCCTACCAGCCATGGCAGGATCAGAACTTCTGGCAACGTTTTGCAGGGAGGAATGTGCCAGAGCCTATTATGGGTGCAGGCACAGAAGCGAAAGAAATGCGCAGTATCGAGGCGCGCCGACAAGCTGGCTATGCCAAATATCAGCTGAGAACGGAACAGCATAAATTACTGACGGAACAGGAGAAAACGCTTAGTATTGGTAAAAAAGTTGATGAAATACTCCAAGAACGATTGGCTCGCGATTCTTCTATCGATTCTGGCATTGCTGAATTGCGCAGCGATAGTCGTGCGTTGAGCCAGCAGCTTATTATCCTTGATAGTTCATTAAATGTGCACGAAAATAAAATAGATGCGATTAAAAGCAATCAACTCCTGCTTGAAGATGAATTGAGGGCGAGTCGCGAAGATATTCTAAGTCAGGCGCGTATAATTCTTGATCGGCGGCTGGATATTCTCGACCGCTTGGTGAATGAACAAGCGCACAAGATTGACTCTGTCGACGGCAAGCAATTGCTTTTGGCTGGCGAATTAAAAGAAGGGTATGCTAATATCCTTGCTCAGACCAGTGCCATTTTTGACAATTTGCGAGCAGAATTTCAGACATTAGACACGGCCATGCATGATCGTCTAATAAAATTGTCAGATCGCATCAATTATCTACAAAATGATTTTTCTGATCATTTTTCAACAACTCAGTCGCTTGCACAACAGCACACGGCAATGGTTGATCGGCAGGTAGCCCTGAGCAAGACCTTAGCGAATTCGAATAAGATTTTGATGAAATTGAATAAAAGCATATCTAGCCTTGATAGGATTGTGAAAGAACAGGGCGACGTCACAACACGTCGTCTCTCCAGCATGGATGCAGTTGTGCAAGAGAATGCCAAGCGCATTGATGATCGGATACTCGATCTTGGCATTTCCATGCAGGCGAAAACTGACGCACTAGAATTTCGTATCAATGCGATTGATTCATCTGCAAATTCACAGCATCGTCGGCTAAGCATGGTAGAAGAACGCAGTGCTAAATCCCAGAATATACTGGAAGTGCAGCAACATAAGAAAATGCTACGCCAGCCTCGCTGGATTGTGAAGAGGTTGCGCTACAGGCTTTACATACATTCCTTGAGAATAATTAATTCTCTTTTTGGCTGGACGCATCCCAAGCTGAGACTAGCAATAAATCATTTGACTGATTTGCTCAGGCAAAGAAAATATGATGATTATCACGCTACAGTCCGGCGTTGGTTTGGCAGATTGACACCTTCCGGGCGCAAGCGGCGCGATGTGCCGCAATCGTTGGCTGGAGTAGATGAATTTGGCTATCATTCACCGCCAATGGAATTGGCAAAGAATGCGCCGTCGGCCGATCCCATTGCTATAGATGTCCGCAGCATGCGTTTGATGCCCGACGGCACCATTATGCCCAAAGTCACTTATTCTTATCCCGGCGCATTGGCGGCGGTCCATGCCAGTATTATAATTCCGTGTTATAATTATGGGCGCTACTTGCCGGAGGCAGTAGAGTCTGCGCTCAATCAAACGCTTCGCAGTGTTGAAGTTATCATCGTCGATAACGGGTCTGAGGATCCCCATACGATAGAAGTTGTTGATAGTTATCGTAATCATCCACAAATAAAAATTGTTCGACTGACGCCGAATCGTGGTTTGCCTGCGGCACGTAATGCCGGGATTGAGTTCGCTCTTGGAGAATATGTCTGCTCACTTGATGCGGATGATATTTTCGAGCCCACATATCTTGAAAAAGCAATTGCCTTGCTTGAGTCGGATCATTCTGTGGGCTTCGTCCATAGCTGGGTGCAACTTTTCGGCGATGCAGATTTTGTCTGGCAGACCCGTGATTTCATTCCGGAAGAAGCGGCTTTCGACAACCATACATCTGTCAGCGCGGTTTTCCGGCGAGATGATTGGGATATTGCCGGGCGGTACAATCCGGACATGCATGGCGGTTACGATGATTGGGAATTCTGGATTCGGCTGGCAATGTTGGGTCGGCGCGGGAAGGTGATTGCTGAGCCGCTTTTGCGGCATCGCAAGCACGGCGGCAACATGACAGGCGATGCACATGCGGGGCGGGAGCGTTGGCTAACAGTGATGCGTCAATTAAGTCCCGCATTTTTCAATGATGCTGATGTTCGCGGCCGTCTCGCGGCATTGTCACCTTTGCCAGCGCCGGTGAAGGATAACCCATTCCATACTATTTCTGATCCGGATCATGCACAGAGGAGTGATAAGGCTCATGTCATGGTTATTGTCCCATGGCTTCCATTTGGTGGCGGCGCAGAAATGTTGTTGCTTGAGCTTCTCGGTGAGTTGCAATTACACTATCGAATTTCGATTTTGACAACTATCCCGGCTGTTCATGATATGGAGTCTTATTTCCGCGCATTCACGGATGAAATTTTTCACCTGCCACTTTTTCTGCCACATGCGCAATGGCTGAATTTTATTGAATCGTTCGCAAAGTCACGTGGAACGCGTGTTATTTTTTCAAGCGGCGCTTCATTTGTCTACGATAATGCCAAGTCGCTGAAAAAGCGCATTAAGGGAGTCTCCATCATCGATGTTCTGCACAATGACCTTCCTACAGGCCATATTGCTGGAGCCCTTGGGGCGACCAAATCAATCGATTGCCATATCGCAATCAGTGCTAAAATTGGTGAAAAACTTCATCAGTCCGGTGTGCCTGGCAAGCGGCTCGCTGTGGTTCTCAACGGTGTTGACACCGAGGATGTATTCCGTGCTGGGCGCATTACGCAGACTGATGCTCGTAGCACGCTTGGATTGCCACAAGACGCTTTTGTCGTCAGTTATGTTGGCCGTCTGAGCGATGAAAAGCGGCCGTTGGATTTTATCGATATTGTTGCGGCAACCGATTGCCCTAACATTTATGGTTTGCTCATAGGTGATGGGCCGATGCGGGCGAGTGTCAATGAGCGCCTTGAGCAGATTAAGCTCACCAAAAATATCAAGCACATCGCATATCTGCCGCGTGACCAGCTGGCGACAGTGTATGCAGCTTCGGATGCGCTCGTTATTACATCTTCAACCGAAGGATTGCCATTTGTGATGCTGGAAGCAATGGCAATGAAATGTCCGGTCTTGTCCACTGACGTTGGTGACGTAAGCCGAGTGCTTATACATGGAGTAAACGGCTATCTGGTGCCTGCGGATAATCCGATGGCCATTTCGCCTTTGCTGCAAGAAATGGCGGCGGAACCGGCTCGCTGTATGGCTATGCGGGAGGCTGCGTTCGATGCGATCATCCGTGGTGGTTACACGCGGCGCGCCATGCTGGAAGCTTATGTTGAGATTGTAGCCCGCGCGATTGAAAATGACCGGCGATGAATTGGCCGGTCAATTCAATATAAAATGTTGAAGAGGTTTTTGAATGTCAAATTTTGAACTGCCATATGCTGGCCAGCGCGTGCTGGTGACAGGCCATACCGGTTTTACTGGTGGTTGGCTGACCTTGTGGCTCAAAGCACTTGGTGCCGAGGTTTCTGGTCTCGCACTCAATCCGGAGATAACGCCCAACCTGTTTGAATTGGCACATATTGCTTCTTACTGCGAACATCACATCGCCGATATTCGAGATATTGATGCTGTGCGCAGTGTCATCAGCAAAGTTCGCCCAGCGCTTATTTTTCATTTGGCGGCACAGCCCTTAGTTTCTCGATCATATGAAGATCCGATCGAGAGTTACGCAGTCAATGCTCTTGGCACTGCACATGTGCTGGAGGCAGCGCGTGTGACGAAAGGCGTCAAAGGCGCCGTCTGCATTACGACAGATAAGGTTTATGAAGATGAGGGCTGGGCCTGGGGTTACCGGGAAACTGATCGGCTTGGCGGCAAAGACCCCTACAGTGCTTCGAAAGCTTGTGCGGAAATTATTGCGGCATCTTATCGCCGTACAATGGCACCGCGTGGAAATGGAATGCAAGTAGCTATTGGGCGGGGCGGTAATATCATTGGCGGTGGTGACTGGGCACATAATCGCATCGTGCCGGATTTTTTTCGTGCCGTTACTGCTGGTCATCCTTTGATATTGCGCAACCCTGAGGCTGTGCGACCGTGGCAACATGTACTGGCACTGATTCATGGTTATCTGGTACTCGGTGCTGGTATCTTTGCCGAGAGTGCCGCTGTTGGCGCGAGCTTCAACTTTGGCCCGAATGATGCGGATGCACAGTCGGTGCGTGTGCTGGTTGAATCCCTCTCTGCCCATTGGAAGCGGCCTGATATTCGATACGAACCGGGCACGTTTCTGGAGACTAAATTTCTGCGCGTTGATAGCAGCAAGGCACGAAGTGAATTGGGTTGGCAGCCGCCTATAGGATTTCAAGATACGATTGCGTTGACGGTTGAGTGGTATCGAAGTGTTGCCAGCGATCCCTCGTGCGCTCTGGCGATAACTGAGGCGCAGATTGCGCACTACCGTGCGCTGGTTGGAAAGCTCTGACGGCATGACAAGGCGCGTTCTGGTAACAGGGGCAACCGGTTTCGTGGGGCGGCATCTTGTGGCGGCATTGCTGGCTGATGGCGACAATGTCACTGCGCTTGTCCGGCGCGCTGTTGATCCGATGTTTTGGCCTGGCCGAGTGAGTCAAGTTGAATGTACAGAGTTTACTCCGACACAGGTAAGCGCCGCTCTGGCGGAATTTACGTATGATGTCATTTTTCATCTCGCAGCCTATGGCGTCGTGCCATCTGCCCGTGCGCCTGAGCCCATGGCCGTTGTGAATACGCTTGTGCCGTATGCTCTGGCCGGGGTTGCTGCACGGATGGGCGCTGTCATGATTTCTGTTGGCACATCCGCCGAATATGCTTCACCCGTTGCTGGTGTTCCGGTTGGAGAAGAGGCACAGCTTGAACGCACCAAGCTTTATGGTGCCTCGAAAGCTGCGGGTGGACTTCTTGTTTGTGCGCGTGCCGTACATGAGAAAGTGCCATTGGCGCATCTGCGGCTGTTCAATGTATTTGGGCCTGGTGAAGCGCACCACCGGTTGTTGCCTGCACTGGTTACTAATTTGGCATCCGGTCGGCGTGTCTCGCTGTCGGATGGGTTGCAGGTTCGGGATTTCGTTCCAGTGGCAGATGCCGTCGCTGCCATGCGCACTGCTGCGGCTTGGTTGTCTCAACACCGTACTGGCGGTCCGCACGTCTGGAACGTGGCAACAGGGCAGGGAAAGCGGGTTAGGGATGTCGCATTGGCGGTTTGCGCGTGCCTTGGGGCAAATGAGCGGCTGCTCGGTTTCGGTGACCTGCCTATGCGGCCTGATGAACTGCCATATCTGGTAGGCAATCCTTCTGCCATGGCAGCCGTATGCGGGTGGCGTGCTGATGCAAACTTTGCCGAGAGCCTTGCATTGACTGTACGGTCACTCCAGCGGCAATAACAATCATCGTCATCGAGAAAGCCACATCCATGAAAGTCGTTATTCTTGCTGGGGGCTTTGGCACCCGACTTGCCGAAGAAACAGATGTCCGGCCAAAGCCGCTGGTCGAGATCGGCGGCCGTCCGATTCTCTGGCACATTATGAAAATTTACGCGGCTGCGGGCTTGAGCGATTTCGTTATTTGCTGCGGCTACAAGGCCCACATGATCAAGAATTATTTTGCAAACTATTTTCTCGAAAATTACGATATTACTGTCGATCTGGCGAGGAATTCGATGGAATTTCTGGGTAACCCCAGTGAAAAGTGGCGGGTGACCATGATTGATACAGGCCTCAACACTATGACCGGGGGGCGCTTGAAACGTGTTGCTGCGCATCTCGGCAATGAGACCTTCTGCCTTACCTATGGTGATGGGCTTGCGGATATTGATGTGAACGAGGTTATCAAATTTCATAAAGCCGAGGGCCGCAAGGCGACGGTGACCGCAGTGCCATCACCAGGACGCTTCGGCATCCTTGATATTGCCGATGGCCGCTCGGTGAACCGCTTTCACGAAAAACCGGAAAATGAAATGGGCTGGATCAATGGGGGTTTTTTTGTGCTTGAACCATCGGTGATTGACTACATCGCGGATGACACAACGATATGGGAACGGGCGCCACTCGAAAGGCTTGCTGCCGAAAAACAATTGGCTGCCTATCGCCATACAGGTTTCTGGCAGCCGATGGATGCACTGCGCGATAAACGTGAATTGGAGGGGATGTGGGCCACGGGACAAGCGCCATGGAAACGATGGTGAATGATGCCGTTCTTACGGCTTTGTCAAACCACGTCTGAAAATGCGGGGCGCAGCATCCGGAAGGTTGCCATGCCAACACCAAGAGTAATTATAGCGGCGATGGTGTAAATCCACAAACCAATCAGGTCTGGTGCCTGATGCAGAAAAATAACGGTTCTTAATTCTTCAATCGGAAAGCTGATGGGATTGATGTAGACAAGGCTTCGGATCCATTCCGGAAGCCGCGATAGTGGATAGAATACAGGTCCAAGAAACATAAGGACCTGTACCATCCAGGGTATGACCTGTTTGATGTCGCGCAGAAACACGCCTAAGCTCGCAAATAGGAATACCAGACCAAGCACCAAGCACAAAAGCGGTGCGATCAAGGCTGGTACCCAAAGCACATGGATGGATAATCCACCAATCATGAAAATATGCGCGATCAGCAGCAGCGCAAGGCTTATCATTGATCCTATGCCGGCCGTGATCATCGCAACAATTGGCAAGACCTCCAGCGGAAATACCACCTTCTTGATATAAGATTTATCCTCAAGAAACAAATTCGGAGCGCGCGAGATCAATTCGGAAAAAAACTGAAAAACGATCAGTCCGGCAAACAGCACCAACGCAAAACTTTTCGTATTAGTCACGCCCGGCCACTGACTGGCAAAGACGGCAGAAAAAACGAAAGTGAACACAAGCAACATCAGCAATGGCGTCAGCACCAGCCAGCCGATTCCAGCCAGTGAGCCACGATAGCGGTTCTCGATTTCGCGCCGCGCGAGGCGGATGATCAGGCCCCAATGGGACGCGATAGATTGGCCTATTGTCAGCATGGCGGATGACGGCTTCCGTACGGTCTGCGGCGTTGGCTTGTCGCCTATGCGGCTTTGGGAACAGGAAGGCGCATGATAAGTCAAGTCAGTGGTGATGGCACGCGCCGGGCAGAGCTGGGTGGCCCTGGCGGTTGCCTTGGCCGCAGGGTCAATGCAGCGAGATTGCTGCCAATGTTGACCTTGCAGACTGCCTGTGCCAGTTCACACCTCTCATGGGAAGGGCTAAGCATTTCATGCGCGTTGATGCGGCGATGGTCTGTTCCTGTTTCTTTCTTGCCAACTTAAGGATCGGCGCCCGTGTCGACACGTAAAGTTGCCCTCATAACTGGCATTACAGGCCAGGACGGTACTTATCTGAGCGAATTGCTGCTTGGCAAAGGCTACGAAGTACACGGCATCAAGCGCCGCTCTTCTTCGTTCAATACCCAGCGGATTGATCATTTATATATGGATCCGCATGAGCATTCGACTCATTTCCATCTTCATTATGGTGATATGACTGACGCGACCAACTTGGTACGTATTATCCAGGAGACGCAACCGGATGAAATTTACAATCTGGCGGCTCAAAGCCATGTGGCTGTCAGTTTCGAGACCCCGGAATATACCGCGAATGCCGACGCGCTTGGCACATTGCGTATGCTGGAAGCTCTGCGCATTCTGAAAATGGCGGATCGCGTCAGGTTTTATCAGGCCTCAACCTCGGAATTATACGGCAAAGTACAGGCCATTCCGCAGAATGAAAAAACGCCATTCTATCCACGCAGTCCATATGCTGCTGCAAAACTTTATGCCTATTGGATTACGGTTAATTATCGCGAGGCATACGGTATACATGCCTCTAACGGTATTCTGTTCAATCATGAAAGTCCTTTGCGCGGCGAGACATTCGTCACACGCAAGGTAACGCGTGCTGTTGCCAGCATTGCGCTCGGATTGCAGAAAAAACTTTACATGGGAAATCTCGATGCTCAGCGCGACTGGGGACATGCACGGGATTTTGTTGAAGGTATGTGGCTCATTCTTCAACAGGAAGAAGCGGATGACTATGTGCTCGCGACCGGAGAAATGCACACTGTGCGTGAGCTTATCGAGCTGTCCTTTGAAATGGTTGGGCGACGGATTGTATGGAAAGGCAATGGCGTCGATGAAAAGGGTCTCGATGCCGAAAATGGCCAGGAACTTATTGCAATTGATCCGCGCTATTTTAGGCCAACCGAAGTCGAGCAGTTGTTGGGTGACAGCAACAAGGCGCGAGAAAAGCTCGGCTGGGTTCATCGTACCACCTTTCGGGAAATGGTTGCCGAGATGGTGCGGGAAGACATGAAGCTGATTCCGGGTGAACAGCATCGTAAAGACAGGAGCGCCTGAGGGCGGTAGGATTGATGTCCGATGTCTTGGCCATGGATGTTTCAGCGCTGAGCAAGTGCTACCACGTCTATGAGCGTCCGCAGGACCGTCTCAAGCAGATGATTTTTGGTGGCAAGGCAAAATTCTATCGTGAATTCTGGGCATTGCACGATGTAAATTTCTCCGTATCACGCGGTGAGTCTATTGGCATTCTTGGCCGTAATGGTGCCGGTAAATCAACTCTGCTGCAGTTGATCAGTGGGGTTTCCCAACCCACCAGTGGGACTGTGAAGGTCAACGGAAGGGTCGCGCCGCTGTTACAGCTTGGCACCAGCTTCAACCCTGAATTTACCGGACTGGAAAATATTGATCTTTCAGCGACAATTCTTGGACTGTCGACAGAAGAAATCGAAGATCGGCGCGAGGCTATAGTCGACTTTGCGGAAATCGGCCAATTTATTGATCAGCCTGTGAGAACTTATTCCAGCGGTATGTATGCGCGGCTAGCATTCGCCGTTGCCGCCCATGTCAATGCTGATATTTTAATAGTTGATGAAGTTCTTTCTGTTGGTGATATTGGGTTCACCCAGAAATGTAGCCGATTTTTGCGCGAATTTCGCGAACGCGGCACACTCTTGTTCGTGTCGCATGATATTGGTGCAGTTCTCAACATGTGTGACAGGGCTATCTGGCTAGATCAGGGGCATATTGTTGAAGATGATATACCAAAACGTGTGGTTCCACATTATTCGACGTGGATGAGCAATCAGGAGAAATTGCCAGCTGTCGAATTTTTGCGCCGTATCCGCGAGCGAGATGATACAGAAACTGAGGCTGAAAGTTTTGTTAACAGAGAAATGACATCAGACTCTTCTGGTAGAATTCCAGCGACTGCTTTAGTCCGCGCTGACCTGCCCGAAATTACAGAGACCCAGCTGCAAATCCCGCAAGTTTCATTTTCCGGTTTCGACTGGAATGCTCGGTCTGCAGGTGCAATGGAAGGGCGCATCGTTGATGCATGGTGGGAAAATACGCGGGGTGATCGTGTTACTCTCGTTCAGGGCGGAGATCTGGTAACTCTGAATATTTCTTGCGAAGCTGTCAATGATTTGCAGAATGCAGTAGTCGGCTTTGGAGTTAAAGACAGGCTTGGGCAAATTTTGCTGGCATGGGACACTTCACGTGAAGTGCATTTGGCCGGGACAACGATTCTTGCCGGCGAAAGTACTTTTGTGCAGTTTTCTTTTGTGTTTCCCTATTTGAAAGGGGGAGACTACACGGTGAATTTTGCTTTGGCTTCAGGCGCTCTTGGCGGCTTGCATCAGCAACACTGGCTTTATGATGCAATGCGTTTCCATGTTCCTGATTCTTCGCGCGTGCAGGGTATTATCGGCGTCCCCATACAGGTTTCACAAATCAAGGCTGTTGCAGCCGCAACCTGACCATAATTTTCTGAAGGCGGTAAAATGCATACACCTACCGAATTAATTCTGGCCTTGAAGGAAATTGGTTCCTCTACAGTTTTTGTCGAAACCGGCACGTATCTGGGTGATACTGCTGCGTGGGCAGCATTGTTTTTTGATCAGGTTTTTTCAATCGAATTGTCGGGAGATCATTATGCGCATGCAAGAAAACGGTTTTCGAGCCAGGCCAGTATTATGTTGCGCCAAGGTCGTAGCGAGCTGATACTAAATGAAATTGTTGCTGACTTGCGTTGCTCAGCCATTTTTTGGCTTGATGCACACTGGTCGGGGCCCGGTACTGATGGGGAAAGCAATGAGTGCCCGGTTATTGACGAAATAGCTGTTATTGAAGCTGCCTCATGTAATCACTTCATATTGATTGATGATGCAAATTACTTTTTCAAACCACCTCCACCGCCACATAAACCAGATCATTGGCCATTGTTGCCAGATATTTTCGATGCCTTGCGGGCAAAGTCCCCTCGCAATGGGATATTCCTGGTCGGAAATGTGATCGTGAAAATTCCCCAAGCTCATGTTGCGTCTGTAAGACGTTACCTCAGCGATTTGTCTCGTCAACCTGCGAAAAGTGAAGCGTCATGAACGCTGGCCGTGCGGATAGTCTGGAGCAGATCATTTTGCTTGGTTTGTGGCAGTCAGGATCGCCGCTGAGATTGCATCTTGGGTGCGGAGAAACAAGGATTGCTGACTACATAAATATAGATTTTCCCTCAGACTCCCACAACGTTATGGTGACGGCTCCAGATTTTATTGCTGACGTTGTCGGGCTTCATTTTCCTAGCGGGTCCGTTGATGAAATCCGGCTGCATCATGTTTTTGAGCATTTTAACCGCGTCGTGGCTTTGGGATTGTTGATTCGGTGGCATGAATGGCTGCGTCCGGGCGGACTGCTGGTTATTGAAACGCCTGACTTTATGGCGACGTCTGCGGCAGCTCAAAGTGCCGCTTTTGACCAACAAATGGCGCTTGTTCGTCATCTTGAGGGTGATCAGGCTGCGCATTGGGCCTTTCATATCGGCCAGTGGTTTCCTGCCCGTTTTGAACGTACCTTGAAGGCACTCGGTTTTGAAATTCTTGAAATGAAAAAAACGGCTTCGGCCTGGCACAATCCACCGCTGCATAACGTAACTGTAACTGCAAAGAAAATTGCTGAGGTGCCGCGGCAGGAACTCCATTCGGTTGCTAATTCGTTGCTAAAATTAAGCCTCGTTGCTGCAGAAGAGCAGCCAACGCTTGATGTCTGGAAGGCGCAATTATCACGGTTTCTCCAGCACGGTATTTTGCCGCATGACAATGCCCGGCGCGTCGATCAGGACTCTGACAGTGGTAACCAGGCCGTTTCACGCCTGATCAATGCGATGCAGCAGCTTTCGAGCACGAATCCCGACATTCACAGCATTCATGACTTCAACAAACAACAGCGGGACCGTTGGGTGCACGATCAACTGGCCGGTATCCCTGCTGGATCCAGGGTGCTGGATGTTGGGGCTGGGCCATGTTTTTATCGAGATGATTTGCGTCATACCATTTATGAGACTCATGATTTCAAACAGTATCATGGCTATACGGATCCGGCTCGGGCAGAAGGGCTTTATGGCCAGATAGATCATGTCTCGGATATTCTAGATCTGCCTTTCGACAATGAAGTCTTCGACTATATCCTCTGCACAGAGGTGCTGGAGCATGTGCCTGAGCCAATCGGTGCAATTCGTGAAATGGCACGTGTTTTGAAATATAGTGGTCGCATGATTTTGACGGCACCCTTGGGGTCGGGTCTTCATCAGGAGCCGTTCCATTTCTACGGAGGCTATACACCACACTGGTACCAGATGGTGGCAGAACGTTTTGGTTTGCAGGTTCAGCAGGTGCAAGCCAATCGTGGCTTCTACAGCCACTTGGCGCAGGAATGTGCACGGGTGGCTTGGACACTGGCGCAACATAGGGATGCGTTCGGTGACGATGCGGATGCTATCGGTGTTCTGTTTGGTGAATTGCTGCCGAGATATCTGTATGGCAAGGACGATGCAGTAAAAATGGAACAATTCACCGTGGGCTATTTTGTCATTCTCGAAAAGCGCCCAAGATAGTGCAAAGGTAAATTCCTGATGACAATGGTTATTGTCGGCCACCATAAAACAGCAACGCAATGGCTGATCAAGATTATCCTGTCGAGCTGCCAAAGGGATGGTGGTGTATTCAGGGCCACACATCTTAGTGCGGACTATGATTTTGGTTCAGATGTTGATTATTTTTTCAATGCAAACGCCTTTTATCCCTACATCCCACCAGATGTGAAAAAGGCTGTTCACATCATTCGTAATCCACTCGATATTTTGGTGTCGGCTTACTATTCGCATCGCTATTCGCATCCCACTGAGGGATGGCCTGATTTATCTGAACACCGTCGGGTTTTAGCAGGGCTTGACAAGATTGCAGGCTTATCGCTGGAATTTGCTTATATGTTTTCTCATAATTTTCAGTTTTCTGAAAATAAGGCGGCTGTAGTTCCACCGTTCGCAGCTTACGAGCGGTGGGACTGGGATGACCCACGTATCTTGACGGTGCGAATGGAAGATTTGACTCAAACACCAGATATTTCATTCGCGAGGATGTTTGAACATTGTGGCAAAGTATTGCCGTCTCATTTTAATGAGGCAATTGCTTCTGCGCCATTTGAAATCATGTCTGGCGGCAGGCAAAAAGGGCAGCGTGATGATCAATCGCATTACCGTAGCGGCTTGTCCGGCGAATGGCGCGCCGAACTGCCAGATTTTCTTGTGCAAGCTGTACGTCAGAAATTCTCGACCATGATACAGCGCTATTATTCCGATAGTTTGTAGGCGCGCTCTGATCAGCTCACGATCGCTCTATCCGTCACGCGGCGCCAGGCTGTTCCATCTGAAAAGGCCATGACAGGGCCATCACTTTCATCGCTCACATAAATCAGCGCACCGGCACCATTGGCTGATGCGCTCGGCAGGGCCGCCTTGGCATATTGTCCGACACGCACAGTTCCGGCGACATGCAGCGTGCTGGATGGTGCAGCAGTGCCAATGCCCGTGCGGCCAGTGGCCGGATCGATCACAATGGCTTCGTGCCACAAGGCACCATCGGCGCTGACCTTGATGTGCAAAGCGTCATCGCCCGCCAGCCCGACTTCGGCCCGGCCTGAAAATGCAGTCTGATACAGCAACGCTACCGTGTCGCCCGCTGATGCCTTGTTGAGTTTGAGCTGATGGCCATTGCCGGCGTGGTTGAACAGGCTGGCGCTGCTGGAGACCACCAGCCGGTTGGTTGAGTCAGCGGCAGCATTGATGCCGAGCTGGCCGGTTTGCTCGGTGATGTGGCGTGTCCAGCCAGTCCCGTTGAAGATGGCCAGTGCGTTTTCATCCTCTATCCATGCCCGCCAGCCCGTGCGCGGGGTGACAAAGACCCAGGCGCCGTCGATGCGCGCGGCGATGGCGCCTGTCTGTCCGGACCATGGGCCTGTGGCAGAGGCGGGTATGATATACCGGTCGCCATCGGCAGGTGCCGCTGGCGGCGCTGTGGCGGCGCGGGTGAGCACGGAGAGATGCACGAGTGCATCAAGCAGGGCGATGGCTTCGTTGTGGGTCACATGCTTCTGGGCCTGTGCAGCAGCGAGCAGCGGCAATTGAATGAGGGTGGATGACGGCATGGGGGAGCTCCTGATATGAGGAGCAAATATAGGAATATAAACATAATGTCAAGAATTTTGTCTGTGGTTGGCGGCCGGTGTGAGGCCAGGGCATGGCGCGCGGGCTTGTTTTGCTTGACCGTGGCGCGCCAGTTGTGGCCATTGAAGGGGCCTTCAGAGAGCCCTCGCAACGGGTCGCAGGTCCACCCGGCGCTGGTGTGAGGCCATTGGCTGGTTGGCTGGAAGTGACGGATGCGGATCGCGATCATTGGAGTTGGCTATGTCGGGCTGGTGTCGGGCGCATGTCTGGCTGACGCCGGGCATCATGTTGCTTGCGCCGACAGTGACGCCGAGGTGATCGCGCTGATTGATCAGGGCGAAATTCCGGTTTTCGAGCCGGGGCTTGCCGCTCTTGTGGCCAGGAACCGTCAGGCGGGCCGGCTGTCATTTGGCAGCGACATCACAGCTGCGGTAACCGGTGCAGACATTGTCTGCATCGCTGTGGAGACGCCGGCGCGGCGTGGTGACCGCAATGCTGATCTGAGCCTGGTATGGGAAGCCGCAGAATTGATGGCGGGCGCCCTGCCGCAGGGGTGTGTGATTGCCATCAAATCCACCGTGCCGGTTGGAACGGCAGACGAGGTGGAGCAATTCATTCGGGAATTGCAGCCATCACTGGATTTTGCGGTGGTATCCAATCCGGAATTTTGCCGAGAGGGTGCTGGCCTGCATGATTTCCGGCATCCCGATCGTATCGTGATTGGCAGCAGTGACGCCCGTGCGGGGGCCGCGATGGCAGCGCTCTATGCGCCGCTCGGCTTGAGCGAAACGCCCTTGCTGATGACGTCGCGGCGCACGGCAGAATTGATCAAGTATTCGGTCAACGCCTTTCTGGCGACAAAGATCACTTTCATCAACGAAATTGCGGATCTGTGTGAAAAGGCTGGCGCTGACGTGCAGGATGTCGCCAGCGGCATGGGGTTGGACCGGCGCATCGGTGCCCAGTTCCTTGAGGCCGGGCCGGGTTTTGGCGGCTCCAGCTTCCCCAAGGATTTGCGGGCGCTGGTGCAGACATCCCATGATTTTGGCGCGCCGTTCGAGATTGTCGAAACGGTGATGCGTGTCAACGACGAGCGCAAGCAGCTGATGGCGGAGCGTGTGCTTGATGCCTGCGGCGGGACTGTGAAGGACATGACCATTGCCGTGCTGGGGCTGGCCTTCAAGGGTGATACTGACGACATGCGGGATGCGCCATCAGTCCCGCTCATCCAGAAATTGCAGCAATCGGGCGCAACGATCCGGGCGTTTGATCCTGCCGCCATGGGGCAGGCCAGTGACATCCTGCATTCTGTCGATTACGCCGCAGATGCCTATGGCTGTGCCGAGGGGGCGGATGTCATCGTCATTGTCACGGACTGGCCCGTCTTCCGCACGCTTGATCTGGCGCGGCTGCATGCCCGCTGCAACGACGACCCGATCATGGTGGATTTGCGCAATCTGTTCACGCCGGCGGCGGTGGCGAAACATGGTTTTCGCTATTTCAGCATTGGACGGGCCGTGGCAAAGCCGGCCTGAGATGGCGCTGATGACGCTAGGCCCGAGCATCCCGGCGCAAGACTCACATGGTCTGCGAGTCGCAAAATGCCCTCCCGTGGACAACAGAATCACGGCGCAACATGCCACGGCTGCGCCTGGCGGACGGTGACTCGCCGGGCTGGAATTTTGCGTGATTTGATAGCAGAATTGGTTCGCAAGCCCTGAATTCTGTGCCTGGGCGGTGTGCAGCGCACAAAAACTGCCCTCCAGCGGGCATCTGGCCGGTTTTCAGGATGTTTGGCTGTTGACGCGCGGCGATCAGCGAGTCATAAGCCGCCCACTTCGGCAGGCGGTCGATTGTGCTGTTTCATGGTTTTAGACCTTGAACCCATCCAGTCGAGACGCTGCCGCGACCAGCACTGACATTGCTGGACGAGCCAAAAGCTCTTCCAGCATACGCGCATGAACAGCCTCTGGGTTGATCCTCTGCCAGCGCAGCGCGCCCGGGCCTTACAGCCCACGGCGCGTATACGTTTTGCGCATGCCAGCTCTTGTTGTGAGCCGAATCCGACATTTTTGACGAGCCAAAGAAGGCGATCCGAATGCCAACGATCAGTCAGCTGATCCGCAAGCCGCGCACTGAGCGCTCCTACCGCGAGAAATCGCGTCACATGGAAGCGTGCCCGCAGAAGCGTGGTGTCTGCACCCGCGTCTATACGACGACGCCAAAGAAGCCGAACTCGGCTTTGCGCAAGGTCGCCAAGGTGCGCCTGACGAATGGTTTTGAAATTATCGGGTACATTCCCGGTGAAGGTCATAACCTTCAGGAACACTCCGTGGTGATGATCCGCGGTGGCCGTGTGAAGGATCTTCCCGGCGTGCGTTACCACATCCTGCGCGGTGTGCTCGATACGCAGGGCGTGAAGGACCGCAAGCAGCGCCGCTCCAAGTACGGTGCCAAGCGTCCGAAGTAATCATCGCTGCGCGCCGGCCTTTCAGGGCAGGGCGCGCTGGTTCAAAGTTTAACGGAGCAGACCATGTCTCGCCGCCACCGCGCAGAAAAGCGTGAAGTTATTCCGGATCCGAAGTTCCACGACATTGTCGTGACCAAGTTCATGAATGCCGTGATGTATGAAGGCAAGAAGTCCACCGCCGAGCGGATGGTCTATGGTGCCTTCGACGTGATCGAGCAGAAGACCAAGAATGCTCCGATCGACACCTTCAAGCAGGCGCTGGAAAATGTGGCCCCGGCCATTGAAGTCCGTTCCCGCCGTGTTGGTGGTGCGACCTATCAGGTTCCGGTCGAAGTGCGCCCGATCCGCCGTCAGGCTCTGGCCATCCGCTGGATCATTCAGGCAGCCCGCTCGCGCAACGATAAAACCATGGTGGACCGTTTGTCCGCTGAGTTGATGGATGCGGCCAACAACCGTGGCAACGCCGTCAAGAAGCGTGAAGACACGCACCGGATGGCGGAAGCCAACCGCGCATTCGCCCACTACCGCTGGTAACAGCAAAACCGTTTGAACGTCTAAGGCTCCACGATCATGGCCCGCAACCATAAAATCGAAGACTACCGTAACTTCGGCATCATGGCCCACATTGATGCGGGCAAGACGAC
>JBOFCU010000269.1:0-14573 GCA_051646285.1 Beijerinckiaceae bacterium
CCGTGCCGGAGCGGCGGCGTGTCTCCTGCCCGCCACCAGCGATCAGCGGGCGTTCCAAGCGCACGCGATCGCCATTCAGCACGATGGCACCGACGCCCTTGGGCCCGCCAAATTTGTGTGCCGACAACACAATCGCAGCAATTCCGGTCGCTGTCAGATCAAACGGCAATTTCCCGATGATCTGCACCGCATCGACAGCCAGCACAGCACCATGCGCATTGACAATGCGCGCGATCGCATCAAGCGGCTGCAAGACACCCGTCTCATTGTTCGCCGCCTGAATGGCCACCAGCACCGCCGCAAACACGCCGCCGCCCCGCACGGCGGCCAGTTGCGCATCAAGGGCTGCGCAATCAATCAGGCCGTTGCCATCGACAGGTATGGTCTGCGTCCATTCAGCGCCAAAATCATGTCCGTCCCGCACCGCTGCATGCTCGGTCGCGCCCAGGAAAAGATGCGTGAGCCGCTCCGGCCCGGTTGCCGGCAGCAGGGCTGGCCGCAGCAACGCATTCAGCCCTTCGGTCGCGCCAGAGGTAAACACAACGTCGCGCGCTCGCGCACCAACGGCCTCAGCCACCTGACTGCGCGCCGCCTCCAGGAAAGCCCGCGCTGCACGGCCTTCACCATGGATCGATGACGGATTGCCAGAGAGAGATAGCCCGCGCACAACCGCATCCGCTGCCGCCGGACGCACCGGAGACGACGCATTGTGATCGAGATAAATCCGGCGTTTTCCGCCCATCACTTCTCCTTTTCCAGTCAGCCGTCAGTTTTTCTTGCAATGCACCCCCGGGGGTGTGCTAACCAAGCCCGAACCGCCGCCGGACGCACCTGCAACCTGCGCGCGATATTTGAAAAAATCCACACGCGGGACGGGTGCTCTTAGAACTATTCTAACAGCATTTGTAGGGCGCGGTCTATCGCACTTCAAGCGGCAGGCCGCGAAAATCCGGTCCGCTCACAAGGAAGAATGGCTGCTATGCCCGAGGTTATCTTCAACGGTCCCGATGGTCGTCTCGAAGGCCGGTATCATCCCGCCAAAAAGAAGGGCGCGCCGATTGCGCTGCTGCTGCACCCGCATCCGCAGTTTGGCGGCACGATGAACAACCAGATCATCTATAATCTCTATTATGCCTTTGTGCAGCGTGACTTCGCTGTGCTGCGGTTCAACTTCCGCGGCGTCGGGCGCAGCCAGGGCATGTTTGACCATGGCGCGGGCGAATTATCGGATGCGGCCGCTGCGATGGATTGGGCGCAGGCCCTGAACCCGGATGCACGCGCCTGCTGGATCGCCGGCGTTTCGTTTGGCGCATGGATTGGCATGCAGCTCTTGATGCGCCGGCCGGAGGTGGAGGGCTTCATCTCGATTGCCGCACCGGCCAACCGCTTTGATTTCACATTTCTTGCCCCCTGCCCGTCCTCAGGCCTTTTTGTGCATGGCTCGGAAGACCGCGTGGCCCCTGCCAAGGAGGTCATCAACGTGATCGAAAAGGTGAAGGTGCAAAAAGGCATCGTGCTGGAGCATGAGACCATCGAGGGCGCGAACCACTTTTTTGAAAACAAGGTGGATGAGCTTGTTGGCGTTGTCGGCTCCTATCTCGACAAGCGCCTCGCCAACATCGTGCCGCGCAAGCAGGGCAGCCGCCGCTCGTAAGGACGGGCGCGCTTCGACGCGCTCAAAGTCATCACGCGAACCAGCGAAACGAAAATGTCGTCGTTCACACCGAAATCGGATTTTCTGCACATCCTCACGCAGCGGGGATTTATCCACCAGTGCTCTGATTTTCAGGGCCTTGATGATCTCGCGCGTCAGGGCAAGGCCATCGGCTATATTGGGTTTGATTGCACAGCACCGTCCCTGCATGTCGGCCATCTCATCCAGATCATGATGCTGCACTGGCTTGGGCAAACCGGCAACAAGCCGATTGCGCTGATGGGCGGCGGCACAACCCGCGTCGGTGATCCGTCAGGCCGTGATGAAACACGCAAGATACTGACCATTGAAGACATCAACTTCAACAAGGACAAAATAAAGGGCGTCTTTTCAAGGTTTCTGCAATTTGGCAGCGGCAGCCATGATGCCATCATGCTCGACAACGCTGAATGGCTGACAAAGCTCAACTGGATAGAAATGCTGCGCGATGTTGGCCGGCATTTTTCCGTCAATCGGATGCTGGCGATGGATTCGGTGAAACTCCGGCTCGAGCGTGAGCATGAAATGAGCTTCATCGAATTTAATTACATGGTGCTGCAGGCCTATGATTTTGTCGAATTGTCGAAACGCACCGGCTGCAATTTGCAGATGGGCGGATCGGATCAGTGGGGCAACATTATCAACGGCATTGATCTGGGCCGGCGCATGGGCAGCCATCAGCTTTACGCGCTGACCACGCCTTTGCTGACGACCTCATCAGGCGCAAAAATGGGCAAGACCGCTGCGGGCGCAGTCTGGCTTAACAGCGATATGCTGAGTGCCTATGATTACTGGCAATACTGGCGCAACACCGAAGATGCCGATGTTGGCCGTTTTCTGCGCCGCTTCACTGTGCTCCCGATGGACGAAATTGCCCGCCTTGAAGCCTTGCAGGGCGCTGACCTCAACGACGCCAAGAAAATTCTGGCAACGGAAGCGACCGCGCTTGTGCATGGCCGCGACGCTGCCGATGCTGCGGCAGAAACAGCGCGCAAGACGTTCGAAGAAGGCATCATCGCATCATCTCTTCCGGCAATCACGATCTCATCTTCTGAACTAGATGCTGGGCTTGGCGTTTTAACAGCTTTTGTAAAAGCTGGTCTTGTATCGTCCACCGGTGAAGCGCGCCGCGCCATGGCTAACAATTCCATTATCGTGAATGATCTGCTGATAACCGATCCGAAGCAGACGCTGACCCACAGCAATCAAAATGCAGATGGCGTGATCAAATTATCATTCGGCAAGAAAAAACACGTTCTGCTGAAAGAGGAATGATTTTTACTTATTCGCAAAATCAGCCGTCATGGCCGGACGTGTCCCGGCCATCCACGCCTTACTTGCAATAACAAAAGAAAGTCGTGGATGCCCGTGACCAGCACGGGCATGACGCCGAGTATTTCAATATCTTACTGACTGCCGCCGACAGAATCCGGAAGCCGGTAAATCTTGACGCCTTCCACACTTTCTTTCTTGAATTCAAAAAACTTGCGCAGGAAGCCGGGGGCCACAGCCGAAAGCGGATTAATGGATACGGCCGGCGCACTGAATGCACCGGACACCTTGAAATTCACGCCAAATAAACTGCCGGTTTGCGGTCCGCCAAGAAACAATCCCACCACCGGAATTTGCGCAAACGCATTGTTGAGGCCGAAGGCTGGCACATAGGTGCCTGTCATGTTCACGCGGTCACGCGGTGCATCAACAATGCCCTCCAGCGTGACGCCCACTATCGGCCCCAGCATCAGCGCTTCCTTGATGTCGAGCCGGCCCTGACTGCGGACGAAATCAACCCGCATCCTGTCGAACGGCACATCCGATTTTCCCGATGCAATGGCACGGCGCTGCACGCGCTCGGATTCGCCGGCGGCAGCTGGCGGCCCGTCAGCCGTGACGCGGCGCAAGGCAGGCTCGTCACGCAGGGCATAGCGCTGGACAATCAGCGCACCCTCCTGACGCGCCGGATCAATGGACGATTCCAGTGTCATCGTACCGCCGATCATCCGCCGGTACAGATCAATGAAACGCAGCGTGCTGCCCGCATTCCCGGAGAGCACCAGCAAGGTGCTGCCATTCAAACCGCCCTTGATTTCCGTGCCGCCAATTTTTCCGGTCAGGTTGAAGTGTTTCAGGTCAGCGCCCCGCCGCAGCATTTTCAGTTCAGCATTGGTGATCGCTTCGCTGTTGTGGCCTGTGACAATGCTGGATTTGATATCAATATCATAATCCACCGGTTCTCCCGGCTTGGCCTTGCCACCAGCCTCATAAAGCGTTTTCAGAAATGGCCGGGCATCGATATTGTTACCCCGCGCGACAATTTTCATCAGCGGCCCGTTGCGCTCAAGATCAAGACGCATGTCATCACCCGGCGAGAGCCGCGCCTGTGTGAAACGGGCCGAGCGTAATTTCCGCTCCTTGTTGAGCACAGCCTGGCCCCGCAGGCCAAACCCGGCACTCTCCGCAACAAAGTCCTGCAATTCAACATCGTCACGCTTGCTGGCGGTGTGCATCACAAAGGACAATTTTCCGGGCCGGCCGGCGGGCTTGACCCATCCCGGGAAAAGGCCATTCACTGCCGCGCGGGCCAGATCCGCTTCAACCTTTACGGATTTGTTTTTCGCTCCACCCAGCGCCTGGACGAAACGCACGGCAATTGGCCCCATTAAAGTTCCGGCCGTGTTGAGATTTTGTTTGGCCCGGGCGGCATCATCAAGTGTCACGGTTATGGCCGCTTCGCCGGTTTGGCGTGGCGCACGGCGCACATCCACCAGCGCAGGCGCGTCGGCAATGCGGCCCTGCCCTTTCAGCGTGAAGCCGTTCGCATCCATGCTGACATTGGCGGTCAGCGCGGTGAGCGCTTGATCGGGCACGGCACCATTCACGGAAACCCCATTGAGCGAGCCGGAAAAATGGATCTGCACGTCGGCCGCTTGTGTATGGTCGAGATCAGGCAAGGCGAGATTGAATTTCAAATCCAGCGTGCCGCTGATGGCGTCCAGTCCATCAAGCCCATCTCCCACCTGGCGCAACAGCGGCGTGTCAAGCAGATCGAAGGCAGCTTCAGCCGGTCCCGTCGCGCGAAATTGCACCGTCGCATTTGGCTTTTCGCTCGTGCAGCGGCAATCAAAGCGAATATCAGCAAAGGCCGCCGTTGTTTTTTGTGCGGTCAATACAGTGGCACGCGGTGATGTTGCGATCACCGAAGCCCCTTTTACGGCGGCCGTAAGCTGCGCCATGTCGAGGGCTGGAAATCCATCCACGGCGCGCAGGCGGGCATCACGCGCCGTTGTTTGCAATTCAACATCAATATCGCCGCCTGCCGTGCCCTGCACCATGGCAGCCCGTGCAGCCGGATCAATGGTGACCGTCATCGTCAATCCATCGAAACTGCCTTTTTCCAGCCGTTGCGACACATAGGCATGGGCCGCAGGCGCCAGTTTTTTCGGCCAGAGCGCGAGGCCGGATGCCGCTGAAAATGGGCCAGCCTGCAAGCCCACCCGCGCTGGCAGCGTGCGGTCAGCGGGCCACAGGCCATCAAGGACAAGCGAGATAGATGGCCCGGCCAGACGCAGCCGTGTGAGCTGGGCATCACCGTGCGCGCCAATTTGGCCTTCGCCTTCAATCGTGTCGATTGTAACACTCTGCGCCGGATCATGATCAAGCGCACGGCGCATGTGCCCGTTTGTAATGGTCAGGCGGTGCGTGTCGCCATCGCGCAAAAGGCTGCCGGACAGTGATACAGCGTTCAGACCAGCATTGGCGCTGAACTGTTCAATCGTCCAGGTCTGGCTGGCTGCCGCCCAGTTGGCCTTGAGCGTCACATTTTCCAGCGCCGCCGCAGGATCCGTATCAGCCTTGCGGGCATGGCCCGCTGCGACAGCATCCACCCGCACATGCTTGAGCCGCCCGTCTTCCATCAGTTGCAGGTGGACATCGCCATTCATGGGAATTTGCGAGGCCTCATCAAGCGCCGTGCGCATGAGATAGGCGACATCTTCCAAGGGCAACCGGTCGAGCGAAACCGCGATGACTTTCTCCGGCCCCGCATCGGGCAACAATTTTGCATTCAGCGACCAGGACCGGCCATTGCGTTCCGCCGCAATGATGATCTCGCGCTGCGTTTTCTGTTTCTCGATAAACTGAATCGACAGGTTGGAATAAACCAGTTGCGTGGCATGGGTCGGGTCATCAATCACCAGCCGCCCGTTGCGCAGGGAGAAATGATCAAGCCCGCGAATGCCAGCGCCTTGCCCTGACAAAGCAGCCGCGAGTGCCCCGAAAACCGTTTTGACATCGGACTGGGCAAATTCTCCTGCACCACCTGTTCCGGCAATCTCTTCATTGAGAATGGAGAGCCGGCCCTCGCGGCTCATCACAAGCCGCACACTCAGATCACGCAACTCCACGGTGCGGACCGGATCGCTGCCAAACAGCAGCGTCATCATGTCGAAATCTATTTCCGCACGCGGCGCGGCAATGACCGCCTGCCCATCTGGTGATGTAACCGTGAAACCATCCACGACCAGCCGCTGCCCCTGATCCGTCGCCCGCACCCGCGCATGCTGCACCTTCACGGTGCCACGCGCGCCGATGGTCTGCGACACGGCATTGACGATGCGCTCGGCAACCCACGCTGATGGCACATAACTGGTGCCATAGCGAAGGCCCCACGCAGCACCCGCCCCGATCACAAGGCCAAGCACGCCAAGCATGATCAGCCCGCGCCACAGCCAGCGGCGGCTGGATGCCGTGGGCACAGCATCATGTGCGGGATGGGGATCAGACTCAGGCAAAGCCATCAGCAGGCCGGTATCCTCGTTCAACGGGAGCAGTGCCAGTCAGACAGGTTCATGGAAAACTGCCGCAGGCACACTCCACAGAGATTTGGCCGCAAGGCCATGGCAGGATGCGTCTGACCTGTGCCAGAAACACCAGCAAGATCGACGCTATGAGAGGAGCTGGGCAGCGTTGACACATTGCCTGCGAATCCCACTTTCCTCAATATCAGAAATCAGCCCAAAGCGTGGCACGGGTGTCATCATGAGCCATGCAGGAGATAGGCAATGACCCTGGAAGCCGGAAAAAAAGCGCCCCCCTTCACACTGCCCGGCGACAATGGCGGCACGATCGCACTCTCAGCGCTGAAGGGGCGCAACATCGTTCTCTATTTTTACCCCAAGGATGACACGAGCGGCTGCACCGCAGAGGCCATCGCCTTCAACGGGCTGCGCAAGAAATTTGCAGCGGCCAATACCGAAATCATTGGCGTGTCACCGGACAGCACCAAAAGCCACGACAAGTTCAAGGCCAAATACAGCCTAGAGTTCCCGCTGGCCTCGGACGAGGCGAAAGGCATGCTCGAGGCTTACGGCGTCTGGGTCGAGAAGAGCATGTATGGCCGCAAATATATGGGCGTGGAGCGCACCACGGTGCTGATTGATGCCGCAGGCAAAATTGCCCGCGTCTGGAACAAGGTCAAGGTTCCCGGCCATGCCGAGGAGGTGCTGGAGGCGGCCAAGGCACTTGAGGGGGCGCGCTGAGCGAAATTGAATCCGCCTGAAATGGCAAAGCCGCCCTCACAGGGCGGCTTTTTTTCGCAATGTCTTAGAACGATTTTTATCAATAGCATTTGCGCGATGTGCTGCACTCACGGCGGAATCGATCCTTGTGCGGATCGGCGTAGGCTTCTGAAATCGCGGCAAAAGTTGCAAACGTCGCAACCGTGAACATGGCAAGCATCAGCCAACGGGACATGGAGTGTTTCCTTTGAGGATATGGTGGCAGCAAAACAGACGATTCGCGCGTCCATTTCCACGCAAACTATAGGTACAATCTGGCGCTCGACAAGCATTGGCCGCATCACTGGCCATTTCAAAATGAGACAGTCCGCCTGATCGCGGCGCTATCAGGATGTTAACCCTAATCATTTCTTATGATCGCAGTATCGTGGAGTGAGTGGTCATGAGTACGGTTCGTGGTGGTGTAACGCTGACCGGGTTTCGTCGCAGCAAAGGCGCAATAGCTGATCCGGCCGGAACCATGCGCGTGCGCCGCGCAACATTTGTCACGCTGGGCCTCATGACAGGCCTGACGACCATCTGGGCAGCGGGCGCAACTACATTCATCGTGATGCGCGATGATCTTGCCGCCCGTCTCATTTCCCGCCAGGTCGAAAATCAATATGCCTATGAGGAGCGCATCACAGCGCTGCGCACCCATGTCGACCGCCTCGCCAGCCGCCAGGTGATTGATCAGGATACGGTCGAGAACCGTGTGGCGGATTTAATGAGCCGCCAGTCTCAACTGGAAACCCGCAGCGCGATGGTTGCGATGCTGGCGCAAAATGCCGGTATGGCAACGGGCCAGACAGCGCAGGCCAATCCGGCCAACGCTGATGCCGTAGTCACCGGCTCGATCACAGCCATTCGCAAAACGAGCGCTGCGACCATTGCGCCGCAAGCGCCGGTTGCTGCCGGCGTCATGAGTTTCGCGCCTGTTTCAAAACCCACACCGATCGTTGATACGCTGCCATTGCGCGGGCTTCAGCCGCGCGCCAGCGACACAACCGACCGTGGCGAAATCCGTGAGCGCATCAGCACCATCGGCAAGGCGCTGGACAGCATTGAAACCGCTCAGGCCGCGACGATCCGCGGCATTGAAGTCAAATCGCGGCAGCAGGTGGCACGCTTGCGCAGCCTGTTGAGCGATGTCGGTGTCAACGCTGACAAGATCGCCGCAACGGCTGATCCGGCAACAGCAAAGACCAGCGCAGTCGGCGGCCCGCTCGTGCCGTTGAATGATCCCAATGCATTACAGTTTGAAACGTCACTGAAACGCGTGCAAACCCTGCTCGGCGCTGCGAGCAAGCTCAAGAAGACCGTGCGCACCCTGCCCGTCCGCCAGCCCATCGCCAACAGTCTGGCCGACATGACATCGAATTATGGCCCCCGCAGTGATCCTTTCACACGCGGTTATGCCATGCATACCGGCATTGATTTCCGGGCCGAGACAGGCACGCCTGTGCGCGCCACAGCAGCAGGCAAGGTCGTGACATCGGATTATACGGGCGGTTACGGTAACATGGTGGAAATTGATCATGGCAACGGCCTGACAACCCGCTATGCGCATTTGTCCGAGTTGCTGGTCGAAGAAGGCGATATGATCGAGGCTGGAAAAATTGTCGGCAAGGTTGGCTCGACGGGACGCTCCACAGGCCCGCATCTGCATTATGAAACCCGCGTCAGCGGTGATCCGGCAGACCCGTCGCGCTTCATCCGCACGGGCGCGAAGTACAAAGACCTGCTGTAAGCCGGGCACAGGCCCCCCAGATCCAGCGGCCACCAATACAGCTATGATGCCAACACTCTGCTGAACAAGCTGTCTGAAACAATGCGCTGCCGGTGTCAGGCTTCCAGTGCACCAATCATGTCAACGCGGACGGCATGACGCCCTCCCTCGAATGCGGCGGACAAAAACGCATCCACAATGTCGAGCGCCAGCCCTTCGCCGACAACACGGGCACCCATCGATAGCATGTTGGCATCGTTGTGCTGGCGGATCATGCGTGCCGAAAATGTATCGGCACACACACCGCAGCGAATACCCTTCACCTTGTTGGCGGCCATCATGATACCCTGACCTGTCCCGCACAGGATAATGCCAAGGCGGCAATCACCCGACGCAACCCGCCGCGCCGCCATTTCTCCATGCTTGGGATAATGGGTACTCTCCGCTGTCACCGGCCCGATATCCACGACATCCCAACCCTGTGCCGCGACATGGGACGCGATGACCCTGCGAAGGTCAATCGCAGCGTGATCGCTTGAGATAACAATGCGTTTGCTGGCTGGCATGGAAAAGCATCCTTGTTACAGGGATGAGGGTTTGACGGTTCACTGGCGCCAAATCAAGGCCCGCTCCGCATCGTTGCACTGGTATCAATGATCAACGCAACAATCGCTGAATGAAGGAGAGCTGCGATGATGCCATCTACGCTCACCCCCCGGGCGCAACTCTCGCGATCTGATGCTGATACCTGCATAAAATGCAGCGGCCAAACCAGCCGCTGCACAAAAATTTCAGATCAGCCGGTGGCGCGATGGCCTATCCCGCATCTGGCCAGACCTGTCAGTCGATGTCCTCGACAACCGTGCCGCCGCCATTCACGCGCTGCGCCAAAGCGGCTTCCATGAAATCATCAAGATCACCATCGAGCACATCCGATGGCGTGCCGGATGTGACGCCCGTGCGCAGATCCTTCACAAGCTGGTAGGGCTGCAACACATAGGAGCGGATCTGGTGGCCCCAGCCCACTTCACTTTTCGAGGCTGACAGCGCGTTGGCTTTTTCCTCGCGCTTTTTCAATTCCGCTTCATACATGCGCGCGCGAAGCATATTCCACGCGGTTGCACGGTTTTTATGCTGTGAGCGTTCGCTTTGGCACGCCGCGACGATGCCCGTCGGAATATGCGTGATGCGCACCGCAGAATCCGTGGTGTTCACATGCTGGCCGCCAGCACCCGAGGAGCGGTAGGTATCAATGCGGCAGTCCGATTCATTGATTTCAATTTCAATCTTGTCATCGACAACCGGATAAACCCAGATCGAGGCGAAACTGGTGTGCCGGCGTGCATTGGAATCGTAGGGCGAAATGCGCACGAGGCGGTGCACGCCCGATTCCGTTTTCAGCCAGCCATAGGCGTTGTGGCCCTCAATCTTGATGGTCGCAGATTTGATGCCAGCTTCTTCGCCGTCACTGCGCTCCATCAATTCGACCTTGAACTTGCGGCGTTCTGCCCATCGGCTGACCATGCGCAACAGCATCGAAGCCCAATCCTGGCTTTCCGTGCCACCGGCGCCGGAATGCACTTCGACGAACGTGTCGTTGGAATCGGCTTCGCCCGAAAGCAGCGTCTCGACCTGGAGACGCGCCGCGTCCTTGGCCAGCGACACGATGGCGTTTTCGCCTTCCGTGACCGTGGCCTGATCATCGCCCTCTTCACCCAGTTCGATCAGCGTCACCGCATCATCGACCTCGGTCTCAAATTTTTTCAGGCGCGACAGCGACCCTTCGAGCGTGGTGCGCTCACGCATCACCTTCGATGCTTTTTCCGCATCGTTCCAAAGGTCCGGGCTCTCGGCGAGCGCGTTCAGTTCGGCAAGGCGCTTTTCCGCTTTATCGACGTCAAAGATGCCTCCTCAGCAGTCCGAGCGACTGCTTGATGGCTTCAAGGTGATTGTAGATTTCCGTGCGCATACGGCAAAAGACTCAACTGGACAGCGACAAGAGAAGCGACCCCATAACCAAGGCCGCCCCACGATGCAAACGCGGGCGCAGAATGATGCGCACGCGCCACAGGCCGTCAGGTCAATATAAACCGCCTGTGCCAGTGCCGACAGAGCCGCCGCCTGACGCCGCTGACGCGCCGCCGCCAAATGACGGGATGCCATCAGGCGGTGCCGTGCCGGGCTTGAACGCCTCCATGATCGCATCGCCGCCGCTGGCGCGCTGACCGCTCGATGCGCTGACGCGGATGAGTTTCATGCCAGTGGGAATCTTGAAAGGCGTATCCGGCTGGCCGCGCAGCGCCACCTTCATGAAGTCCTTGAAGATAGGAGCGGCATATTGACCGGCTGTGGCGGAGTCACCCAGAGAGCGGGGCCGGTCATAGCCCATGTAAACACCCACCGCGAGATTGGCCGAATAGCCAACGAACCACACATCCTTCGAATCATTGGTGGTGCCGGTCTTGCCGGCCACATACTGCCGGCCAAGCTCACCCTTGATACCGGTGGCCGTGCCGCGCTGGATCACGCCCTGCATGATGGAGGTGATCTGATAGGCCGACATCGGATCAATCACGAGCTCGCGGTTGTCCTTCAGGCGCGGCTCATTCTGATCTGTCCATTTGTCCGAAGCGCAGGTGTCGCACTGACGGTCATCATGCTTGAAAATGGTTTTACCCCAGCGGTCCTGAATCCGGTCGATCAGTGTCGGCTTCACGCGCCGCCCGCCATTCGCCAGCATGGAATAGCCGGTGACCATGCGCATGACCGTGGTTTCACCAGCGCCAAGCGACATCGACAGCACCGGCATCAAGTCGTCATAGACACCAAAACGGCGGGAATATTCCGCCACCAGCGGCATCCCCAGATCCTGTGCCAGACGCACGGTCATCAGGTTGCGTGATTTCTCGATCCCGTTGCGCAAGGAGCGCGCCCCCGCACCGGCGGAATCGCCGCCATAGTTTTCTGGCCGCCAAACCTCGCCATTGCCCTGATCGATCTCGATCGGGCCGTCCATAATGATGCTCGACGGGGTATAGCCATTATCAAGCGCGGTGGCATACACGAACGGCTTGAACGAGGAGCCCGGCTGGCGCTGCGCCTGCGTCGCCCGGTTGAATTCCGATTGGTCAAACGAAAAGCCGCCGACCATGGCCTTTACACGGCCGGTCCATGGGTCCATCGCCACCAGAGCGCCAGACACTTCCGGGAACTGGCGCAACCGCACCTGCTCCGGCTTGTCGGCCACCTGCTCGACAAAAATGATATCGCCCGGCTGTACGACCTGCGCGACACTGGCGCGCCGCGTCCAGCGGATGCCCTCCAGCGTCAGCGTCTTGGTTTCACGTTCGCGCGGGATTTCGCCGGTCTTGTTGTCTTTCTTCGGCTGAAGGCCGACCCGCGCCGATTGCGGACCAACCTCAAGCACGACACCATAGCGCCATGGCGCGACATCGCCCCATGTAGGCAGTTCTGCCAGGGCAATGCCCCACTCGCGCGCGCCGAATTCGAGTTTGCGGTCAGCACCACGCCAGCCCCGCGCCTCGTCAAACCGCACCAGCCCATCGACAAGCGCCTTGCGCGCCGCGATCTGCAACTGCGGATCAAGCGTTGTCCGCACCGACAGCCCGCCTTCGAGCAATTTCTTGAAGCCGTAGCGCTCTGCCAATTCACGGCGCACTTCTTCGGCAAAATATCCGGCAGCAAAACTGTTTGGCGTCAGCGTGCGCACGGCGACGCCGAGCGGCTGCTGCTTGGCCGCAGCCGCATCTGCGGCCTTCACATAGCCATTCGCGACCATGCGATCGATCACCCAGTTGCGCCGGGCAATCGCCGCATCGCGGTTCCGGAACGGATTATAATTTTCCGGCGCCTTCGGCAGCGCGGCCAGATAGGCGACCTCATGCAGCGCCAGCTCATGCACGGACTTGCCGAAAAAATTCAGGGCCGCAGCCGCAACACCGTAATTGCCCAGACCGAGATAAATCTCGTTCAGATACAACTCCAGAATCTTGTCTTTGGAATAGGCGGACTCGATACGCAGCGCCGTCAGCATTTCCTTGATCTTGCGCTCATAGGTGCGCTCATTGGTCAAAAGGAAGTTTTTCGCCACCTGCTGCGTGATCGTCGAGGCACCCTGCTGGCGCCCGCCCTTGCCGGATGCCGCTTGCAGGACAGCGCGGCCAATGCCTTCAGGGTCGATGCCGATATGGCTGTAGAAATTCTTGTCTTCCGCTGACAGCACCGCCGCAATCATGATCTTCGGCACAGCCTGAATGGGCAGATAAAGCCGGCGCTCCTTGTAATATTCAGCGATCAGCGCGCCGTCGCCCGCATGAACACGGGTGGTGACTGGCGGCTCGTAATTCGCAAGCTGGGAATAGTCCGGCAGATCACGTGCGCTCTTCCAGACAAAGAATCCAGCCACGGCAGCGCCAAGGATGAATACCATCGCTCCGATTCCGAACAGTGAGCCAAGCAGGCGGACGACATGTCTCATGTCAGCGATCTTCCAAACCAAAACGGGGACTTAACCTGTTCCCGGCCCCTCGCGGGACACGTCGGGAACGCCAGTAGTCCAGTATAAACGAAATCGGGACCGTACGCCACGCAGGCGTCACATTCGACTGGATTTATGACCGCCATTCGCGCTCGAATTATGGCAATAATGCTGGCTTAAGGCCAGATTTTGCCGGTTGTTGCCACGATAACACGCTGCTATCGCTGCTGGCGTGCAGGCCGGCAAGCACCATAGGCCCGCCGGCGGAAGACTGGGGCGCCCTGCGAATCACAATCATCCCGCTCTCACGGCTGCGCGCGCCGTTCAAAATAGGCCTCGATGGCTTTGGCAATGGCATCTGCGGCCTTGGCCTGCCCGTCCGATGACAGCAGGAACTCGGAATCGCTTGCATTGGACAGATACCCCAGCTCGATCAGGGCCGATGGCACATCCGGCGCCCGCAGCACCTTGAACCCCGCTTCACGCAGCGGCTTCTTGTGCATGGGGACCGCCTCACCCATCCGCGCGCCCAGCGTTCTGGCGAAACGATGAGAGAACGCCCGCGTTTCGCGCCGTGTCAGGTCAGACAGGATATCCGCCACATCAGTTTTCACTTCGTCATCCTGATCGACACCGGCTGCGGCATCGGCCTTGTTTTCGCTTTCTGCCAGCCGGGCCGCCTCGGCATCCGTCGCTTTTTCAGAACCAGTGTAGATTGACGCGCCGCGCACGCCCTGATGGCCAGACAGCATGTCCGCATGCAGCGACACGAACAGGTCAGCATTGTGCTTGCGCGCCAGCGATACCCGGTCGCCGAGAGAAACGAACACATCCTTGTCACGCGTCATCTGCACCCGCAGCCGGCCATTGGCCACCAGCCGGTCGCGCACGAGCCGGGCGACATCAAAGACAACCTGCTTTTCAGCAATGCCGCCTTTGGCCATTGCGCCAGGATCAACCCCGCCATGGCCAGGATCAATCACAACAACCGGGCGCTTGTCAGCCGGATTGGGCAATGCTGGCACAGCCGCGGTTGTCGCAGGTTCGCGCATCCGGATGGACTGGGCCGCCTTCTGAAATCGCTCGCGGTCCGTCCGG
>JBOFCU010000279.1:0-4959 GCA_051646285.1 Beijerinckiaceae bacterium
CCGCCTGCGCGAGCCAGAACGCACCATCGACATTGGCCTCGAAGATGGCGCGCCATTTTTCCGGCGTCACAGCATCGACCGGCCCGCCGGTCTGACCGCGCACGCCGCCGGCGGCATTGACCAGAATATCCAGCCTCCCGGCCTGTTGGATAAGATGGTCTACGGCGGCATGACAGGCCGCGCGGCCGCCAATATCCAGTACCAGTGGCGTCAGGCCGTGCGCGCCAGCAAAGGCACGCAAGCCATCCCCGTCCATATCGGCAACAAAAACCTGTGCACCAGCCTGCTGGAGACCAACGGCAATGGCCTGACCGATGCCCTGAGCTGCGCCAGTGACAAGAGCGACGCTGCCCTCAAAGCGGATATGCATGATTGGCCGCCTCACATGTGTCGATCAGGCTCTGGAAGGTCGCATAGGACATCGGTTTTGTGCCGTCCTCAATCTCGTGAATAAGCGCGACGAGATGGCGGATGGCAGGGGTTTCAACGCCCGCTTCCCGCCCGAGTTCGCCAATCACGCCAATCTGCGGATCCACCTCGGTCTTGCGCTTGCGTACGGCAAGGTCACGGTAAATGCCCGAATGGGTCTTGGCGGTATGGCGGTTAAATTCGGCCAGCGCGATGATCGAGGCGCGCGCGCCGGATTGGGGCGCGCCAGAGGCAAAGCAGGCCGGATCGAAGCCGTTGAACCCGACCGGCGTTACCTTGCGAGCGGCAGCAACCGCCATGACTTCACGCGCCAACCGGTCGAATACGACGAAGCGGCGCGGGTCCTCAAAATTGGCGGTCATGGAATCTTGTGTCAGCGCTGTCGCGAACAGCATCGCGCCATAGGCGAGTTTGCCCCAGAGATAGCCCCAGATATTGTCCGTCAGCACCGCATTGGGGTCGAAGATTTGCAGGCTTTGATGAATCTGGCGTGTGCGCGCACGCATGCTGCCATCAATCTCGCCAACAACCACCGCGCCACGGTTGCCGAACAGGATTTCGCCGGGGCCAAGCCAGTCCGCGCCAAAATTGACAAAGCAGCCCATTGTGCGCTCAGGCCCGACGGCCTTGGCGATGGCGATCTCATTGAGCCCGTTCTGGGCCGAAAGCACATAGCCACCAGCTGCCAGATGCGGCGCAAGCTGCTTTAGCGCCGCTTCCGTCGCCTGCGCCTTCACGGCCAGCACAATGATGCTGAACTGGCCTTTAAGCTCATCGGGTGTCACAGCAGGAACGACCTGCGTGAAGGTCTCGACCGGCCCGGAAATGGTCAGCCCACCCGTCCGGCAAGCGGCCACATGCTCGGCCACAACATCGGCCATCAGGACCGGCAGGCCAGCGCGGGCCCAATAGGCCCCCAGCGTGCCGCCAATCGCCCCGGCACCCCAGATCAAAATAGGTGCAGCCATCATGCGACCCGCCCCAGATGGTAAACCTCCTGATGGGTTGCCACCGCCATCATGCCATCAGTGGTGATCCAGCCGCGATACATCCCAAGGGTGTTGAACGGTGCCAGCGGCTCACCCGCCGCACCCAGCACAATCATGCCAGCACCGATATTGTGGCTGCGCAGCGTATCAAACACCAGTGTCTGGGCCGCCTCTTCCAGCGACTGCCGGCCATAGAGCATGCGGGCAGCGACATCATAGGCCGCCACGCGGCGGATGAAGATCTCGCCCTGCCCCGTGCAGGACACGGCGCAGACTCCGTCGCGCGCATAGGTGCCAGCGCCGATGATCGGGCTGTCACCGACACGGCCCTCCGGCTTGTTGTTAAACCCGCCAGTGGACGTGGCCGCCGCCAGATGTCCCTGCCGGTCGCGCGCCACCGCGCCGACCGTGCCATGCTTTTCAGCCTCGGAGGCTGCGGCTGATGTGCCAGCCAGCGCACGCTGTTTCAGGCTTGCCAGCGCCTCAATGCGGCGCTGCGTGGTGAAATAGTCCGGCGGTACCATGGCGAGCCCGGCACGCTCCGCAAAACTGTCTGCGGCAGCACCCATCAGCAGCACGGCGCGGCCTGAGTCCAGCACGGCGCGGGCACAGGAAACCGGATTGCGGATGCGCCGGACCCCGGCCACGGCACCCGCATTGAGCGTTGCCCCATCCATGATCGAGGCGTCGAGTTCGTGCTGGCCAGTTTCCGTCAGTGCCGCGCCATATCCGGCATTAAAATGCGGGCTGTCCTCGAGAACAACGACCGTGGCCTGCACCGCATCCAGCGCCGCACCGCCCTTTGAAAGCACACCCCATCCGGCACGCAGAGCATCCGCGATGTGGGCCCGGCTTTCAGCCCAATCCGCTTCTGCCATCAGGCTGCGATCCAATGTGCCGCAGCCGCCATGCAGTCCAAGAGCAATACCGGACATGGCTTCAGCCCGCTCTCACTTGGCGGGCTCTCACTTGGCGGGCTCTCACTTGGCGGGCTCTCACTTGGCGGGCTTGATGTTCATGGCCAGCGTGTCCTCATCGACACGGGCCTTGATCTTCACCTTGTCTTTCTGCATTGCCCAGGCCGAGCCGACAGCAACGAGCGGCAGGCGCTGCTTGTCCTTGTCAACCAGCGCGTTGGCATCCTGCAACTGTTTGCTGCGCTTGGCCTCATCCATTTCGATGGCCGCGTCCTGCAACAGCTTGTCCATCTCGGCATTCTTGTAGCCAAGCACGTTGAAAGCCCCCATCCGCCTGTCCTTGTCGTTGGAATGGGCGAGCGACGACAGGGTATAGTGAGCCTCCCCCGTCAGCGTGCCCCAGCCGGACATGGAGAATGAGTATTCGCCGCGCGTCCGGGCCGGGAAGAACACGGCGGCCGGCTGGGCATTGGCCTGAACCTCGATGCCGATCGCAGCCAGCATCTGGGCAATGCCGGTACCCACCTGCCGGTCGCCAGGAAGACGGTCAGCGGTGAACGAGAACTGGGTGCGGAAGCCATTGGCATAACCGGCTTCGGCCATCAGCTTTTTCGCCGCGGCGACATCATACGTGCGTGGCGGCAGGGCCTTGTTGAAACCGAAGATTGACGGTGTCACCAGCTGATTGACCGGGACGCCAAGACCTTCCATGGCGATTTCGGCCAGCGCCTTGCGGTCAATAGCCATATCAATGGCCTGCCGCACACGCAGATCAAGAAACGGGTTCTTGGCGAGCGGCGAGCCATCCTTGGCCGAGGTGTTGAGTGCCTTCTCGCGCATGTCGAGTTCGGCGTTGAAGACATAGACCGTATCAATGGTCTGGACGGCGAGCTTGCTGTCGGTCTTGAGAGCAGCAACATCCGTCGCCGGCACGCGGGTGATCAGATCGAGCTGGCCAGCCTTCAACTGTGCGACACGCGCGGCATCATTGGCGATTTCCTTGCGGACATGGCGCGCCCATGGCTCTTTTGCGCCCCAATAGCCGTCAAACCGGTCGAGCACGAGGTCGCCCTTGGGCTGCCACGACACATACTTGTAAGGCCCGGTGCCGATGGCCGCCTTGCCGGAGTTGAAAGCCTCATTGGCGCTTTCCTTGGTCAGGCCGGCGGCAGCCTTGGATGAGACGATGAACAGGCGGATGAAATCATTCGGCAGGATGGGGGCCGGTCCATCCGTAATGATGTGAACCGTGTGCGCGTCGATGATCTTCGTTTCCTTCACCCGGCGCACATAGATGGTGGTGGGGTTGGGGCCGGACACGGTCGGAATCCGCTCGATCGAGAATTTGACATCCTCAGCAGTGAAATCTGAGCCATCATGGAATTTCACGCCCTTGCGCAACTTGAATTCCCAGGTCGTGGCGTCGATCACCTTCCAGCTTTCAGCCAGACGCGGCTCGATCTCAAGCCCGTCACCGGACCAGGTGAGCGTATCGAACACATGCTTCAACGCCTCGGCATGGGTGCCGCTCGCGGTGAAATGCGGATCAATCGAATCCGGGCCGCCGCGCACGCCAATGGTCAGGGTCTGGGCTGTTGCCGTGCCGGCACAGGCAAGCGCGATGGGCAATGTGAGCGCGGTGGCGCAGGCAAGGGCAAGCGCAAGGGAACGGACGCGGACGGGGCCAAAGCGTAAAAAATCATGGGACGGGGAGATGGTGAAGCGCATGGTGAACCTCCGGAGCGGGGCGGCCAGACAGTATCGCGGCACGTGCCCGAACCCACATACAAGTCCCAACTTACCCTCAAGTCAATTCCTTGTGGAACCATTTATTGCCGCTATAGTGGTAATATCTCAGCAGGAAGTTCGGTGTGGAACCAAATCAGAAATCCGCCCTCTTGCCCGACATCGGGCTTGCCCCTGATGGTACCGGCGGTGACATTCTGCCCCGGCAACGGCTGGATGCCTTTACTCACACCCGGCTGTGGAAGAACCCGTGCGGATTCGCAGCCCGCTTTAACTATCTCGGACTGCGTTATAATCAGCCGCTTTATGGGTGGGTGCTGGACCATTTCGGCCTCGCCCGCATCGAGTTTGTGGTGATCTACAGTCTGGCGCTGCATGACGGGATCACCGCCAGCGAAATCGCCTCCTCCACCGCATTTCCGAAAAATACGCTGAGCCGCGCTGTCAACCGGCTGATCAAGCTCGGGCTCATCAAGCGCAAGACCGGTGCCATTGACCGCCGCCAGCATTTCCTCTCGCTGACACCGGCCGGACAGCAGATTTTTGACGAGGCGCTGCCGCGCTTCGTGGCGCTGGAAGAAGAGATGCTGGCGCCGCTCAGTCTGATTGAACGCGAAACGCTCTCCATGCTGATGGCCAAGGTCGTGCTCGCGATGTTTCATGGCGACACCGACCCTGACGCGCTTGCCAGTGCCGGGGCAGACCCGCGCAAGAAGGAAAGCTGAGATCATGCGCATTGCCGAAATGAACTGGATGCAGGTGGAGGCCCATGCCCGGCGAGATGACCGCGCGGTGCTGCCCATTGGCTCGACCGAGCAGCATGCCTGGCTGAGCCTGTGCGTGGATGCCATTCTGGCGGAACGCGTTGCGCTGGATGC
>JBOFCU010000294.1:0-22825 GCA_051646285.1 Beijerinckiaceae bacterium
TCCGCGCAAAACTGTCATGGACGCCGGAGTTTGATGATTTGAATGTGATCGTCGAGCAGGCGTTGCGGTGGGAGGAGAAGCTGATGAAGAAGAACAGTGTGTGAGTCAGAAAAATGCAGCAAAGCTATAGGCTGATTAGAAACGCATTGGTTGATCCTCAAGAAATTATTATTTCAAAAAGTGACTATGATGACATAAAATCAGCGAGGGACGTTTTAACAAGTGTATTAGTTTTAGAAAGCAATTTCTATATTTCCTCTGAGTCATACCGTGAGTTTGTAGATTCATGGCATCAGTACCTCAACAGAAATCTCACCTACAGCATACGACTTGAAAATGAAGATTTTGAGGCTCAATCTGAGATTGACCGGCGAATAATTTCTTTTTTGTCATGTTGTCGCCTTTATGAAGATTCTACGCCAGGTAATTGCAGAAAAATCACAAAAAGCCGCAGTTCAGTAGATTATGTGAAGAATTTATTTCAAAGCGCAGAAAAATCTAACTTTTTCGTGCGTTTCATGTCTGAGATTAGGAATTTCTCTCAACATCGTTCAGCGCCGATTTCAACCGCAGGAATCGGATTTTCTAGAAGCATGGATACGGGAAAAGTAGTTATATTTGGGAGTGCAAATTTTACTGCGGACAGTATGGATAATCGATTTGACCCTGAAATTAGAGAAGAAATTCTACAAATTGGCTCTCCAGTAGACCTCATCGAGGGCGCGAAACAGTACTTTAATGAGGTGTGTAAGATTCATTCTGAAGTTAGGTCACATGTTTCGATTTGTAAAGACGAAGCGGTTAATTTAATGAATCATTGGATTTCGGAGTGGCATAAAAAATTTGGAGTTGATTTGAGTGCGGTCGAAGCCTGCAAATTTAATGGCGATTACTTAGACAAAGGATGCAGGACGATCCCTTTGAAAATTCATTGGGACGATTACCGTGTTTTTTTAGAAAATAAAACTGGACTGTTGAATCACTTTGCTATGCGCAGTATTAGGCCAATTTAATAAAAACGCCCCGTTTCCGGGGCGTTTCGCATTCACAGGGTCTCAATCCATGAAAGCTCAGACGCGGACTTAAGCCGCGATCTGCTCGATCGTTTTCGCCTGCGTGTTGGACGCGCCGATCGGGATCATGCGCGGCTTTTTCGCCTCAGGCACCTCGCGCACGAGGTCGATGTGCAGCAGGCCGTTTTCGAGTTTCGCGGCTGTCACCTGCACATGGTCGGCAAGCTGAAAGCGGCGCTCGAAAGCGCGGGCGGCAATGCCCTGATGCAGCACTTCGATATTCTTCGGCGTTTCGGCTTTTTTCTCGCCCTTCACGGTGAGCGCATTTTCCTTCAGCTCGACAGCCAGTTCCTGCTCGCCAAACCCGGCCACAGCAACGGTGATGCGGTAGGCATTCTCGTCGGTGCGCTCGATGTTGTAGGGCGGATAGGTCGGGGCCGGTTCACTCGATGCGAACTGGTCGAGCGCCGAAAACAGGCGGTCAAAGCCGATGGTGGACCGGTAGAGGGGAGTCAGATCATAGTGACGCATTGCAATCTCCATGTGCGTTAGCGAGATGGCCTCGTCCCCCTGAAGCGGCGGGACGGTGCGGATATGTGCCGCCAAATGGCCGGCACACTCCTGAGGTGGGCGGGTGCTGATGGCTTTTCAAGACCCGTTTTTGTGATTTTCGAATGGGTTTTTTCCGTGGGGGTTTTTTCATCGCCTGCGGGCGATAAGGTGGCCCATGCGCGATGAGCCTCTTCCCGATTCGGCTGCCACGGGCCAGCCTGCCGTGGCCGGACCCGCCGTGCCGGGCGCTGATGCGGCGCAGCTGTGGGCGACACCCGGCAATGCGGTGCCGGATGGGGCGCAGGTGGCATGGCTGTTTGCCCGCGACGGTGTGCGTCTGCGGGCTGCTCATTGGCCCGCGCGCGGCGACAGCGTGCGTGGCACGGTGCTGCTGATGCAGGGGCGGGCTGAATTTATCGAAAAATATTTCGAGGTGGTGGAAGAATTGCGCGGGCGCGGCTTTCATGTCGCCACGCTGGATTGGCGCGGGCAGGGCGGCTCGCAGCGGCTGACAAGGGATGCGCGGCGCGGCCATGTCCGGCGCTTCAGTGATTTCGGCCTTGATGTGCAGGCTTTCGTGGCATGGGCGCAGGCGGAAAATATGCCGCAGCCGTGGTTTGGCCTCGCCCATTCCATGGGTGGTGCGATTGCACTCACCGCGCTGCATGGCAAAAGGCTGCCGGTGGAGCGGCTGGTGACAACAGCGCCGATGATCGGCATCGCCACTGTGCCGCAGCCCAATTCAGCCTTGTGGCTGGCACGCAGTCTGCGTGCTTTGGGGCGCGGTAAAAGTTATGTGCCCGGCGGCGGTGCCACCTCTATTGCCACGCGGCCATTCAAGGGCAACCCGCTGTCCTCCGATCCGCTGCGCTATGCGCGCAATGCGGATGTGGCGGGGCAATATCCTCACCTCGCGATTGGTGATCCCACCATTGGCTGGGTAGCGGCCTGTTTTGGGCAGATGAAGATTTTTGCCGGCCTGCGTTATCCGCTGGAGATTCTCACGCCGGTGCTGGTGATTGCGGCAGGGGCGGACGACATTGTCTCAACGCCGGCGGTGGAGCGGTTCGCCCTGCGGCTCAAGGCTGGCAGCGCCATTACATTGCCCGGCGCACGGCACGAAATCCTCATGGAAAATGACGCGCTGCGCTCACAATTCTGGGCTGCATTTGATGCTTTTGTTCCGGGGTCGGCCCTGCCGGAGCAATTAGAGAATTTTTCAGCGCGCGAGGATGTGTAAGGCCTGTTCATGCACGCGTTTGTCGCCGCAGGCCAGCGCCCGGATGGCAGCATCGCCCACATCTTTCAGCGCGTTGCCTTCCCAGTCCGTGACAATGCCACCCGCCCCTTCAATAATCGGAATGAGCGGCAGAATATCGACCGTCTTCAATCCGGTTTCGATCACGCAATCGACATGGCCTGCTGCTACCATGGCGTAGGCGTAGCAATCGCAGCCATAGCGGGCGAGTTTCACCTCACGCTCAAGCGCCTGATATAAATCCGCCTCTGCGCCAGTGAATAATTTTGGCGTCGTCGTCATCAGCGTGGCGTTCGCCAATGTTGCGGTTTCGCGCACCAGCAATGTGCGCTCGCCGCCCGGGCCGCGCCAGTGGGATTTGTGGCCATCGCCCCAGAACCGTTCGCGGGTAAAGGGCTGATCCATCAAGCCCAGCACTGGCGCGCCATTGCGGGCCAGGCCGATCAGCGTGCCCCACACGGGCAGGCCGGAAATAAAGGCGCGGGTGCCATCAATCGGGTCAATGATCCAGGAAAACTCCGCCCCGGATTTTTCAATGCCGAATTCTTCTCCATGAATGCCGTGGGTTGGGAAATGGGACTGGATCATGCGGCGGATCACGACTTCGGCGGCCTTGTCGGCCTCTGTCACCGGGTCAAACACGCCGCCATGAGACTTATCCTCCGCCGACAAGCGCGAGCGGAAAAAGGGCAGGATCGCCGTGCCGGATGCGTCGGCCAGATCATGCAGGAAGCGGTTGAGGTCAACGGGGCTGAAGGTCATGCGCAGCACTCAAGGGGCGATGGCTAAAAGATGCGCGCTTCTCATGACGAACTGCGCTAGAAATGTCCATGCGGGCGGCATAGCGCATGCTGGCTTCTGGTTTACGCGGGCGCCCGCTGGACGGACGGATCGTCCGGGAATGGAATTTTTCGCGTGACTGACACAGCCAAAGCCCGGACCACGGGCGCTTTTCTCCTCGTGGCCGTGCTGGCGGGCGCCTACACCATCAGCCAGTTTTCACGCAACGCCATGGGTGTCGTGGCGCCTGATCTGGCGCGTGAGTTGTCGCTGACCGCGGCCGATGTCGGCCTGTTGTCCAGCGTATTTTTTCTGGCATTCGCCGCAGCGCAAATTCCGCTTGGCATTGCGCTGGACCGCATCGGGCCGAAAAAGGTGATGATCTGGTCCACCGTATTTATCCTGCTCGGGACGGTGATTTTCTCATACGGCCACAGCCTGTGGGTGCTGGTGGCAGGGCGGCTGGTGCTGGGACTGGGCTGCTCGACCTTTTTGATGGCGCCGCTGCTGATCTACAACAAGGCTTTTCCCCCCGAGCGCTTTGCCTCGCTGACGGGGCTGCATCTGGCGATTGGCAATCTCGGCACGCTGGCGGCAACCACGCCGCTGGCGGTGGTGACGGCAGCCATGGGCTGGCGCAATGCATTTCTGCTCGTGGGCGTCGTGGCGATTGTATCCGCCCTGTCGATGATTGTCGTGCTCGCTGCGGATGACATCTCGGCGGATGCAAAAAAGACCGGGCTGCTGGGCGGGCTGACCGAACCGACGCGGGTGAAATCCTTCTGGCCGATGGCGCTGCTGGTGGGCATCACCTATCCGGGCTTCGCTACAGTGGCGGGGCTGTGGGGCGGGCCGTGGCTGGCTGATGTCTATGGCATGGATCTGCAGGCGCGCGGCAACACGCTGCTGTGGCTTGTGCTTGGCCATATTGTCGGGCTGTTTGTCTGGGGGCCGGTCGAACGGGCGGTGAAAAGTTATAAGAAGCCGCTGCTGGCTGGCGGCGCCATGTCATTGGCCGCGCTGCTGTATGCTGCGCTGTTTCACATTCCGCAGGGCTGGCTACCGGTGTGGTTTGCGATCTTTGGTTTCGGCCTCGCCTACGCGCCGCTGATGATGGCCCATGCGCGGATGCTGTTTCCGCCGCACCTGACCGGGCGGGGGCTGACGCTGCTGAACCTCTGCAATATGAGCAACGCCTTCTCCATGCAGTTTCTGACCGGGCTTTTGGTCAATCAGTTTCCGCGCGCGGCATCCGGCGCCTATCCGGCTTCAGCGTATGCGGCGGTGATGGCCGTGCTGGCGGCATTTCTGGCGCTGGCGCTCGGTGCCTATCTCACGGTGCCCGACCGGCATCCAGCGCGGGCTGTATAATGCAGTTTTGTATAGACATGCACAGCAGCCGAGCGTTCAGTGCATGGCTTCAGAGTTTGGAATATATATTTTAAGTATCTGATATTACTTAATATAGTTTTGCACACCGATCACTTCCGACCAAAGTTGAAGCCTAAACTTTTTTCGCGGGTAGCATAAAACGGTCTTGCTTTTTGTGCGGTGCACATGCATATTATTGCAGTGCGGCATGGTGCTGAGCATCGTGTCGCTGCCCTTCTTGGGCGTTTCCTCCCTAGACTTGGGCCGCTGGTGAAAATCAGCGGCCTTTTTTTATGCTGATTTGGGATTCGATGCGGACGGGCCTTATTCGGCAGCCCATTGTGCGCCGGCCAGAAGGGCCAGCGGGGCCTGTCCAAGCGCGCGCATGGCTCCAGCCAGATCGGCAGCGAGCCGCAGGAAACCGTCATGGGGTTCCAGCGTCTGCTCATTCATATACAGCGCGCGGTTGATTTCGATCTGGATGGCGTGACGGTCGCGGGCGGGCTGGCCGTAATGTTCAGTAATGAAACCTCCGGCGTACGGTTTGTTGCGGGACACGGCATAGCCCATGCCGCGCAATCCCATCTCCAGAAACTCGGTGAGGAGCGGCGCGCAACTCGTGCCATAGCGGTCCCCCAGCACGATATCGGCGCGCTGGGTGTCATGTGCGGCAAAGCTGGAAGATGGCATTGAGTGGCAATCCACCAGAATTACAAAGCCAAACCGCGCGTGTGCATCGTGAATCAGACTGCGCAGTCCGGCATGGTATGGCTTGTAGAGCGCATCAATCCGCCGGACAGCCTCGGCGGCGGGCAGCTTGCGCCGGTATATCTCCTGCGCCTCGCCCACGATGCGCGGGATGGTGCCCAGCCCGCCGGACACGCGCAGGGAGCGTGTGTTGGCGAATGGCGGCAGGCGCCCTTCAAACATGTGCGGGTCCAGCTCATAAGGCTCACGGTTCACATCAAGATAGGCGCGGGGAAAGCGGGCGCGGATCAAGGGTGCGCCCAAATCGACCACGCTGCGGAACAGGTCATCAATGTAGGCATCTTCGGAGCGGCGCAGGGCATCGGCGGGCAGTAGCGATTCGCTGACGAATGCGGCGGGATACTCCCGGCCAGAGTGCGGCGAAGAGAAAACGAGGGGGATACGGGCCTGAACAGGCCGCCAGATATCAAACCCCGGATCGGTGCTTTCTGTCTCGCTCATCGTCATGGTGCAAATTTAGTGAGTTGCACCCGTCTGTCCACACAAGGATTGATCAGATTTTCATCCCCTGTTTACGGGCTTGGCGCTACATAGGGGGTGTCGCGGTCCTTTGGTTACCATTGTATCGCGTTTAAAATGCTTTTTGATGTGCAGGGGCTCAGGGCCTGCGTTGCGGGCGGCTCTGCCCCGGCGCAATCTGATCCAGCGCAACACACACCGCGATTGGCCGACCATGAACGCGAAGATTCTGCTTGCTGAAGATGACAATGACATGCGCCGCTTCCTTGTGAAGGCGCTGGAAAACGCCGGCTATGTCGTTTCGTCTTATGATAACGGGCTTTCGGCCTATGACCGTTTACGTGAAGAGCCGTTCGAACTGCTCCTCACAGACATTGTGATGCCGGAGATGGATGGCATCGAACTGGCCCGCCGCGCCACCGAACTCGATCCTGATATCAAGGTGATGTTTATCACCGGCTTTGCCGCCGTGGCGCTGCATCCCGATTCGCGTGCGCCCAAGGATGCGAAGGTTCTCTCCAAGCCCTTCCACCTCAAGGATCTCGTCAACGAGGTTGGCCGGATGTTGCAGCAGGCGGCCTGACAGCCGCACCAGCCGGTTTCAGCTTGCCACTGGCGCAGGCAGCGGCTATAGGCCCCGCGCATGCCGGGCTTTTAACAGCCGGACGGGCGCGTAGCTCAGCGGGAGAGCACTACCTTGACATGGTAGGGGTCACAGGTTCGATCCCTGTCGCGCCCACCAATTCGCAAGCCCCGGATGTCGCAGGTTTAGCCGCGACTCCGGGGCTTGTTTTTTGCCCGCTCTTATTTTTGCAGCTCAGCATCGCGAAATATGGTGCCGCTGCTCCAAGGGCACGCCTGTTGCGTAACGCGCCATGACTTAGAACAGCGTGTCCTGCGCGGGCTCTTTCGGCGCCCGGTCAAGATTGCGGATGAGATTGGCCATGCGCGGATTTTTCGACAGATAGCTGCGGTGGCGGTCAAGAAATTGCCAGAATAAAATATTGAACGGGCAGGCCTTTGGCCCTGTACGGCTTTTGACGTCATAGGCGCACTGGCCGCAATAGTTGGACATGCGGTTGATATAGGCACCGGATGCGGCATAGGGCTTGGACGCCAGCAGGCCGCCATCAGCATGCAGCGCCATGCCATGGACATTCGGCAATTCGACCCATTCATAAGCATCGGCATAAACGAGCAGAAACCATTCCTGCACCGCTTTTGGATCGAGGCCGGCGAGCAAGGCATAATTGCCGATCACCATCAGGCGCTGAATATGATGGGCGTAGGCATTTTCGATGGTGTTGCGCAGGGCGTCGGCCATGCAGTGCATGTCCGTCCTGCCAGTCCAGAAAAAATCAGGCAGCGGTGCCGTGGCAGAAAAATGATTGCTGTCACCATAGCCGGGCATGACATGCCAATAAAGTCCGCGCACAAATTCGCGCCAGCCGATGATCTGGCGGACAAACCCTTCAACAGCAGCAAGGGGGGCTGCACCGGCATGATAGGCCGCGACAGCCCGGTCGCAGACCTCGCGTGGCGTCAACAGTCCGCAATTCAGATAGGGTGACAGGGTGGCATGATATAAAAAATCATCGCCAGAACGCATCGCATCCTGAAAATCGCCAAAGCCTGCAAGGCAATCTCGAATAAAATAATCCAGCGCTTTCAGGGCATTGGCACGGGTGACGGCCCAGCCGAAATTTTCGCTCTTGCCAATATGACCGGCGCAGCGCGCGTTGACGAGTGCCATGACGGCTTGCGTGATTGAGTCGGGATCGAAGCGGCTGCGGGCTGGCAGAACATGATTGCCGGGCAGGCGTTTTCTGTTGCTGGCATCGTAATTCCATTCGCCGCCTGCGGGCTTGCCGTTTTCCATCAAATAGCCGGTCTTGCGGCGCATCTCGCGGTAGAAATATTCCATGCGCAACTGCTCGCGGCCTTGCGCCCATGCGGAAAAATTCTGCCGTGCGCTTAAGAAGCGGTCATCATCCCGGATAATAACGGGAATATCTGTGGCTGCGTGCCAACCTTCAATCATCTGCAACACGCGCCATTCGCCCGGCTCTGTGATGATAATACGGGCGGGGTGATGGCGTGCGACGGCGCGCTGCACCTCAGTGGTCAGGCTGCCGGTATTCTCCTTGTCATCCAGCTGCACATAATCGACGGTCAGTCCGCGCGCGCGCAATTCTCCGGCGAAATGGCGCATGGCGCTGAGAATGAGAATAATTTTATGCTTGTGATGTTTTACATAAGCCGTTTCGTCTGCCACCTCCATCATGAGAATGATGTCGGTTTTCGGGTCAGCGCTGGCGAGCGCGGCCATGTCATGGGTGAGCTGATCACCCAGAATGACCCGCAATGTTCCGCTCATGGCTTTGGTCATGCTATGGCCGTGGTCTGGCAAATCCTAGCCATGCCGGCAGGCGGCCGCTGGCCGTGCTGATGCTCGCCCCCCAATCTGTTATTGAAAGGCGCTCGGCCCAAGGCGTCGTGCGGGATTGTGCATACTGTGTGTGTTGATCTCATCGTCCGGTATCTTGGTCACTGGCCGGAAACGTCCAGAGGAACGGCGGCTGTCCGGTTTGCGCATAGCCAGTGGCCCGCACGATTTTTTAGCTATCAGACCGGCGTTTGGGCACCAAAATGGCTGGATGCAGCGGCAAAATGGGCTTTTGGCCTTGACAGAAGCGAGGTCACGCGGTCTATCGCCGCCACGCCATCTATTTTAACCCGGCCACGCTGCATAAGCGGGGCTGGATGACAGGATCAAGACGATGAAAGTTCGTAACTCTCTCAAGTCGCTGCGCTCGCGCCATCGCGACAATCAGATCGTCCGCCGCCGTGGCCGCGTTTACGTCATCAACAAGACGCAGCGCCGCTTCAAGGCCCGCCAGGGCTAAGCCCACGGCGCAGAATGAATTGCATTGATGAACCCGCCCGGATCATGGATCCGGGCGGTTTTCGTTTGCGCCGATGTGATCGCCATTCTTTTGACGAACACGTGCTGTCACGCTAGCTTTCTTCGATGATGAGGCTGCGAATGGGTTTGCGCATCGTTTCCCTGCTGTTGGCTGGTGCTGCCCTTGTGGCTGCCCAGCCTGCTTTTGCGCAATCGCCGCGGCCTGCGATGCCGCGGCCAGATGCACCGAAGTCCGATGCGCCTGCATCCGAGCCGGGCAAGGGTGCGGGTACAACGCAGCCGGGGTCTGATCTGGGCCGGGCCAGCCTCGATTCCCTGTTTGAGCGGCTGGTGAAGGCCGAGACTGAGCAGGAAGCCAAGCGTATCGCTGATCTGGTCGAGCGGCGCTTGTCACGCTCCGGCAGCGATACTGCCGATTTGCTGATGAGCCGTGCGACCGAAGCCTTCGCCGAAAAGGACCGCGATTTGCCGCAGGCTATCGAACTGCTGGACCGGATCATCACGCTCGAGCCGAACTGGGCGGAAGCCTACAACCGCCGGGCTACCGCGCTGTATCTGCTGGGTGATCTGGAACGGGCGATGAATGATATGCGCGCTGCGCTGGCTATTGAGCCGCGCCATTTCGGCGCGCTGGCCGGGGCTGGCCAGATGCTGCTGGCGGAAGGAGACCGCAAGCGCGCGTTGCAAATGATCCGCAAGGCACTGGAGATTTATCCGCAGCAGCCGACCCTGAAAGAAACGGAAGAGAAGTTGTCCGTGCAAGTGGACGGCCGGGATATCTGATCCGCGATATTGGAACCGCGAATCGGATCCACTTTGGCTGCGACGACCGGCCCCGATTGCCCCGCAGTTATCATCTTCAACGCTTATTGCCTTGGTGCGGCTGGCGCCTGTGTTGCCGGGCGGTTCGGGTCCATCAGCTGAATGGTCCAGCTTTTCTGTTCGCCCGTATCAATCTCGAAAAAGCCGGTGCGGTCGAATCCGCGCGCCAGACAGTTTTCCGCGCCACGGATGGTGAACTCCCGGTCGCGGGTGCACAGAAAGCTCTTGCCGCTCCATTCCCCGCCGCGGTCATAATCGACGCCGTTGATATAATAGAAGCGGGCGGCCAACTGACCCTTCAGCAGGGTTTCACAGGCATTGGCGGAGATGTTCCACCAGCCCTCGGTGATCCAGCCCTGGGCATCGCGGTAACCAAGGGCGATGCCAATGCGGCTTGTGGTCATGTTGCACAGGCGCAAATCGGCTTTGGCCGGTGTGGCAACAGCACACAGGCCCAGCGTGAGCAGGGCTGTTATGGCGTGGCCGGCACGCGGCAGCAGGGCGGTGTGAGGCAGGCGCGGCATTTTCACCGGGATGGCTCGCGAATCATGATCGCGCATGATTGCGATGCGGCCCGGTCTATGGCAACTCGCGACAGCATCCTCATTGCCGCTCTTGTCTTCGCTGATGGCCCGCTCCGGCTGGTCTGGTCTGATATTTTCCATGCACACCGTTTTCACGCCTGACGATCATCCCGCCGTGCCGGCTGTTACCATCGCTGGCGCGCTGGAATCGGGTGTGCTGCTTTTGTGCGATCATGCCGCCAACGCCATGCCTGCACATTATGGCACTTTGGGGCTGGACCCGGCCCAGTTGCAGCGGCACATTGCCTACGACATCGGGGCAGCGGCAGCGACGCGGGCGATGGCGCAGGCGCTGAATGCCCCGGCAGTGCTGACGCAGTTTTCCCGGTTGCTGATTGATCCCAACCGCGGGCGCGATGATCCGACGCTGGTTATGCGGCTGTCCGACGGCGCGATCATTCCCGGCAACCGCGATGTTGATGCTGCGGAAGTCGCGCGCCGGTTGCGGGTGTTTTATGATCCCTATGAACAGGCGATCCGGGCGCAGCTTGCGGCGTTTGACGCGGCTGGCATCGTGCCGGTGATCGTGGCCATGCATTCTTTCACACCGGCGTGGAAGGGTGAGCCGCGCCCATGGCATGTGACCATTCTGTGGGATTCCGATCCGCGTCTGCCTGTTCCGTTCCTGAAGGCGCTGCATGCTGAGCCTGATCTGATTGTCGGCGACAATGAACCCTATGATGGTGCGCTGAAAGGCGACACCATGGATCAGCATGCCACCCGCAACGGGCTGGCTCATGCGCTGATCGAGGTACGCCAGGATTTGATCGCCACGCACTCTGACGCCATCCGTTGGGGCGAGCGGCTGGCCAGCGTGCTCATGCCTTTGGTTGCAGACCCTTCCCTGCATGTGAAGCGCACTTATGTTAGCCGCGCAGCCGGGCGGATTCACCGTGCACCGACGCCCTATCTGGAGGTTCAGCCATGAGCGCGACTGATGACAAGACCATGATGGAACTGGAAGCGGCGGCATTTCGCCGCCTTGTGTCGCACCTGCGCGACCGTACGGATGTGCAGAATATCGACATGATGAATCTCGCCGGTTTCTGCCGCAACTGCCTCTCCAACTGGATGAAGGACGCGGCAGACGCCGCCGGTGTGCCGCTGACAAAGGACGATACGCGCATGCATGTGTATGGCATGCCCTATGAGGACTGGAAGGCACTGCATCAAACACAGGCCGATGCGGATAAAAAAGCCGCGTTTGAAAAAAGCAAACCACAGCATTGATCTTGACTTCTCTGGAGAAAAAATATGGCCGATTCCGTTGCCGCCGATCAGCTTAAATCCATCATAGAACGGGTTGAACGGCTGGAAGAAGAAAAGCGTGCACTCGCTGCCGATATTGGTGATGTGTACAAGGAAGCGAAGGGGTCGGGTTTTGATACCAAGGCGATCCGCAAACTTGTGACGATGCGCCGCAAGGATCATGCCGAGCGCAAGGAGGAAGAAGCCATCCTTGAATTGTATATGCAGGCGCTGGGTATGAGTGTGTAATTGTGCTGCCAGTCTGCACAATCCACCGGTAACAACCGCAAAACAATGATTGCAGGACAGAGATGAACGAGATTGCACGTCAGGTAAATGCGGGGATCCGGCCGGCGCCGTGGCCGGTGGATCATCCCATGCCGAAATTCGGCAAGATCGGCGTGCTGCTGCTGCAACTCGGCACGCCGGATGGCACCGATTATTGGTCGATGCGGCGCTATCTCAAGGAATTTCTGTCTGACAAGCGCGTGATCGAAAAGCCCACCTGGTTCTGGTGGCCAATCCTCAATGGCATTATTCTCACCGTGCGGCCAAAATCCAAGGGGCGCGATTATGCCTCGATCTGGAACAATGAAAAAAATGAAGGGCCGCTGCGCACCTTCACCCGTTCGCAGGCGGAAAAACTGGCGGAGCGTCTTGCGCCGCTCGATGATCGCATCATCGTTGATTATGGTATGCGTTACGGCAACCCGACGACGGCATCGCGTATTCAGGCGCTGCTCGATCAGGGATGCGACCGGATCTTGCTGGTGCCGCTTTATCCGCAATATGCGGCGGCCACGACGGCCACCGCCTGTGACAAGGCTTTCGACGCCTTGAAACGCATGCGTTGGCAGCCCACGGTGCGGGTGGCGCCGCCGTGGCATGATGACAAAACCTATATTGAGCGGCTTGCCAAAACTGTGCGCGCCAAAATGGCGGATATCGATTTCAAGCCTGATATGATCGTGGCCTCGTTTCATGGCGTGCCGCAGGAATATCTGACCAAGGGCGATCCCTATCATTGCCAGTGCCAGAAAACCGGACGGCTGCTGCGTGAAGAGCTTGGCCTGACCCGCGAGCAATTCATGGTCTGCTTCCAGTCACGGTTCGGCAATGATCCCTGGTTGCAGCCCTATTTGATCGAGACGATGGCGAAACTGCCCAAACAGGGCGTAAAAAATATTCTCGTGATCGCGCCGGGCTTCACCACCGATTGCCTCGAAACGCTGGAGGAGATCGAGGAAGAAAATCGCGAGGAGTTCATGCACAATGGCGGCGAAAAATTCGCTTATGTGCCGTGCCTGAACGACAGCGATGACGGCATCGACGTGATCGAGGCGGTGGTGCGCCGCGAATTGATGGGATGGGTATAAAGCGCCGCCTGCTGCCAATGACCGCGCGCCGGATCATGCGGTCGCGGTTCCAGATCTGTCTTGCCTGCGCATTCATAGCCTTTTCTGCTGCGGGAGGCGCACAGGCCAGCAACGCCTGCCTGCCTGAAAAGCCGGTGGCAGCCCATGTCTCGGCGGTGACGGATCGCGGCGAATTGCGTTTGTCTGACGGGCGGCTGGCGCGGCTGCCAGGGATTGATCTGGGCGCAGATACCTTGCCTGCACCCATGTGGACGCGGCATCTGGCGAGCCTGCGCACCGAGATGGCCGGCAAGGATATTGTGATCGACGCAGGGCAGGGGTTTGAGGATCGCTGGGGCCGCATCACCATTCATGGACGTTTCGTATCCGAAACGGAATCATTGCATCATAGACTGGTGGGCAGCGGGCTGGCGCGGGTGTTGCCGACAGATTCCAATGAGGCGTGCCAGCGGGGTCTGCTTAGGCTGGAAATGACAGCCCGCAGCGAGAAGCTCGGCCTTTGGCGCGAACCTGCCATGCGTGTGCTGGCGGCGCGAGAAACCGATGCGCTCAAGGCGCTGGCCGGCCGCTATGCGCTGGTGGAAGGCAAGGTTGTGTCAGTCAATGCGCGCCCGCAGCGCACCTATGTTAACTATGGCAAGTATTTTACCCGCGATTTCTCCGTTACGATCAGCCGCAGGCAGCGGGCTGTCCTCGAAAAAGCCGGAATTTCGCTGTCTGCGCTGAAAGACAAGACGGTTCGGGTGCGTGGTATCATCGCCGGGCGGCTGGCTCCGCAAATTGATGTGGTCTCGGCTGCGCAGATCGAAGTGGATGATTGAGGGGGCAGTCAACGTGCGGTGGCTTGTGTCCATACCGCCGGCGGTCAGGCACGCAGCCATGCGGGCATCAATCGCGTTTGGCTGCGTGTTGATGCTCGCGGCCTGTATCACGGCAGAACCGATCAAACCTGACGAGGGGCTGAAGCCGCTGGTGCTGCCCACGTCTGCACCGCGGCTTACAGGTGTTCCGGCCGGGGATGACCGGTTGCATGGCCAGTTGCTCGCTGCTTATGGCGGCGCTTATCGCAGCGCACAGGCGGAGTCCGTGCTGGCGGAGATCGTCCGGCGGGTCGGTGCAGCCAGTGAACGGCCCGGCCTCGATTATCGTGTTACCATCCTCAACAATCAGGCTATCAACGCCTTTGCCCTGCCAAGTGGCCGCATCTACTTGACCCGCGGGTTGCTGGCACTGGCGAATGACACTTCGGAAGTGGCAGCCGTCATTGCCCATGAAATCGCGCATGTGACTGCCAATCACTCCTCGGCGCGGCTGGATGTGGAACAGCAGGGTGATCTGGTCAGCCGGGTCAGCAGTGAATTGCTCAAGGATCCGGACCGGGGCGCGCAGGCCAAAGCCAATACCCGCCTGACGCTGGCGAGCTTTTCGCGTCAACAGGAACTCGATGCTGACGAGATTGGCGTGCGCGCATTGGCAAAAGCGGGCTATGATGTTTATGGCGCGGTGCGTTTTCTGAATTCGCTCGGGCGTCATCAGGGCCTGCGCAATGGCGGCACAGGCAAGGTCGATTTTCTGGCGACGCATCCGACGACCCCGGAGCGGGTCAACCGTGCGACGGCTGCGGCACGGCAGATTGGCTCACCGGGGCAGGGCGAGGCGAGCCGGGAAGCCTGGTTGAGGGCCATCGATGGCATGGCCTATGGCGAAGAGCAGGCCGACGGCTTTGTGCGCGGGCGCCGGTATCTGCATCCTGTGCTTGGGGTGGCTTTCACGGCACCGGAAGGCTTTGTGCTGGAAGGCAGTGGCACGGCGGTGATTGGCCGGGGGGCATCCGGCCAGCAGGCCATGCGGTTTGACCGGGTGGCGATCGAGCCGGGCCAGACGTTGGAAAATTACCTGCAATCGGGTTTGCTGGATGGCGTCACCATGGAGGCGATCCGCCCGATCACTGTTGGCGGCTTTCAGGGCGCAACCGGCATTGGCCGCAGCAAGGATTGGGCGTACCGGATCGGCGTGATCCGCTCGGATGCCATTGTCTACCGGCTGCTCTACTCGGCACAGACGCTTACGCCTGAGGCTGACGCGGCTTTCCTCGAGTCATTCGCAAGTTTCCGGCGGCTGGCGGGGGATGAGGCGCGTCAGGCGCGTCAGACACGCATTGCTATTGTCAAATCAAATGGCGGAGATGCTGCTGACATGGCAGAGCGCATGGCCACGGGGGGTGAGCGCGGGCTGGAGCGCTTTCTCGTGATCAACGGTTTGGCCAACGCCGCTGCGGTGCGCAGCGGCGAATCCTATAAAATCATCAGCGAATAGCCGCCCTAAACGACCGGTTCCTGCGCGGAGGTGAAATTTGCACCGGGGATGAGGCGGGGATTGATCGCTACCAAAGCCCGCTTGAGCTTGTCGAGCGCACGGCTTTCGAGCTGGCGCACGCGCTCCTTGGAAATGCCCATATCTGCTCCGATTGCCTCCAGCGTGGCCGGATCTTCGATCAGACGCCGCTGGCGCAGAATATGCAGTTCCCGGTCAGACAGGGCGCGCAGAGCCGCCGCCAGCCACGCCTTGCGGCGCGAGCCGTCCATCGATTCTTCCACCACATCATCCGGGCGCGGCGCGGTATCAGGGATCAGGTCCCCGAACGATGCACTGCCATCCTCATCCGAAATCGGCGCGTTCATGGATGTGTCCGGCGCGGAAAAGCGGGCATCCATGGTCTGCACATCCTTCACCGACACGCCAAGCGTCTCGGAAATCCGGGCCGTGAGTTCACGCTGGTTGTCGTCAGGAAATTCCCGGCCCAACTGCGCCTTCAACCGGCGCAGATTGAAAAACAGGGATTTTTGCGCAGAGCTTGTGCCGCCACGCACAATCGACCAGTTGCGCAGCACATACTCCTGAATCGAAGCCCTGATCCACCAGCTTGCATAGGTGGAAAAGCGCACGTCCCGCTCCGGTTCGAACCGGGCGGCAGCCTCCATCAGGCCGATATGGCCTTCCTGCACCAGGTCACTGATCGGCAGACCGTAATGGCGAAAGCGGGCAGCAATGGAAATCGCCAGCCGCATATGGGCGGCGGTGATCTGGTGCAGGGCCTTTTCATCGCGATGATCGCGCCAGCGCAGGGCAAGCTGATGCTCTTCCTCTCGCTCCAGATAGGGAGCCGCGACAGCGGCGCGCACGAGCTGGCGATGCAGCAGATCGGCATTAGTCATTCTCAACTCCCAAAGCTTCAAGGGCATCAGCAGTCAGATCATGCGTATTGATCAGGACACACGGTCCCATGAAAGTGGAGCAGAACTCAAGCGAGACTGCGAACACAGTTTCGTGGGCGATGGTGAAACGCATCATGCCCGCACCGGTTCCCGCGCGGTAGCGGAAAAAAGTGCGAAAAAGAAAACCCGGCACCAGGCCGGGTTTTTCAATCGTGTTCATGCCGTCTGAAAGAGAACAAGTGCCTGATTATGCGGCTTCTTCTTCCTGTGCATCCTCACCTTCGCCCTCAGCGCCCTTGGCGCCGCGCTTGGGGGCCTTGGCCAGCTTTTCTTCAATCGCCTTCATGGCTTCCTTGTCCGTGATCTTGCGGACTGCGGCGATTTCGCGCACCGCGCGATCCATGGCCGATTCATAAAGCTGGCGCTCAGAATAGGATTGTTCCGGCTGCGACTCGGAGCGGTGAAGGTCGCGCACCACTTCGGAGATCGCAATCAGGTCGCCCGAATTGATCTTCGCTTCATATTCCTGCGCACGGCGCGACCACATGGTGCGCTTGATCCGGGCGCGGCCGGTGAGAATGTCGAGCGCGCGATCAATGATGGGGCCATCGGCAAGCTTGCGCATACCAACCTGCTGAGCCTTCGCAGTGGGAACCCGCAGCGTCATCTTGTCCTTTTCAAAGGTGATGACAAAAAGCTCAAGCTTGAAACCGGCAACCTCCTGTTCCTCGACCGACACAATGCGGCCGACGCCATGGGAGGGGTACACCACATATTCGCCATTCTTGTAGCCGTGACGTAGGGTGTTCTTCTTTGCAACGGTCATGTTTGCTCCGGCTCCGTGAGGTTCCGCCACTGATGCCAGCGGACGAGAACGAGTTAGGCTCCCCAGATGCGAAAGCACCTGGTGCAAGTGTCGACAAAGCAGAAGAGATTACCGCCGGCGGACCGGATCAGGTCTTGGTTCAAGATGCGGAATGGCCCTGTGAGGACCGTATTATCGCTTTTGGCCGCGATGGACGGGTTTGATCGACTGCTGAAATGACACATATAGCAAAAATGCCTGAAAATCAATGGAAATGCGTCCATGCAGCCATGGCATAGCCGATAATCTTCAGAAATCGTTAACGATGCGAGGGCAATTTCATTTCGCAAGCGTTTTGATATCGCCGCGCTGCCTGCGGCTTCCCGTATCAGTCGCCCTCACCGGGGTTGGGCGAGAAATACTGCTCAAACTTGTTGGGTTTGCCGTCAAATTCCTTGGAGTCGGCAGGCGATTCCCGCTTCACCGTGATGTTTGGCCACACCTTCGAATAGCTGGTGTTCAGTTCCAGCCATTTTTCCAAACCCGGTTCTGTGTCTGGCTTGATGGCTTCTGCCGGGCACTCCGGTTCACACACACCGCAATCAATGCACTCGTCGGGATGGATGACGAGCATGTTCTCGCCTTCGTAGAAGCAGTCCACCGGACACACTTCGACGCAGTCCATATATTTGCACTTGATGCAGTTATCGAGGACGACATAGGTCATCAGCGATGTCTCCAGAATTCTGTGGGCGAACCTGCCCCGCGCGGCCATGAGCTAGCGGATCGCCAGCCACCCCGCAAGCGGCAGGGGCCTGCTGCGAATGCCGCAGGCACGTGTTTCCAGCGCATTGGCACCCTGCCGTACTAGCCGCGCCGCAGCAGGAACACGGCCTGATCGCCAAACAGGTTCCAGAACCACCATGGTGCATTGACCTCGATGGGCCGGCCGGCCGCATTGAGCGCAACCGCGCGTTCTGTCACCGCGCCAACCTCGCGGCACAGAGCGACGAAATCGCGGATCGTGCAGAAGTGAATGTTGGGCGTGTTGTACCAGGTGTCTGGCAGATTTTCCGTCACCGGCATGCGGCCCCGGAACACCAGTTGCGAGCGGATGCGCCAATGGCCAAAATTCGGGAATGACACGATGGCGCGATGGCCGACGCGCAGCATCTGTTCCAGCACCTGGCGCGGGTTGCGGGTGGCCTGAATGGTCTGCGATAAAATCACATAGTCAAAACTGTCGTCAGGATAATCCGCCAGATCGGTATCGGCATCGCCCTGAATAACCGCCAGCCCGCGCGAGACGGTGCGGCTCACCCCTTCGCGGGATAATTCAATGCCCCGGCCATCAACATTTTTGGTGGCGCCGAGCAGCGATAACAATTCGCCTTCGCCGCAGCCGACATCAAGCACGCGCGCATTTTTTTCGACCATATCCGCAATCAGAATATGATCGAGGCGGGCGGATTGTGCATCAGGTCCGGTCAAAGGCGCGTTCATATGTTGCCTCGCAATGGCAAGCCGCGGGCGCGCGCTGCTGCGTTGAGAAACCCCTGGGTTGTTGCAAACAATTCCGGCTCGTCCAGCAAAAAGGCGTCATGTCCCTTGTCGGTGGCAATTTCGACAAAGGAAACCGGTGCACCGGCTGCATTCAAGGCATGAACGATGGCGCGGGAATCCGCCGTCGGAAAAAGCCAGTCTGATGTGAAAGAGGCAACGCAGAAGCGTGTTTTCGTTTTGTGAAATGCGCGCGCCAGTACGCCACCGTGATCGGCAGCAAGGTCGAAATAATCCATGGCGCGGGTGAGGTAGAGATAGGAATTGGCGTCAAACCGCTCAACAAAAGAAACGCCCTGATAGCGCAGATAGCTCTCGACCTGGAAATCGGCATCGAACGAAAATGTCGGCGCGTCACGATTTTGCAATTGCCGCCCGAATTTCCGGTGCAGGGCGCTTTCTGACAAATAGGTGATGTGCGCGGCCATGCGCGCGACGCCGAGGCCCTTGGCGGGATACAGGTCATCATCGCGGTAGCGGCCGCCGCGCCAGTCCGGGTCCGCCATCACCGCCTGCCGCCCGACTTCGTGGAACGCGATATTCTGCGCCGAATGGCGGGCTCCCGTGGCAATCGGCAGGGCCGAAAAAACCCGCTCGGGATAACTTGAGGCCCATTGCAGCACCTGCATGCCGCCCATGGAGCCGCCAGCAACGCAGAACAAGGTATCGATGCCGAGATGGTCGATGAGCATGGCCTGCGCCCGCACCATATCGCGGATGGTGACAACCGGCAGATCCAGCGCCCAAGCCTTGCCGGTGCCAATATTGTGCGAGGCCGGCCCGGTTGTGCCCATGCAGCCGCCAATGACATTGGCGCAGATGATGAAGAAGCGCTCCGTATCGAACGTCAGGCCGGGGCCGACCATGGTTTCCCACCAGCCGGACTTGCCGGTCACGGGGTGGATGTTCGCCACATGCTGATCACCCGTGAGGGCGTGGCAGATAAGAATGGCATTCGACTTGGCGGCGTTCAGCGCGCCATAGGTCTGATACGCAATTTGCCATGGTGCGATCTGGCTGCCGGAATCCATAGCGAGCGGCAGATCCGCGCCAAAACGGGCCACCAGACTCGTGGGGTCATCGGTCTGGGAACGGGCGGTCTCGCGAATGGTCTGGGCAGTGGGCTGGATCGTCATGCTGGCTCTCGGATGGCTTATATCGCATCTGTTCGATTTGTCGAATTTTTTTCCTTTGGAACGGACAAGTGATTGCCGCAGGATGGATTGACCTGACAGGAGCGTTCTCCTAAACGAACGCCTGCGTTGCCCCTGTGGCGGAACTGGTAGACGCGTCCGACTCAAAATCGGATTCCGCAAGGAGTGCTGGTTCGATTCCGGCCAGGGGCACCAACAATTTTATCAAACTATATCAATGGTTTATTGTATGTAGATCGTGCAGAATTTTCTGGGACATAGGGGTGACGGCTCCGAAAATCCGTTATTACAAGGCTGAAAAATCAGGCGTCTAGTCCGCAACTTTCCACGCCATTTCTGGACTTTGAAGAAGGAATATGTCACTTTTTTCAGGCTGAACCTGGTGGGAACGGGCTCGCACATCAACAGGCCGGTTCGCACGAATTGGAGCGATCTGCTGAGATCAGAGCCAAGTGCAACAGAGGGCAAAGGTGCCGCCAACGGCCTCGGGCCCGGTATTTGCACGTTTTGAGAGAGTTTCCCGCATAAATTATCCTGACCGCACCAGAAGGGTTTAATGCCGACGTAGGGTACCAATCGCTTTCATGATAAATTTCAACAGGCCAGGCGTGGTAAATTGCGCCGAAATTCCCAAGACTTACGTATCTTCCTTGGATGTTCCCGCTTTCGTCAGACGCCCATTCCGGGTGTTTTAGGATAATTTATGTATTCCTTTCCGGGGCACGGATTTCGAGTTTTTCGTTTTTTGCGTCGCATGGCGTGACATCGCGCCTGGCAAGCCCATGCAGAACGGCTTCATCAAGAGATTCCATGGCCGGTTGCAAGACGAGTTCCTGAACGAAACGCGGTTCACCACGCTGGCACAGGCCCGCATTGCACTCTCGATCTGGCGCTGCGCTCCGCCAAAGACTCCGCGCCAGATTCCGATGCTCCGGTCACACAAACCCAAAATCACCCATCCGAGCGAAATCAGAACTGGATAAACTTGGGACAACGTCACGGGGGCAGGGCACAACCAGTCTTTGCTCCACGACTTTGACCAAAGGGCGGGCAGGAATCCGCGGGCGGGGGCAGCGTGACGAGACGAATCAGTTTTTCGCTCTGGCGTTGAAATATTTGATCTTCCAGACATCATCGAATGCAGCGAACTCAATCCTGATGTCGATCTTGCGGCCGCTCGCAAGCTCCGCCGAACCTTCTGTAAGGCCGCTTCCAACACCCTTTTCGATTCTCCAGGACCGTTTCGACCAGCTGACGTTTCGCAGCCCCTTGAGGTTGGCGTTGGCGACCATCTGCTCGAAAGCGGGCGCTGATGTCGCTGCTTTTGCCTCCTCGGTCATCATTGCATGGGCGGCTTTCGCATCGCCAGAAGTTATTTCAGCAATGAAGCGATCAGCGACAGCGACGATGGGACCAGTTTGCCGGTGAATGAAAAAGGCGATGCCGGAAACAAACGCGACGATGGCAGCGATCGATATACCAGCGATGCGCACAATCTTCTTGATCATGGCGAACCGTCACATTGAAAGGTTGTCATGCTGAGAGGTTTCAGAATGGCGCTGCATTTGATGCGCGCGCTCCGGCAGTGACGACCCTGCGAGAGGTTCGTGTCTCCGGTCATCGCTACACATCATGGCGGTCCGCGCGTTTGGCCGCTGAACGGAGGCGCGAACGCCGCTTCGGCGCAAGCACCGGTGCCGGCGCAGCCGCCAATCCAAGCTCGCTGCGTCTGAGCCGCCAGAAACGGAGTAGGCAGGCGAGGCCTGCGACAAGGCCCAGTATCGTCGCCAGAACGGCATGATAGTTCTTTGCGTGTACATCTGTATCCAGAACGGCATGCGCGGGATCTCGGGCGTTATAGTAGACCGTGACAGCCGCACCGACGGAATAGCGCGCCGCTGCCGCACGCGCGTCCTGCTCGCCATTGGGCCCCTTGCCAAGGTACACCGTATTGTTCCGGAATAGCTTGCCCTCGACCTGATACCGGTAACGCACATCAGGGACGTGGAAGTCATCGACACCCAAACGCCCCGACGACGATGACGTTGTCCGCACGCCGGACGCTTCGACGATCCCCGGCGTTGTCAGCCAGCCTTGCGGGGCCTGCGCCTCGGCTAGGTCCATCAATGCGACGGGCAGCATGATGCCACAGACGATTACCAGGGAGCACCCGAGAGTCAGCCACCGCCGGCCAGTAGATTGCTCCAGCGGGACGGTCATCATCAACGCCGAACTTGCATGGTATCAAAAGCGATCAGCCACCGATCTCCCTGTTTGCGGAAATAGAGGAATGAACGGCCTTTCATGGCCCTGACCGGACCGTTGGCCGGCGTGATGTTGGAGTCCCACTCCCAATAGACACCCGCCCGATCCGTGCCGCTGTCCGCCCGAGCGAGCAGAAATTCAATATGGTTTTTGCCAAGTGCGAAATTCCGCTTGAAGAGATCGCGGATCGCATCAGTGCCAACGATTGGCGGAAGTCCCGGCACAAGCAGCACGGCGTTCGGGGCATAAAGCGCTGCGATTTTGTCAGCATCGCCGGCATTTGTGGCCGTTCTGTAAATTTCTGCGGCTTGCTGGAAGGACGATGCACCGGCTTCGGCCATGACAGGTGTGGTGATGAAGACCAATCCCAAAGTGACCATAGCGAGAGCGGCATCACGGATTGCTGACCATCGTGAATATATTGAGCAGTGCAATATGTTCTCCCATTCGCGCTTAAGGCAAAGCTGTCACCATCAATCGAAGAGTAACGGTACAGCGTTTCATAATCATACCCCAGTTGGGGTAGGCTCAAGCTGGCAGCATGGGAATTTGCACACCGACAACATGCGCCTGTCTGCCTGGCCACTCCGCGAAATTTCGCTAATTCAGCGCCTGCTCAATCGCGTTGATGACAAACTCCGGCGACGCATACAGGATGAGCTGTCCACG